>NZ_CP050296.1:5003568-5305925 GCF_014189455.1 Mesorhizobium huakuii
TCGCGTGAGGAGGCCGTGTCGCTGGGAGTGCGGCTGTCGACGATGGCGCGAATCTCGTCATCCAGATTGGGCTGGTTCTCCTTGAGTTGAACCAGCAGATGGTTACCCGTGGCCAGGGCTACGGCGAAGGTTTTTTTGGGCATGCATGGCGTCGAGAGTGAACATGCGCCCGGTCAGGCCCAGCGTGGCGATCAAGTCCTGGGCGGCGGGGATTTCGTTGCTCTTCTCATCGATCGCCAGATGGCCGAGGATGATCTGACCATCGCTGGCGAAAGCACTCAGCAGATGCGCCGCTTTGCGATCGTTGAAGGCGTCGAAGCTGCCGCGCAGCGTCTTGCCGTCAATGGCCACGCACGCCGGCATGACGTCGTCCGGCATGGCGTCGTCCGGCTCTTGGGCCGGGGGGCGTCGGCAGGCCGGCCGCATGCTGGCGGAACACCCTTTCGACCTCCGCCCCGTCGAGACCGCGAAGGATGAACCGCACCGTCGAGTAGGCTGGGGCCTTTCGCACCGAGACCCCGAACACGGTAAGCGGTGCGCCAAGGCACCTCCCAATATCGTCTTGTGATGCGTCTATGGTAGGTCAGCCGTTAGTCGGCGCGCCGGCGGCGATCACTCCGGGTTGCCATAGCCATAGCGGGTGACGTAGTGGAGTTCGCGCAGTGCGGGGATGACGAGGGCGATGTCTTTGTAGGCCTCATGCTCGATGAAGCGCGCGGTCTCGGGCCCCGGCCTGGGCTTGCCGAGGACGGGCCTCCCCTTTTGTCGACGCAGTAGATCAGGATCGGCAGCAGCAGGCCGTGGTTGGGGTTGTCGAGGTCGAGTAGCCGTCTCCAGCTTTTGATGTTGAGATTCATGGCCGCGTAGAACCCCTGGCACCACGGCCGGGGGTCGATGCCGCCGCTGGGCTTGGTTGCGAATCGGGGCGCATAATCCTGCGGTCTGTCGAAGAGCGTCTCGTTGATCCGGTTGTGGATCCTGGCGACGCTGGCAAACACGGCGTGATCGGTTGCAGACCCTTTGGCCAGGACGTCGCGCGGCAACCCCATGAGCGGGCACATCCAGTCTTGCGGGTCCGGGTAGCGCGGCCCGGTGACCGCCGCCGTTACGAAGCCATCCAGCGCCGACATGGTCCGCACCAGCGGGCGGTTGGTCTTGGCGGCCATCCAGGCCTCGAGCGCCTCGTCCGACAGCGCCATGTCATCGAGCGCGCTCATGCCGCCAAGGAGAGCTGCATCTCTTGGCGGCGCACCCAATTCCACGGCATCAGTTCGTCCCAGCGCGAGGCTGGCCAATCATTCTGGATGCGCTCGGTGACGTCGGCCATGTAGGCTTCGGCATCGACGCCGCAGAGCTTGCAGGTCTCAATGATGCTGAGCACGACCGCTGACCGCTCTGCCGCGGCGAAGCTGCCCGAGAAGAGCCAATTGCGCCTGCCGACCGTAAATCCACGAATCGCCCGCTCCGCGATCAGGTTGTCGGGCTCGAGCTGGCCATCGTAGAGGAAGCGATTGAACGCGCGCCATCGCCTGGTGCCATAGGCGAAGGCCTTGGCGATATCGGCATGGCGCGACAAACCCTTGCCCTGGCGCATGAGCTGTCGTCGCAGCGCGCGAACCAGTGGTCGGGTCCGCCTTCGTCGTGCGGCCAATCGCTCGGCGGGCGGGAGCCCCCGTATCTCTTCCTCGATCCGGTAGATCGCCTGGATACCAGCCATGGCCGTCGTGCTGAGCTCGGTCGGCTGGCTGTCGTGAACGTCGAATATCTTGCGACGCAGATGGGCCAGGCAGGCTGCTTCTCGAATGGCGCCGCCCTTGTAGAGCTGGTTATAGCCGCTGAATCCGTCGGCTTGGAGGGTGCCGGCAAATCCGGCGAGTTCGCTCATCACGCTCTCGCCGGCGCGGCCCATGGTGGCGCGATACCAGGCGATCGGCGGCTCCTTCGAACCCGAGTTGCGGTCGTCGGCGACATAAACCCAGAGCGCGCCCTTGTGGGTCTTGCCGGTGCCGGGCGCCAGGATCGGAAGCCGCGTGTCGTCGGTGTGAATCTTGCTGCGGGTACGGCCGATCTCACGGATGCGATTGTAGATGGGATCGAGCAAAGCGGCGGCGTAGCCGGCGCTGCGCGCAAGCGTGGAACGCTCGATATCGACGCCCTTGGCGGCCATCATCTGTACCTGACGGTAGAAGGGCAGATGATAACCCCACTTGGCCATCATGATATGGGCGAGCGCGGCATAGCTGAGCTTACCGCGTGCAATGGCCTTGGCTGGCGCCGGCGCCTGGATGATTTTATCGCAGGTCCGGCAGCTGTACTTGGGTCGAATGGTCTCCATAACCTGCCAGGCCTGGGCGACCAGATCGAGCATCTCGTCGCCATCTTCGCCCATGGCGCGCAGATCGCCGCCGCAGCCCGGGCAGCATGCGCAAGACGGCTCGCGAACGACCCGCTTGCGCGGCAGGTTGGGGTTGAACTTACGCACCGGCAACACCCGGACCTTGTCGGTGTCAGCAACGATGGGCAGCTCGAGATCCGGCACGCTGGCGGCGAAATCGGTCTCGAGATCTTCGAGTTCGAGCAGCATCTGGCCGAGCTTCTCGGACGAACGGCCGAAGGCCTTGCGGTTGAAGCGATCGATCCGCAGCTGCAGGCGCTGGATGCGAAGTGCGGCCTCGGCGCGCTCTCTTCGAAGCTGCTCATCGCGTTCGGCGATGGTGATGTCACGGGCAGAAACGGCCGCCTCCAGAAGGGCGATCCGGGCGAAGAAATCAGCGGTTGAGGGAGCTTGTTCCGACACCCAAATTACATACCCGAAAGACCCTCGTTACGGAAGAAGAATCAACACAAAATCAATTAGAAACATCAAAATCAGCCAGCCAAACGCGGTCGATAAATCTTGCTCGGTCGGCGCCAATCGATCCCGTCCAAAAGCAGCGAAAGCTGCGCCTTGGTGAGCGACACGGCGACCTGATCCCTGGTAGTTGGCCAGGCAAAACAACCATCGGTAAGCCGCTTGGTGAACAGACAGAACCCCTGGTCGTCATGCGCCAGAATCTTGATGATATGACCCTTGCGTCCACGGAAGCAGAAGATCGCGCCGGTGTGCGGGTTGAGCGCGAGCACCTGCTGCACCATCCGCGCCAGGCTGTTGATCCCGCGGCGCATGTCGGTCGCGCCGCAGCACAGATAAATCCGGTCGGTCGGCACCACCGTGATCACCTGGTCACCTCCGCCAGAACGATGCGCAGTGCTGTCGGATCGACGATCCCGTCGATCCGCAATCGCGTGCCGCTCGGAAAGGCCACGACGATCCTGCCGGCCGGGTCCGGGCAATCGGCGACCGGACGCTCGACCTCGGGCAGATCGTTCACTTCGATCCGTGCGAAAGTTGCCATCGCCTGATCGGTATCGAGCTCGCCGCCGGCCATCTGCTTGCGCCAGGCATAGAGCTGGGATGGAGCTACGCCGAACGCTTCCGCGACCTCCGTCACCGACGACCCCGCCGCGCTCGCCAGGTCGACCAACGCGCGCTTCTCGGTGCAACTCCATAGCCTCCGTTGCCGCGAGCGCCCGGGCATCGTTGCACGATCTTCGGCCGCCGCGGCACCGCTTAACTCGGCGACCAGATCGCCCCTTGCATGTTCCAATGTCATGGCCCGAAAACTCCATGTTCATCGGCCTATTGCAAGGTGCCTTCGCGCACCGCTTACCGAACACGCCGTTCAGGCGGACAAGATGGATGCGGATGAAGGCGTGGACCTGACGATACGAAACCGCCCCGGCCAGCATCGCCAGCACCGTGAACAGCAGGATCGGCGCCTGGGGATACATCTGCCCCTGGCCACGGCGTGGATCGGGGATCTGCGAAAACAATGACAGCAATGTGCCGGGCAACGGTGCAACCCTCATGATTGGTTGCCCTGCATAGATTCAGACAAATCTCCCGGAGGGAATCGCCCTTTTGCCCGCGACGCATCAAAGCCGATCACAAAGATGTTAGCGTTGAACAGCCCTGAGCCTCAGACCCGATCAGCCGGTCATCGATTGGCTGCTGCAACAGGAAGACCGTATGGGACTGTCCACGCCGCGGCCTTTTCGCGACTTCGAAGAGCGCGTGTTCCGGCACAAGGACGACCTGTCACGTCTTATCAGGACACTCGTTGCCGACGGCAAGAAGGTGCTGGGCTACGGCGCTTCGACCAAGGGCAATGTCGTCCTGCAATTCTGCAACTTCACGCAAGCCGAGATCCCGGCCATCGCCGAAGTCAATCCGGAAAAGTTTGGCCGCATGACCCCCGGGACGCACATACCGATCATTTCTGAAGCCGAAGCGCGCGCGATGAAGCCGGACTATTTTCTGGTCCTGCCTTGGCATTTCAAGGACGGTATCCTGCGTCGTGAACGCGAATATCTCGCCGACGGCGGTAGATTTATTTTTCCGTTCCCCGAGATCGAGATAATATAGACAGGGTTTTCAAGGGTATCGCCGGTTTCTGGAAGGTGGAAATACGACAGAAGGTTGAAATCATTATCTCTTGTGGTTCGTGGGATCGGTCGACTTGGCTAACCGTCAAACTGCGTGAAAAGAATGCTGATTTTCATCGCCGGAATGCCGCGCAGCGGATCCACCTACTCCTTCAACGTTGTCAGGCGGGCCCTGTCACGGAGAGGTAGTGTTGCTTTGGTCACTTCCGACAGGCGTGCGCAGTTTACGTCGAATGAGACTGCCCATGCTATCTACAAGGCCCATGACGCTGACGATGAGTTGCTCTCTTTGCTGTGGAGCGGCTCCGTAAAATCGATCTGCACCATCCGAAAGCCGGAAAGCGCGGTTCTCTCGTGGCTAAACACGTTCGGAGGAGAACCTGCGCACGTGGTCGATACGGTGATGCTGCCGTGGATGCGCCTCTATGAACGCATAGCGGCGCACTCACTCATCCTCAGTATGGACGAGATTGAGAGTCGAAGGCTTCTCTCCACATGGAAAGTCGGTCGTTATGTTTGTTCGGACTACAGCCTGTTGGAATGGGCTAAGGATTGCCACAATTTGAGCAAACGCCGTGTTTCGCATCTCCTGAAGGAAATCGAGAGCAGGAAGCGCCAGGTCGTCGACTGCGGGTGGACTTACTATGATAAAGAGACTTTTTCCATCGTCGACATATTTCAGACCGCAACCAGTTCATTACGAAGCCTGATGTTTTGGCCGATATCCACAAGCGTTTAGCCCCCTGGTTAGACAAGAACGGCGATCTCATACGATTAGACCGTAACTTGATGCCGCCAGGGCAATAATGTATCGAACCTTTCGCACACAGCCGGGCCTGGGCAGAACACACGATCGGGACATCTCGACATATGCTGCCGACTAAGACAGGCGTCCTCGCAGAGGCGTTCGCCGACATAAGAGCCGCGCTGAAGAAACACCATCTGGCGACGACGTTCAGTTGGCAGGACGTGGCCCAGCGCTACCGGCGCTCGCGGGTCGGGGCGTTTTGGCTGACCATCAATATGGGCGTGCTGATCGGCGCGCTCGGATTCGTCTTTGGCACCCTCTTTCGCACGCCGATGCAGGAGTTTCTCCCCTACATTTGCGTCAGCCTGATCTTCTGGGGCTACATTTCGTCGTCGATCAACGAGGGATGCATGGCCTTTATCGGGGCCGAGGGCATCATCCTTCAGGTGCGCATGCCGCTGTTCACCCATGTGTTGCGCGTGCAGTACCGCAACGCCATCATTCTGGGCCACAACATTCTCATCTACCCGCTCGTCCTGCTGGCCGTCGCGCGCATGCCGACATGGCACGTTTTCCTGGCGCTGCCCGGCTTTGTCATTTTGTCGCTCAACCTGCTCTGGATCATGCTTATTTTGGGTGTGCTGTGCGCGCGCTACCGCGACATGACGCAGGTGATGCAGAATCTCCTGCAGGTCATCATGTACCTGACCCCGGTGATGTGGATGGCCCGAACGCTGCCCGAGGGCATTTCGCAGATGCTGCTGGACCTCAATCCCTTCTACCACTTCATCAGCGTCGTGCGCGACCCGCTGCTGGGCGAACTCCCGTCCGCAACGAGCTGGATGGCCTGCATCGTGTTTGCGATCGTTGGCTGGACGGTCGCCCTGTTGCTGTTCGGCCGGTATCGTCACCGCATCCCCTATTGGCTATGATCCCTGCTATGGCTTCCATCATATTGGCCGGCGTCTCGGTCGAATTCCCGGTCTTCAACGCGGCAAGCCGCTCGCTCAAGAACAGGGTGCTGAGTGTCGCCACGGGCGGCGCGATCGACCGTCGGGTCGATGGCCATGTCATCGTGCGCGGACTGGAGGATGTGAGCTTTTGCGTGAACGAGGGGGATCGGATCGGCCTTGTCGGTCACAACGGTTCCGGCAAGACGACGCTGCTGCGCGTGCTGTCGGGCATCTACAGGCCGACGAGCGGCTCGGCCACAATCCACGGTGAATGCGTATCGCTTATCAACATCTCGCTGGGGATCGACCCGGAAGCGACGGGCCGCGAGAACATCAGGCTGCGGGCGGCGATGATGGGCATGCGGCCGAACGAATTGCGCGAGCAATTCGATGGCATCGCCGAATTCACCGGACTGGGCGATTTTCTGGACATGCCGTTCCGGACCTATTCGTCGGGCATGCAGCTACGCCTGGCGTTCTCGACATCGACGGCGATCCGGCCGGAAATCCTGGTCATGGACGAATGGCTTTCGACCGGCGACGAGGACTTCAGGCACAAGGCCGACAGGCGGCTGCGCGAGATCGTCGAGACGACCAAGATACTTGTGCTTGCCAGCCATTCGCGCGAGCTGCTTCAAAAGAATTGCAACCGCATCCTGTGGATGGAACATGGCCGTGTGCGCATGGATGGCCCCACCAATGAGGTTTTGACAGCCTATTTCGGTTGATAGTTTTTCGAATGGAGGTAGAACGATCTCCACTAAGGCAGACAATAGCAATCCATAGTCATGTGGTCATTGGAACTCGTACGATTCTGATGAAATGTACGGAGAAACAATGAAAATCGAGGCAATGCCTGCACGGGATGCATCCGCTGTTATCGCCGCCTCGGGCCCACCGCAGGAAACCTGCATCAATCCGAATCCAGGCCTTGCGACGATGCATCCCATAGCCTCGGGGCGCACTCGTGGTTAGCAACGAGCAGAGCTGGTGGCACGGCAGAAAAGCTGCATTGATCGTTGCCCATCCGGGGCATGAATTGCGGGTCCATCATTGGATGGAAACCAGCAAGCCTGTGGTCCTGGTGCTGACAGACGGCTCGGGTCATCTCGATGCCGGCCGACTCGACCGCACGGCCGAAGTGTTGGCCGGCGCCGGCGCGCGTCCCGCGGCAACGTTCTTCGGCAGGATGGCGGACCGCGATCTCTACCGGGCCATTCTGGCCGGCGAAGCGGAGACATTCAGGGCGCTGGTCGACGAAATAGCCACGATTCTCGCCGGCGAGGCGATCGACTATGTCGCCGCCGACGCGGTCGAGGGGTTCAATCCGGGGCATGACGTCTGCCGGCTGCTCGTCAATGCGGCGCTGGCGCGGCTGCACGACCGAGATGGTCGCGATCTGCCCAATCTCGAATTTCCGCTCGAGGCGGTCGCACTGAGGCGTCAATCCTCCACACGAGAGGGAATAGAGCTTCATCTCGACACCGGGGCATTCGACCGCAAGCTCAGGGCCGTCGACAATTATCCGGAATTGACCGAGGAGGCCGACCGCCTGCGCGCGGTGCACGGCCTTACCAGCTTCAGTGTGGAACGCCTCACACCGGTCGACTACCATCTGGACATTTCAGAATGTTCCGAGCAGCCGCCAGCCTATGAGCGTTGGGGCACGGAGCGCGTGAAAAGCGGCTACTACAAGACGGTGCTTCGCTTCAAGGAACACGTCGAGCCGCTGGCCAGGCAACTGGCGGCTTGAATCCCGGATGAGCATCCTGGCCGAAGGTCAGAACCTCATTCGCCAAGTTCGATCAGGCATAGCCCCAGTCCAAGCCGCCGTCGATCGCCCGACAGACCCACCTGCAGTGGACTTGCCGGATTCTCAATCCGCAGGCCAACAGTGAGGCTCCGGTTCAGCGCAGCTTCGGATGGCAAGGCTACCTGCCAGTCTTGCTGACGGAAAAGCGGCGCACCAGGAGCGGTCGGTCCGAACACCCGTCGTTCAATCCACATTCCGTTGATGAAAAGCTCAGCGATGACTTCCGGATGGTTCTCATGAAGAAAAGGGACCAGACCCAGTCTTAGCGAGGTTGGCACAGCCGCGGAGGAGATTTTGAATTCGACCGTCGCCAGGTCGCCGTCAGTCCAGACTCCCCAGTGTTCAACCGTGGAGAATCCCGTCAGGCGCACAAATCGTTCGGGGTCGTCGGCCTGGGCGCATGATACCACTTTGTTCGCCTCGACCGGTTCCAGCCCGGCCTGCTCCGGCTCGGTTGGCCCCGGCTCGGCCTGCTCCAGCTTGGCCTGCGCCAGTTCGGCCAGGTCCAACTCTGCCTGTTCCAACCCGGCCTGCACGCGAGCCAACTGCCCCAGCAGATCCTCACGCTCGGTCATCCACGGCCATATCGGTCCAGGCTTCGGCAGCCAGGTCTGCATATGACGCGCCAGCGAAAGGTTCAATGCGTCCTTGTCCGCAGGTGCGGCGCGGTGTTGGCTGATTGCGCCGCCATAGAGCGACAGGCAAGCGTTCAACCATTCTGACATGCTTGCCTCTTGGCGGGTTCTCTTCGAGATTTCCGCTGCGTCGGCGGCATCATAGCGGTCGATCTCGGCTGCGATTGCCCCGGGCGACAAGCGCCGTTGCAGCACCCGCAGTCCGAAATTACGCCGCCGCCACCCATCCCAAGTGTCGGAACGTGCCATCCCGGCAAGGCCGCGGCCGTCGCAAACGATGACAGCGCGACCGCATGCCATGGCTTCAAGGGCGCTCAGCGCCGACGCGAAGACGACGTCGTATTGCGGCAGCAGGTTTTCAGGATCGCTTACGATGCTGCCGATGGAGGCTCCTATCACGTCCAGCTCGATGCCGCGCTCCGCGCAGGCGGCGCGCACCGCTTGCAAATGCTGCGTGTTCTTGGCGAAAGCCAGGGCTCGGCGCGGACGCTCCGGCAGCGGCGGCCCAGGCACGAAACGGTCGGTGTCGACGGCATTGAGCAGCGTGACGATACGGTCGGCCGGAATGCCGGCTTCAAACTGCAGCCGTTCGGCAACCGTGTCGTCGACGGCCACGTATCTGCAGACGTTGGCGAGAAGCGGTGGGGCACTGTGCCAGGCGACGAAATCGTGTGCGAAGTAGAGTGCCGGGGCGTTCGGGAAGCGCGCCGTGGCGATCGCGGTAACCTGGGTGTGGTTGCCGTGGATGATGTCGATGTCTGCGGCGATGGTCGAGATGTCGTCGGTGACAGGTATGCCGCGAGCCTGGATCTCTTCCGCGATCGGTCCCAGCCCCGGTGCATAGACGATCGGTCTGTGCCCGGCGCGCAAGAGGGCAAAGGCGACCTCCCGGGTGACGATCTCGGTTCCCGACCGGCCTGTCAGATAAATGTTGGCGATCAGCACCGTCAGCGGCTGTTCGAAGGTCATGGATCGGCTGGCTCCTTACGACGAACTGTCCGCTCGGGCAGTCCACGGCGCATGGCGCCAACTCTATAACTTATCAGCGCTACGACAGGAAATTGCTGCCCGACCATGGAGCCGTGCAGATCGCGAAACCGCGCATGGGAGAAATGTCCTGATCCATTGGCGGGGTTTTAGCGGATGTCCCGTTTTCAGCAAGCAGTTCGACAATTTTCGGACACGGCAGCATGCGACCAGCAAAGCGCAAGGCGGAGCCGACAGCACGGATCGTCAAAGGGGTAGCGCGGACGATGCAATCCCAACAGGTGAATTGAAATGAAAGATCTGGCCAGATTGATCCGACCAAGAGCTGTGCGGAGTCACTGCCGTCCACCGCAGCCGTGGCGTGCCGATGGACGGTCCAACGGGGGGGCTGCCGACCTACCTCGGTCGAGAGTTTCCCACTAATGTCAAACGGCTTCAGCTAAGTTAGACAGCGAAGTTGCGGGACCAGTGGAGCTTTTTCGATTCGAAATGAGATCTAAGGAAAAACCATGGGCGCCGACGCAACGCCCCCATCGGCAGCGCCCGCTATGATCAGCTACGCCCAAAATTGTGAAGACGTTTTGCTCGAGCGCGTTTTCAAGGATGCCGCGACCGGTTTCTACATCGACATCGGCGCCTATCACCCAACCATAGGATCCGTCACCAAGACCTTCTACGATCGCGGGTGGTCCGGCATAAACGTCGAACCGGGAACGGTTTTCGACGAGCTGGCGCGGGAACGACCGCGCGACACAAATATAAGGGCCGTGGTCACGGATCAGGAGGGTGACGTTGGTTTCTTCGAGAATCAATCCGATCCTGGCATGTCCAAAGTGGCCGAGGGGCCGGTCACGGCGGACGGCGAAGGAGAGATGCTTCGAGTCCGGGCTGTGACGCTGGACAGTCTCGTCGCCCAGCATGCCATCGGACAAGAGATCAACTTTCTCAAGATCGATGCGGAAGGGTCGGAAGCTGCCATCATTCGAGCGACAGACTGGAGCTTGATTCGACCGCTGGTGCTGGTGATTGAAGCGACTGCCCCGTGGTCGAACGAACTCGTCAATCAGAATTGGGAGCCTGTTCTGCTCGCAAACGGGTTCTTGCGTGCGTATTTCGACGGCATCAATGTCTTTTATGTGAGGGCCGAGAGCAAAGAGCTGCTCCGCCACTTCCAGGTGCCGGTAAACGTTCTCGACGGCCATTTGACATTCGAACAATGGCATTCAGGCGTGGCGGTGAAGCAACTGACCGCCGAACGCAGTGAGATCATTGCGCAGCGGGATCAATTTTCCGCGGAATGCGAAGCTCAACGCCAAAAGAGCGCGGACATTCAAGAACGATCGGTTGAGCTCACGGCGGCAGTCGAGCGGGCGGAGGCTGAAATCCAGCGTCTGACAGTCCACGCAGCGGCTCTGTCCAAACGTCTGGCGCGGGAACAAAAGCAGGCGGAGGCCGAACGCAAGCGCCTGATAGCCCAAGCGGCAGCCCTGTCCGCGCAACTGGAGCAAGAACTGCAGCAGGCGGCGGCCGAGGGCATACGCCTGACGGCCCACGCGGCGGCCCTGTCCAAGCAACTGGAGCAAGAGCGCGAGCGGGCGGAGGAGGACGGCAGGCGTCTGGCGGCCCAAGTTGCCGCGCTGTCCAGGCAGATGGAGCAGGAACGTCATTCACTCGTTTCCGCGACCTCTCTTGCCGCAGGTTACGATCGTATCGTCCTTGACCTTCGCGATGAGGGGGGGCCACGCGCTCTGGGGAGCGTTCTGCCATTGGCGCGGCTTTTGCGCCGGTTTCATCATACTGTCGGTCGTGATAACGCGACTGCTATCACTCCTGCGGAGAGTTCCATGGTTTCACCAGCCAGCTATGAGCCGCCCTCCAGCCCTGCCCCAGGTCGCCTGCGCTCAACTGTGAAGAAGGGGGCTCTCGGTGTCTACAAGGTCCTTTTCAGGCCTTTCGTGCGTCCGGTCATGTGGCGGGTCAGAACATTTCTGTTGCAGCCCGTCTACGAACGCCTCGATCGCTCACAAGAGGCTCTTCATCAAGCGCGCTCGAATGAGATTCAGGCGTTGCGACAGGAGCAGGCTCAGCTTGCGAGGAGCTTGGATAATCATGCACGCTCGGATGACATCCAGGTGTTGCGGCAGGAGCAGGCTCAGCTCGTGAGGAGCCTGGAAGCGCTCGCCCTGACGATCGCGTCAAACCCGCCGCGAGAACGGTAGTCTAGCCTGCGTCGTGCAGCCACGATGCGAGTGTCTGCACAAACCCGTCCCAAGTCGGTATTCGCAGTCTCGTCACCTCTCCCCAAAGCCTTTCCGCGAACGGATCATCAAGCAGTTGACGCACCGCGCTCGCAATCGCCTCGGGGCTTATCTCGTCGAGGACGACGCGGCCGCCTGGCGGCAACACGTCGAGGCTTGGCAGGTTCGCGGATGCAATGACCGGAATGCCGCTTGCCAGGCTTTCATAGGGCGGAATGCCAAAGCCTTCCAGTGAACTGACAAACAGGGTTGCTCTGGTTTTTTGCAGGGTTTGCCGGATCGCATCATCGCTTGCGTGACCCAGATATCTGAACCGCGGTTCGGCCTTGAGGCGTTCCAGTATCCCAGGCTCGCGTGTCGACCGGCTTTCTATCCGACCAATGATGGTCAATTCGACGTCGACATCCTGCTGCCAAAGCAGTTCGAAGGCCTCGAGAATATCGGCAACGTTTTTCCTGGGCTCGATCGTCCCGACATATGTGAACATCCGCTTTTTAGCGTCGAACGTTTGCCGGGACATCGCAACGCCATCACCTCCGAGCGGGATCGCGGGACCTGCGCGGCCAGCCTTTCGTATGACGCGATTTATGTACTCGCGGCGGGTCTGTTCACTGATAAACGCTACGCGCGGTACGTCGCGAAGCGCACGCACATAGTGCATCAGTCGCCCTGTCGCACGCGGTTCCCAGTCCTGCGGATGAAGATAGGGCAGGAAATCGTACACCAGCCAACTGACCGAGGCGGTGCCCTCATGGCACAAGGCCCGGTATGCTTCGGCGCGTTGCAGGTCGAAGAACACCTCGGGGTTGTGCAGGCCGGCTTTGAGGTCGGTCGTGGAAATCGGCGTGCCCTTCTGGAGATGTGGCAGAAGTCGTTCTGTTTCATCCTCCACGGAGTGCTTGCCGTCGCCGGTGAGTATTTCCGCCACCGCGTCCGGGAGCGCGCAGAAGGCCAATTTCTCCGCGTCGAACCGACACGGGACCAGCGGCCGCGCCCGCTCCAGCGGCGCAAAATCTCGCGTTCCACCCGCTGGATTCCCGTGCGCAACGGATGGCTCGTCAACTCGGTCAGATCGGCAAAGATTGGGGCTCGTGGCAATGCTCTTCTCTTACGGTCTTCGGCAATTGGCGACAGTCTCAGAATCCAAGCCCCTCGCACAGCTGCTGCGCGTAGTTTTTGAAACTATGAACTTCGCAGTAGCGTCGCCGCTCCTCATCGAATTGAGACCGATTGACGCCTGCCTGGCTGATCCCGGCCAACGCTTCCGCGATGAGAACCGGGCTCGGGTGATCCGGCACGGTAGAGACATAGGTCGGCCCCTCCATTGCCAGCGCCAAGTCCTCGTTTGCAACGGTGGGCAGCCCAACGGTGATGCAGTCGAGCAGTGCGCCGGACAAGCCTCCGAAGCGATGGGTTCTCAACTGAACCGCTGCGTCGGCTGCCAGCAAATAGTCTCGATATTGCGTCTCGCGGATAAAGCTCGATGAAAACACTACATGATCTGTCAAGCCGAGCTGGGAGACCATATCCTTGAAAGGCCCTTCATCTCCTGCAAGCTCGCCAACAAAATATAATTTTACCGGAATGTTCCAGCTTCGCATGAGGTCAACAGCCCAAATGCACTCTTCGGCCGCCTTGTTGGAGTGGACAAAACCAAGCGATATGATCGCAAATTCCTTTTTGCGATGCCGAGCCTCAGTCTGGCCGCTGATTTCAGTCTTCGATCGGTCGGATCAGTCTCCCACTGCCGATAGATCGAAAAGGGCAGATAGATCGCCGTTTTGGAAAAACGCTCTTGAACGATCCGAGCCGTCACGCGCGAGTGAACGAACATCGGCGAAGCCCACTCGGCGATTTCGCCAAGAAATGTTGCTCGCAGCCTCGATTCATCTTGCAGCCAGGAGCCGACCTCTTCCTCTGTGACGGACCGCCCGAGCTCCCGTTCCGCAACCGCGCAGGCGCGCGCCGAACCCAGGAGACTTCCGTAGAAGCCGAGGAGACGATTGTCGTGCTCGATGCAAGCGCCGCCATAGCGCTCAAGCAGTTGGAACACCTCCAGATGAAAATGTGAGTTCCCCACCACCCCAATCACGCGATCAAAGCCCGAAGACAGGCAGGGAAGGGTGGTGATCTGCTGCGCCGATGCTGCGCCGTCAGGAGTGGTCGCAGGCGCATGTTTTGAGAATACGTGGACATCGGCCAGTTTGCCGAGTTCCCTGATTGTTGCGGCGGAATAGTCCGCAACCCCGGACCGGTCAGGCGGCATCGGACTGAGGAACGCAATTTGCGGTCGTGCGCCTCTGAGGATGCCGGTGGGCTTCGGCTGACGACGCGTAACCAGATCGCCCACCGTCGACCAGAATTCACCAGCGATTTTGTCGGCTCGAAACCGCTGCCACCGTGTCGACTGATCCTGGACGATCTCGGTGCGCCCCGCCGGATCGACGGCAATCGCTTCGAGCTTCTTTCTGAGTTCCTCCGCGCTATCCGGAGAAAACATCAAATCGTCGCGCCCGATCAGTTCCTTGTGAGCCGGGATGGCAGACGCGACTACCGGTGAGCCGGCCGCCATTGCCTCGACGACCGGAATCGAGAAGCCTTCCATGTGCGTTGCAACGATTGTGCAAAGCGCGCCGCGGTAGATCGAAACGAGTTCATCTTCGTCGACAAAACCAGGGAAGACGAGAAGCTCGGGCCTGCCGCCATTGCCGGTGTACAAATCGCGCAGGATTGCCTGCCAAACCGGCGGGTAGTTCCCCGTGACCACGAGCCGGATGCCGGCGTCTTGCATCACGGCGCTTCCGGCATGAGCGACGATGGGGCACTCGACATTCTTTCGAGGTTCGGCTCCGCCGCAGGCAAGAACATAGCGCTCGGAAAATCTGTCCCGCCGCCCGGATGCGTCGGCGCGCTCGAAGGCGCTGTCTATCGGCGCTCCGGTCTTGGTAATGCGCAACGGGTCTACGCCCAGAAGGCGTTGCAGCTCGTCGGATGTATGCTGCGATATGGGGAAGAAATGATCGTAGCGGGAAAGCCAAATCAGCTGGGTGTGATAGTCGAGGCGATTGGAAGCCGTTGGCAGGTAACGTTCCGGCTTCATGAGCGGAATGAAGTCGTAGACAATCGCGAGCTTGAGAATATCGGGGTCGTTCACGATGCGACCCAGGAAGAACGGATCATGGGTCATGGGGGACAGTTCGAAGAACACTGTCGAACATCCTTTGGCACCCAGATAGGCGTTGCTGCGAACCCGATCGACGAGATGAAGGAAACGATCCTCGAGCGGCGGCAAGGCGGGATCGACCAGCCCGAGAGTCGACACCCCAACCCTTTCGCGAAGGTGGCCGACAGCCCTGACCAGATTCGCCGACAGCTTGCCGACGCCGCGATCCTTGTAGGAAGGGTCTTGCAGGCATCTCAAATCGAATACAATTTCGCAGTTGTCCATGCCGCAACCCAGCGCAGTCGTAGCCCACCACTCGTATGACCCAAACCCACTACCTACTCGCTGCAAACGGAAAATGACAAGCGAAAAGGGCCTGGGATATCGCGCCTGTGGGATGAGGTCGCACGGAAATCGATTCGATATTTAGTTCTGATTAATATAAGGGCCGAGGGGGATCTTGGTTATCGCTATAGTCGCGTGACGTAAAAGGCGCGGCGACATCAGATTTATTTGTTGTCACCGAGGAAATATTAGATATTCCGAACGAGATCCTGGTAGAGCTTCGTATAGGAGATGGCCATTTTCTCGGACGTGAACAGGTTCTCATATCGCTCTGCTGCATTTTCCCCGAAGCGGTTCGCCACGTCCGGGTCCTTCCATATCTGAGCCATGGCTGCGGCCAAGGCCGGCGCATCGGCGGGTGGGACGACCAATCCCGTCACCTTGTCCAGGTTGATGAAACTTGTGCCAGTGCCGATCTCGCAGGAGATCATGGGTTTGCCGAACATCGCTGCCTCGACAAGAGACAACCCAAAAGCTTCCGAGCGCAGATGGGACGGGAAAACGACACCGCTGCACAGGGTCAGAAGCGCGATCTTGTCCTCTTCTTCCACCGCACCGACAAAATGCACATTCGGCAGCCCGTTTGCTTCAGCTTGCCCGCGTAGGGCTTGCTCCATCGGACCTGAGCCGACGATAACGACCGGGTAGCCGCTCAGGCGCGCCGCCTCGATCAAGACATGCAGGCCCTTGTAGTAACGCAGTACACCGGTGAACAGGAAAAATTTGCCGGGAAACCGCGCACGCCATTGTTGCAGCCGTGCTTCGGAGGGGGCCGGATAATCATTCACATCCAGGCCATTCGGAATGACGATTGTCTTGGCACGCCGTCCTCGCAGGACAGCGCTCGTTTCCAGATAATTGGGCGAGGCCACGACAATGCGGTCAACGCTGTTGAGGAAGAGATGCATCACCGGACGATAGACCTGCAGCAGCGTGCTCTGCTTGACTATGTCGGACTGATAGGTGACCACGGTTGGCTTTCGCACCCGCATGCCGAAATGAACCAGGTCCATGAAGGGCCAGGGGAAGTGATAGTGAATAACGTCGGCTTGCGCCGCCAGTTCGCCGAAGCGCTTGAAGGCGCCGAGCGAAAAACCCGTCGAAGCGATCTCCAGATCGAGCTGTGCCTTGTAGGCCCAATGCCCGTCGAAGAAGACGCTGTTCTCCTGCGGCTTGCGGCTGAGTGAAAGCACCGTTGGCTCAACGCCCAGTTTCGACGTTCCACAGGCGATTGCATGGATTGCTCGTTCCATGCCACCGAACGTGTCAGGCCAGTACGTCTTGAAAAAGTGGAGGACGCGCATGTCAGCGGCTTTTCCGCTTGGCAATGGCTTGATCGAAAACCGCGATCAAACGCCTTGCGCTGAGATGCCAGTCGAAACGCGCCGCATTGGCCTTGGCGGTCGCGGCTCGTCGTGCAAGGTCGCGATCGTCGGTAAGCAGTTGATGCAGCTTTGCGGTGAGATCGCGGACTGACAGCGGATCGACCAGCAAGGCACCTTCGCCGGCAACTTCAGGCATTGAAGAGACGTTGGAGGTCAGAACCGGCACCCCAAAACCGTTTGCCTCCAGAATGGGAAAGCCGAACCCTTCATAGAGCGACGGCATCGTAAGCGCCCGAGCTCCAGCATAGAGCGATGCCAGATCGGTGTCATCCAGGTACCCGGTGAGCCGCACTTGGTCGGAAATGCCGAGATCCGCCAGGCGAGATCGGAGATCGCCGAGGTGCCAACCCTGCCCACCAGCGATAACCAGCAGATGTCCGGAACGGACCTGCGGGCCGAGGCTGGCCCAGGCCTGCAAAAGGCGAATGAGATTCTTGCGCGGCTCAAGGGTCCCTACAAACAGCAGATAGGGCCGGTCGATTCCAAAACGCGTGCGCACGGCGGCAATGTCGCCCGGCACAAGGCGGGTGTAGCCGGGATAGATCGTTGTCACTGGAGCTTCCAGGCTAGGGTACCTCTCCCGGAGCGCCCCCTCCGTTGAATTCGAGTCCACGACGATTGCATCAGCCCGGCGCACTGCTGCGCCCACAAAGGCACGCTCCGCCCCCCATGTCTGCCAACGCATGGTTTCGGGCGCATAGGCCCAAACCAGGTCATGAATTGTGACCACCCGCGGCATCGGCGCCGGCAAACGGAAGGGAAGCCGGTGCGCCGGCCCCCAAAAGACATCGACCGCGTCGTTGGCCGCTGCGCGTGGCAGCGCCGTTTGCGACCAGATCATGCGAGCGGCAGCGCCCGGGAAAGCCGCGACACGCATGTCGGCTCCAACGAGCTCACCAAGGCCGTTGGCCGGCGACTCGGGCAGATAGAGAATTGGTCGGTGTCCGGCCGCGACCAGCGCCCGCGTCATCTCGACGACGTATCTGCCGATACCCGTGAGGCCAGGCACAAGGTTGCGTGCGTCGATTCCGATTTTCATCTACGATCTGGGTACACTGAACTGTATGCGGCGGCGGCAAGCATTTCGCCGCGATATCAGGTTTGGGCGTTGATCCCGACTTTTCATGAGCCCGGCGCTCCCTTCCGCATAGCAGAGTCGAACTCCATTGCAACATCGCCTGCGACGAGCGCGTGCTCGTGTGCCGGGAATAGTGCCGACATGATGAGACGATGCGGCGGCCGTTCGTAGTCCCAACGGATCTCATTAGAAGGCCTGCGTCGTGAGATTTTGTTGTGGCTCGTGCTTTGCTCGATGAGTTTGATAAAGGCGGTTCATCAACTTGATGTCGCCGGGGCAATAATGTATCGCACAGCCGGGCTTGGGCAGAACACATGATCGAGACATATGCTGCCGACTAAAACGGGCGTCCTCGCAGAGGCCTTCGCCGACATAAGAGCCGCGCTGAAGAAACACCATCTGGCGACGACGTTCAGTTGGCAGGACGTGGCCCAGCGCTACCGGCGCTCGCGGGTCGGGGCGTTTTGGCTGACCATCAATATGGGCGTGCTGATCGGCGCGCTCGGATTCGTCTTTGGCACCCTCTTTCGCACGCCGATGCAGGAGTTTCTCCCCTACATTTGCGTCAGCCTGATCTTCTGGGGCTACATTTCGTCGTCGATCAACGAGGGATGCATGGCCTTTATCGGGGCCGAGGGCATCATCCTTCAGGTGCGCATGCCGCTGTTCACCCATGTGTTGCGCGTGCAGTACCGCAACGCCATCATTCTGGGCCACAACATTCTCATCTACCCGCTCGTCCTGCTGGCCGTCGCGCGCATGCCGACATGGCACGTTTTCCTGGCGCTGCCCGGCTTTGTCATTTTGTCGCTCAACCTGCTCTGGATCATGCTCATTTTGGGTGTGCTGTGCGCACGCTACCGCGACATGACGCAGGTGATGCAGAATCTCCTGCAGGTCGTGATGTACCTGACGCCGGTGATGTGGATGACGCGAACGCTGCCCGAGGGCATTTCAAGGTTGTTGCTGGACCTCAATCCCTTCTACCACTTCCTCAGTGTCGTGCGCGACCCGCTGTTGGGCGAGCTCCCGTCCGCAACGAGCTGGATGGCCTGCATCGTGTTTGCGATCGTTGGCTGGACGGTCGCCCTGTTGCTGTTCGGCCGTTATCGTCACCGCATCCCCTATTGGCTATGATCCCTGCTATGGCTTCCATCATACTGGCCGGCGTCTCGGTCGAATTCCCGGTCTTCAACGCGGCAAGCCGCTCGCTCAAGAATAGGGTGCTGAGTGTCGCCACGGGCGGCGCGATCGACCGTCGGGTCGATGGCCATGTCATCGTGCGCGGACTGGAGGATGTGAGCTTTTGCGTGAACGAGGGGGACCGGATCGGGCTCATCGGCCACAACGGCTCCGGCAAGACGACACTGCTGCGCGTGCTGTCGGGCATCTACAAGCCAACGAGCGGCTCGGCCACAATCCACGGTGAATGCGTATCGCTTATCAACATCTCGCTGGGGATCGACCCGGAAGCGACGGGCCGCGAGAACATCAGGCTGCGCGCGGCGATGATGGGCATGCGGCCGAACGAATTGCGCGAGCAATTCGATGGCATCGCCGAGTTCACCGGACTGGGCGATTTTCTGGACATGCCGTTCCGGACCTATTCGTCGGGCATGCAGCTACGCCTGGCGTTCTCGACCTCGACGGCGATCCGGCCGGAAATCCTGGTCATGGACGAATGGCTTTCGACGGGCGACGAGGACTTCAAGCACAAGGCCGACAGGCGGCTGCGCGAGATCGTGGAGACGACCAAGATACTTGTCCTTGCCAGCCACTCACGCGAGCTGCTTCAAAAGAATTGCAACCGCATCCTGTGGATGGATCATGGCCGTGTGCGCATGGATGGCCCCACCAATGAGGTTCTGACAGCCTATTTCGGTTGAGTCCGTCGTTTGAAATAAGAATAAATGCAACGAGGTTGTAGACGATGCCAATCGCAGGCCCGTATGTTTGTGTAGCCTGAAGGCCAGCCAGCGGCGCGAACGGATGATGCGGTATGCTAAAGAAGAAAAACCGATTCGGCTCGTCAGACTCAATATTCGTGCCGCTGGCTTAGAGATCCGAGAGACAGCGCTTGACAATAAGCCGAACTCGGCCCCAATCGAGATTTGGAAACAACGGTACTTCCTTTGACCTTCATTTCATACGCTCAGAATTTTGAAGATGTTATGCTTTGGCGAGCGCTCAAGCATATTCCACAAGGGTTCTGGATTGAGGTAGGCGCCGCGCACCCGGACGAATACTCTGTTACGCGGGCCTTTAGCGATCATGGCTGGTGTGGGATCAATATCGAGGCCAATCCACCTCATGTGGCGCGCATCGTGGGCGCGCGCCCACGCGATGTAACTTTGGGTATCGCAGCCGGCGCCAGTGCGGGGAACGTGCCTTTCTTTGAGGTGGTCGGCACTGGCATGTCGACGATGGACCGGGTCATCGCCGAACAGCATCGTTTGGCCGGATACGAGATCCGGGAGCACGAGGTTCCGTCGCGGACACTGGCTTCTATCTGCGCCGAGTATGCTCCCGCAGATATCCATTTCCTGAAAATCGACGTTGAAGGGGCAGAACGTGATGTTCTGGCCGGATCTGATTGGACGAGCCATCGACCTTGGATCGTCCTGGTTGAGGCGACGAAGCCGAATTCGCAGGAGCAAAACCACCTGAAGTGGGAACCGCTACTTCTCGCTGCGAACTACCGGTTCGTGTGGTTCGACGGTTTGAACCGCTTCTACATTGCCGCAGAATTCTGGGACGAATTGGCGCCGGCATTCGCGGCGCCACCGAACATATTTGACGACTTTGTTTGCGCAACCGACGCGGAACACCTCAACAGGATCGTCGGTGCCGAGACGCGGGCCGGGCAGACGGAAGAGCGAGCGGGACAGGCGGCGGCGCATGCTGCGCAAGCCGACACGCGCGGTTCGTCATCCGAGGAAATATTGCATGAACAAACTCGAACGCGTCATAGTCGCGGTGGCGAGTGGCCGCGTGAATCGGAGCATCGAGCTTCTGCCGGTGTCGTCAGACAAGACCGCCCATTCATTCTGGCCTATCAGGCTGCGCGATCAGCCAAATTCAGTTGATTTATAGTGACTATTAAAGGGTGGTCGCCGCCCTTTTCTGGAGAACTTAGATGGCAGCCAGCATCATGAACCAGTATCGCAATTTTGAGGAGCGATTCAGAGGAGACCGGGAATCCATCCTACACACATTTTCCGTGTATCTGCCGCTCTTGGACGTCATTCATTCCGAGAGCGATGCCGATCCAACTGCGCTTGATCTCGGCTCCGGAAGAGGAGAATGGTGCAATCTTTTGAAAGGTAGGGGATGGCTGTGCACTGGGGTCGAGAACAATCCCACGATGATCGCGGAGGCTGAAAGCAAAAACTTTGTATCAATTAACGCGGATGCTCTCGAATTTGTCAGAAACACGAAGAATGAGAGCTACGATGTCGTTACAGCCTTTCATCTGATTGAGCATCTCCAAAGCGAATATATCATGGAGTTGCTTGAGCAGATTAATAGAATACTGAAACCCGGTGGGATTATCATTGTTGAGACGCCAAACCCAGAGAATCTCGCTGTCGCAACTTGGGCGTTCCACATGGATCCAACCCATGTTAGGCCGATACCGCCACCGTTAATGGTCTACTACGCCGAGCTTGCTGGCTTCAGGGCGAACAGGATTCTTAGACTCAACGGCAAACCAGCCGCCGAAAATTTTGGCCCTATCCAATCGTTGATAAACACACTGTTTAGCTTGGGGCCCGATTATGCGCTGGTTGCGTTGAAACAGTCGGGCCTAGATACAGCCAGAAAATTGAAATTTGAATCGTATTGCGCATCTATTCCGCAGCAAGGACCCGCTGACATGCGACGTCTCATGCAATTGGCGGAAGAAGCCGATGCGGTTCATGCTCGTTTTAAAGGTGTTGAACATGCACTAGAGGAGAACAGGCGTGACCATGCACTAAAAGACATCGCGGTGGAGAAATTTATAATTGAACAGATGGAAATGAATCATGTGATACATTCGCACTTGCAGGAAATAAAGAGCAGGTTGTCAAATATTAACCTCTCCTGGATGGTCACGGAGGCTCTCCAAAGAGTGCAACGTCAATCTCGATCGTCGGCAAAGAGAATTTTGTATAAGAGTAAAAATATATTAAAAACTCACCCGCGCTTGTGGCATCATCTTGACAGGTCAATTAGGTGTTTTCCGATCCTCCACCGCTATCTAGCGCGCGTATCGTCCTACCCTCCTTTGATCGAAGCATATCTAACACTTTTGGAAAAAGGCTTCCTGATTGACTTTCCCGATGTGACGGCCAAAGGGATCGAAAATTTAACTGAACGATCCATAAAATTTATTGGCCATTTCAACGGAACATACAGCCTCGCCTATATCAACCGCAATTTGGCTGAGAAGATGTATTCGCTTGGGCTGGCACGGATCAATATCGTCCCATTTCATGGACGACGTGAGGACGCTATTTCGACCCCCAACGATACATCGACGGCGGCTCTCACGCGCATGATGCAGGATGGGTTTGCCGACGAATCCTATATTACCCTTGTTCATCATTTTCCGGTGCTGGACCGCTCGGCTGACGACAAGCGCGCCTATATCATGTTTTTCTGGGAGGAATCGTCAATCCCGTTCGGAACAATCGAAAAGCTGAATGGCTACGACGCCGTTGTCGCTCCGTCTCGCTTCGTAATGAAAACGCTGCAGGACAACGGCTGTCGTAGGCCAATCGTATTGGCGCCACCGCCCGTCGTGGATATTCCGGCCGCAGAACCGAAATCCCTTCGGGTGTCAGGGGTAATCAATCTTCTACACATCTCTTCCTGCTTTCCCAGGAAAGGTGTCGATCTTCTTCTGTCAGCGTTCGACATCGTTTCGAGAAATCATGACATTCGCTTGACTATAAAAACATTTCCCAACGAGCATAATAATGTCGATCAGCTCATTCTAGACATCGTGGCTCCCGAATTCCGAAATAATATTCGCGTCATTTTTGATGATTATACGACTCTGCAAATGCAGGAACTTTACGATCAATCAGATGCGATAGTCCTGCCATCTAGGGGCGAAGGTTTGAATTTGCCGGCCATCGAAGCGGGACTTCGTTATCTTCCTGTGGTTGCAACCGGTTTCGGTGGACAAGCGGATTTTCTATCCGATGAGAACAGCTGGCGGATTCCCTTTCACTTCGTTCCCTCCTCGTCGCACTTATCCAGCGGTGCATCATTTTGGGTTGAACCTGACCAAAAGGCATTAGCCTCTATACTCGACGACCTGATCAGCGATCTTGGCGCGGGAGGAAGCCGCTCGCAGCGACGGGCGCAACTGCTGTTCGACCGGGTGAGCCAGCTTTATGCTTCGGACGATGCAGCCAAGCATTTTTTAGGCGCAATTAACAGAATTGAGGAGATAGAGGACGGTTTTAAGCGACCGCTTGGTTTGACGGTGGTATCGACTTGGCGTGAGCCATGCGGGATCGCAGATTACTCGGATCGTTTGATCGGCGCTTTACATCTTAAAGATGTTTCAATTGTCGGCCCAAAAAATAAAGTTGGGGAAACCCATTCCTCTACATCGGACGAGGATGTGAGAGTGACAAGAGAATGGTTAAAAAACGCCCCAAGATCTGAATTTTCCAGCGCGGATATCAAATTATGGAAAGAAGTTATTTGGTTTCAACATCATTTTGCCTTTTACGAGATTGATAGAGAGCTACTATTAACTGTCAAGGAGCTTAAAGCCTTAGGGAGGGTTGTTTTCATCACGCTGCATACTTCGCGGCCAATTCTACAATTTGATTCTGCGCGACGGAGCACTGTTGTAGAGACCCTGAGGCTTTTTGATCGAGTCATCGTGCATACAGTGACTGACCTCAACAATTTGGGTCAATGCGGGCTGGGTCACAACGTGACAGTCATGCCGCAGGGCATTCCATATCGCGGCAACACCCGCCCTGCAGAGAGATTGACCAGGCGGATCGGATCCTTTGGCTTCTTGTACCAACACAAGAATGTGAGGGCATTAATCGAGGGGTTTGCGAAATTTATCGCGGCCCGACACGATGGCGAACAATTCAGGCTGTGTCTGCTGAATGCTGTTCGCACGGATTCCAATTCGGAGGAGGAACTTGAAAATTGCAAGAAAATGATAAGAACCATGGGTCTTGAAGATCAAGTAGAGCTGTACCCGGATTACCTTGAAGAAGCGAAGGTTGAGGAAATGCTTTCGGAGTGCGACTTGGTCGTACTTCCCTACTTGGATAATCCAGAATCTTCCAGCGCCGCTGTCAGGACCGCTTTGGCTGCCTGCGCGTTTGTAGCCACATCCCCTGCACACCTGTTCGATGAGGTTCGCGGGATAACTATCGGGTTGAACGGCTTCGCCCCCTCGAGTATTGCAACCGCCTTACGTGAATTCTATGACGATCCCAGAGGGTCCAATCTCGAGAATATCGCCAAGCGTCGATTGGAGTGGGTGGAAGAGAACAGTTGGGAACGGATAGGGCAACGCTCATTGGCGATGATGCTAGGCGTCAGAGCCGAGGTCTGAGATTGTCAGTATAGGCGGCCGCCGCCGATAATTCCCCCGGTCCGGTTGCCGCCGAAATGTCCTACCTGCTTCCGGAGACACGCTTGAGAATCGGCATCGATGGCAGGAATCTCGGCTCATCCACCGATGGAATCGGCCGGTTCGTCCACAATTCCATCCGACTGGCCGCTGCTTTGCGCGCGCAAGGATAGGCGGTTCGGTCTCTCGAAGCCGGCGGCGCGCTAAAGCGGGGAGCATAGCCCGGCCCCTGAGGCGCTGCCCAACCGGAAATCAAAAAACTCTGGCGATGGCTGCAACTCCACGCTATGCGATGACTGCAGCGGGGGCTGAGGATTAGAACTTCGAAACGAGCGATCTGTGAGGGATGTCATTCGATCGCGCGAGGCTGTAATGTTCGAATCCTTGCCTGGAGTATAGTACTGGCCAATGACTTCCTATGTAAAAGCCGTATCCGGAAGTCGGCCGAAGATGCGGCGCGCCTTCATCATGGTCCAGGATATGGCCATGGTCCTGGTCGCGGTGGCGCTTAGTCTCGTCCTCTCCAGGTCAGACCTTTCGTTCGATGCATTCTCCTACGAAGGCTTTGTCACCTGGGCAGGGGTCGTTCTCATCAGCCACCTGCTGTTCCGATATTGTGGTCTCTACACCACGATCTGGCGCTTTGCCTCGACCCCGGACTTTTTCAACATTCTGAAGAGCTGCGCAATTCTGACGGTTGTGCTTTATACCGTTTCGCTGATGTCTCGTTTCCTCCAGCCTGTGGCTGGCCTCAACGAGCGCCAATTCATCGTCTTCTTCCTCGTTTCCTTCACCATCATATCGGCGCCTCGGCTGTTCTACCGATTTCTTCGCGACGGCGCGAGCTGGGGCATCCTCACCCAGAAGGCCAACAAAACGCAGGCCAGGCGGGCGCTGTTCGTCGGTCGGCTTGGCGAGGCCGACCTGATCATCCGCTTCACGCGCACGGCAGAGCCGGCCGACTATTCCATCGCCGGCATCATGGCGACCGAACGCGGCGCGCCGTTGGGCACACGGATTCAAGGTGTTCCCGTGGTGGCGTCCCGGCCGCGTCTGATCGATGTGCTCGAGGACTACGCCGCCGGCACCAAGAGCATCGACCTGCTTATTTTCGGCAGCGGCGTCGAGCATGAGATCGAGGAATATTCCGAGCTTGTGCGCGTCGCCCGCCATGGCGGCATAGCCGTCGCGCAGTTCTCGAGGCTTTCGCAACTGGGGCAGGAGGGAAAGATCGTTCTCGACGAAGTCGAGATGGAGACGATCCTGCGCCGTCCGACGGTGCCGTCCGATATCGAACGCATCGGTGCCTTTGTCGGCGGCAGGCGCGTCCTGGTGACCGGAGGCGCCGGGTCTATCGGCCGCACACTGGTCAAGCGGTCGCTGGAGCTGGGGGCAGGGGCGGTGCTGGTCGCCGACAATTCCGAGTTCGGCATCTTCCAGTTGAGCCAGTATGTCGACGAGAAGGACCATGATCGCCTGAAGGTCCGTATTGTCGATGTCGCGGATCGGCGCCAGATGACCCGTGTCGTCACGGAATTCAAACCGGACATCATCTTCCATGCCGCGGCGCTCAAGCACGTTCCGCTGCTCGAGGAAAACTGGGAATCGGCCATTCAGACCAATGTTTTCGGCACGCTTGTCTGCGCTGAGGTTGCCGCCAAATGCGGCGTCCCGCAGTTCCTGCTCATCTCGAGCGACAAGGCCGTGGATCCGACCTCGGTGCTTGGCATCACCAAGAGAGCCGCCGAGCAGCTCGTCAGCTCTCTGCACGAAAGCCATGCAATTGCGGCGGATGGGCGCCGTTCCGGCACCAAGTTCATAGCCGTGCGGTTCGGCAACGTGTTTGGCTCCAATGGTTCGGTGGCGACCATCTTCCAAGCACAGATCGAAGCCGGCGGCCCAGTCACGATTACCGATCGGCGCATGACGCGTTATTTCATGACGGTGGCGGAAGCTGTCGACCTCGTCATCATGGCCGCCGCCGACGCACAGTCGCGTAACGGCAAGGACGACTATGCCATCTACATGCTCGACATGGGCAAGCCCGTGCCGATTCTGGAAGTCGCGGAAACCATGATCCGCATGGCCGGCAAGACGCCTTATGCGGATATCCCGATCCGCTTCACCGGCATCAGGCCCGGCGAGAAGCTGCATGAGACGCTGCAGGGCGCCAATGAGGAGGTCGTCACGCTCGACATCGCCAAGATCTTCGGTCTCAGGACCGATGTCGTGGCGTGGCCGGTGGTTCAGGCCGCACTGGCTGCGCTGCAGGCGGCAATGAAGAACCAGGACAAGGCTTCCGCCCTTGCCGTGTTGGCGGAACTCCATCGGCCGGAGACATCAGCGCCCGACACGCGGCAGGAAGCTGGTTCGAGAACAGTCGGGCAAGCAGGTTAGGGACGTTGCAGCTGACGGTTGGACGGCGAGATCTTGCTGGGATATCGATCCCGCGGCCGGCGGTGTTAGTGATCGGGGGATGGCCGTGAACGGACTGAAGCGAGCCTTCGATCTCGTCGCGACAGTCCTGTTGTTGGTGGTGACGTCGCCTGTTCTGTTGCTCTGCGTCCTTGCCGTGCGGGCATCGTCGCCTGGTCCGGTGATTTTTTCGCAAACGCGGGTCGGCCGCGATGGTGCGTTGTTTCGCTGCCACAAATTGCGGACGATGGTTCAGGGAACGCCGTCCTTGCCCTCACACGAAGCGCCGGCCAATGCCGTGACCGCGGTCGGAAGGACCTTGCGGAAATTCAAGCTCGATGAGCTGCCGCAATTCTGGAATGTCCTCAAGGGCGAGATGAGCCTGGTCGGGCCGCGCCCTTGTCTGCCGACACAGACGGAATTGATCGAGAGTCGCAGGCGGCTGGGGGTTTTGGCAGCACGTCCAGGCATTACCGGCATGGCCCAGATCAGGGGCATCGACATGTCGAACCCGCAGCTTCTGGCCGAAACGGATGCAGCCTATCTCAAGGCGGCGTCGTTCTGGCTCGATCTTCGCATCCTGTTTGGAACGCTCTATCGCAACGGCGGCGATTGAGCGGTTCCGAGACGCGCTGTCTCGGCCAGCCGCTCCAGCGTGCCGGTTTCCGGCAGCCAGCCTTCCGATACGAGCAGGGAAGGGTCGCATATCTGTGTCGCGGTCAAGCTGTCCCAGGACGTCCGCTTGCCCAGCAGGATCGCGGCTGCCCGCAACGGCCCGGCCGGCACGGCCATCAGGCGCGTCGGCCGTCGCAAACCGCTGCGAAAGGCGCCGACGATGTCAGCGATCGTAACCGGCGGCACATCGCCGGCAATATAGATCGGGCGCAGCGGCCCCGAATGGCTGAGCAGATGCCACACCGCGCCTGCCGCCGATTGCGATGACAGCAGCGAGCGGGTTCCCGTCAGTGCGCCCGTCGGCAGCGGCAGAGCCGTGTCGGCCAGGCGCATCAGTGTCGCCAGGTTCCCTTTCATGCCGGTTCCGTAGACCGGAGGCAGCTGCAGCACGGCGGCGTCGGAACGGCCATGCGACGCATAGGCGTCCAGCACCCTGATCTCTGCTTCGCGCTTCGAGCGCCCATAGGCGCATTTCGGATCGGGTATCGTGTCCGCGTCGATCGTTGCACTGACGCGCGCGCCGATCACGGCCCGGATCGAGGAGAGCTGGATGAACCGTCCGCTTGCCTGTTCGGCCGCCACTTGAGCCAGCCTTGCGCTCAAATCCGCATTGGCCGCGCGAAAATCGGCGTCGGTGGCGCTGCCTTCATCACTGTTCAGACCCGCGCAATGAACGACATCCGTAACGTCCCTGGTCAACGCCAGGAAGGCAGCCGTCGGCGCATCGAAACCGGGCATCTGCACGGCGTCATGTCCGGGGCCAAGCCTGTCCGGGTGGCGGGACGCGAGGCGAAGCTCGGCGCCGGCCTTTAGAAGCTGGCTGACCACCTGACGGCCGATAAAGCCCGTCGCGCCTGTGACCAGGACTTTCATCGCCTTTGCCCTGAACGCCTATTGGGTGACGGATGGACGCATCTGCTCTTCCATCGTCGGCGAAAGGATTGGGTCTTCCGTCATTGGCGCCAGCTCTCGTTCGTCCGTCATCGGCGCAAGTGCCTGGTCTTGCGGCAACGGAGCCTGACGTCCGGAGGCGAGATACGTTCCCGACACCAGGAAGACCATAAGCATCGAGTCCAGAATGTCGTGACCGACCAGGATGCCTGTCATTCCGGCCGTGAGATAGGTGATCACCACGATGACAATCATGGTGGCGCCGAACCGCTCGATCGGATCGGCGCTGTTTCGCAGGACCAGTGCGGCATTCCTGGCCGCAACCACAAAGATAGCCGCCAGTGTCACGGCGCCCAGGATTCCCGCCTGCACCAAGGCGGTCAGGAAGCCGTTGTGGAAATGGCTGAAGCCTGCATCCATCCCGAACTGATCGCGGAAGCCCTGTTTTATCAAGGTCTGGGTGGCACCCACTCCATGTCCGAACAAGGGCATCTCGCGAAACGCCTTCAGGCCGATATCCCACACGGCGAATCGCAATCCGATGGGCGTCGTGTAGTCACCATGGGTGGCGAGCGCGTCCAAGTCGGAACGCAGAAAGTCGACACGCCCGGATATCGTCTGGAAACCGACGGCCGCGATCACGGCGCCGACCGCCACCAGCAGCACCAGCAGGCGAACGGCATTCTTTCCTTTCAGCCTCCGTTGGTTGATCAGCAGGACGGCGATGCCGGCGATCAGCAGCGACAGCCAGATAATGCGCGTACCGGAGTAGATGATGGCGATCGTTCCGCCAAGGGCTGCGCAGATGAGGGCGTTCCTGTGTCTCTCGATACCCGACAAGGCACCAGCCACACAGACCATTACGGCAAGGCAAAGCACCTCCGCGAACACGATCGCATTGCCGGCCCCGCCCTTGGCCCTCATCCCCACCCAATATTGCTGGATAACGGCCAGCAGCAGCGCGACGAAACAGGCGGCCAGGCTGCTGAGCACGATGATGCGGACGAGCGTGGTTTTCTGCGTGATGCTCCAGGTCGAATAGGAGATGGGGAAAAGCAGGAAGGTCACGAGCGGAATAAGGCGTGGCGCATCCTGGACGATCGCGTTGTTGACGATGGACGCCACGATATTGGCCGCGCAATACGCATAGATCGCGATCGTCAGCGCCATCATCGCCCTGTCGATGTTGAAGCGCCTCCTCTTCAGGGCAATCAACAGGACGGACCACAGGCCGCCGCCATTGAACACGAAGCTGACCAGCGATCCCAGGACCGGTGGAAAAAAGAAGCAAAGAATGGAGAAGTAGATATTGATCCGCGACGGCGTGATTTGCGGTCTGATGGACGAAAGCCGGTTCAAGTTTCGGGCTCGCTATTCTCGAGTAGCTTTATGCGGCACATCCTGTTCAGCGGAACCGAATGTGCTCGCCTCGAAATTGCCCATGCCTGATGACGCATCTTGCCCGCTTCCGGAGGTTGTATAACGGCTGGGCTGTCTTTTCGATAGTGCGCCGGGGCTTGTTGTCACCGAAAATCGGCGGCCCGGCGCCCGTCGATTGGCAAAGGGCTCCAGGAGTGTTTGTCGTCAGGTCATCCCGAGCAATATTTTTCCTGCCTTTTCCCGGTTGGAGGCCTTGCGAACAGAAATTTCCGGGTTCTGGCGAAAGCGTGGAAAATTCATTCCCGAACTGACCGTTGCCGGGCTGGTCTTGCATTGTTCTGCCGTGCGCCGATCTGCTAGAACGCCCGCACGAAACACTTTGTCCAGAAGCGAAGCTTGAACCGGGCGCAAAAGGCTCGATGATTTGACGCAAGGTCTTTTGGCGCAAGGCACGAGAGAACGCTCACAGTCTATGACCATCGCGCTTACGCATCTGCAGCGGCTTGAAGCCGAGTCCATCCACATTTTCCGCGAGGTCGCGGCCGCCTTCGCCAAGCCGGTCATGCTCTATTCGGTCGGCAAGGATTCATCCGTGCTGATGCATCTGGCAATGAAGGCGTTCTATCCCGCCAAGCCGCCGTTCCCGTTCCTTCACGTCGACACCACCTGGAAATTCCGCGAGATGATCGCTTTTCGCGATCAGATGGCGCAGAAACTCGGCTTCGACCTTTTGGTTCATGTCAACGAAGACGGCGTGCGCGACAATATCAATCCGTTCGATCATGGCTCGAACACCCACACCCATGTGATGAAGACCGTGGCGCTGCGCCAGGCGCTCGACAAATACGGTTTCGATGCCGCCTTCGGCGGTGCCCGCCGTGACGAGGAGAAGTCGCGCGCCAAGGAGCGCATATTCTCGTTCCGTAATGCCCAGCATGTCTGGGACCCGAAGAACCAGCGCCCCGAAATGTGGAAGATATTCAACACCCGCATCGCATCGGGCGAATCGATCCGCGTCTTCCCGCTGTCGAACTGGACCGAGCTCGATATCTGGCAGTACATCCTGCAGGAGAACATCCCGATCGTGCCGCTCTATTTCGCCAAGGAAAGGCCGGTGGTGGAACGCGACGGCATGTTGATCCTCAAGGACGACGACCGCATGAAACTGCGTCCGGGCGAGACGGTCGAGAACCGGCTGGTCCGGTTCCGCACTTTGGGCTGCTATCCGCTCACCGGCGCCATTGAATCGGACGCCGACACGCTCGAAGCCATCGTCGGCGAGATGCTGACCGCGCGCACCTCCGAGCGGCAGGGCCGCCTGATCGACCGCGATGAGGCAGGCTCGATGGAAAAGAAGAAGCGCGAGGGGTATTTCTGACCATGCGTCACATCATGGCAAAGAGCCTCGCCCCCACCGATGGCGTCCGCGACTATCTGGCGGCGCAGGAGAAGAAGTCGCTGCTGCGCTTTCTGACCTGCGGTTCCGTCGATGACGGCAAGTCGACGCTGATCGGGCGTCTGCTGTCCGATACCAAGCAGATTTTCGAGGACCAGCTCGCCGCGCTCGAACGCGATTCGCGCAAGCACGGCACCACTGGCGACGACATTGATTTCGCGCTGCTGGTCGACGGTCTCGAGGCCGAGCGCGAGCAAGGCATCACCATCGACGTCGCCTACCGGTTCTTTGCGACGCCGAAGCGCAAGTTCATCGTCGCCGACACGCCCGGCCACGAGCAGTACACCCGCAACATGGCCACAGGCGCCTCGACCGCCGATCTGGCGATCGTGCTGATCGATGCCCGCCAAGGCGTGCTGCGCCAGACAAGGCGCCATTCGATCATCGCCTCGCTGCTCGGCATCCGTCACATCGTGCTGGCCGTCAACAAGATCGATCTCGTCGATTTCGACCAGGCGGTTTTCGACCGGATCGTCGAAGACTACGGGCAGTTCTCACGCGATCTCGGCTTCCAGACCATCGTGCCGATCCCGATGTCGGCCCGTTACGGTGACAATGTCAGCAGCCGGTCGCAGAACATGCATTGGTATTCCGGCCCGACGCTGATCGAGCACCTCGAGACCGTTTCGGTCGAAGAGGCTGCCGTCGAACAGCCGTTCCGTTTTCCGGTGCAGTACGTCAACCGTCCCAATCTCGACTTCCGCGGTTTTGCCGGCACGATCGCGTCAGGCGCCATCGCGCCAGGCGACGAGGTCGTCGTCGCCAAATCCGGCAAGTCCTCGCATGTCAAACGCATCGTCGCTTATGGCGGCGATCTCAAACAGGCAGTGGCCGGCCAGGCCATCACCCTCGTCCTCGACGACGAGGTCGAGGTCTCCAGAGGCAATATGCTGGTTTCGCCGGCCGCCAGGCCGCAGGTCGCCGATCAGTTCGCCGCCAACATCGTCTGGTTTGACGAGCATGCGCTGCTGCCGGGTCGTTCCTACATCCTGCGCACCGAAACCGACCAGACCAGCGCCACCGTCACCGACCTGAAATACCGCATCAACGTCAACGACTTCGCCCATGAGGCGGCCAAGTCGCTTGAGATGAACGAAGTCGGCATCTGCAACATCTCGACGCGAGCGCCGATCGCCTTCGATCCTTTCGCCGAGAACCGCACCACCGGCGCTTTCATCCTGATTGATCGCATCTCGAACGCCACCGTCGGCGCCGGCATGATCGTGCACTCGCTGCGTCGTGCCGAAAACATCCATTGGCAATCGCTCGATGTCGGCAAGCGCGTGCGCGCCGACATGAAGAACCAGCGGCCCGCCGTGTTCTGGTTCACCGGGCTTTCGGGCTCCGGCAAGTCGACCATCGCCAATCTCTTCGAGAAGAAGCTGTACGCCACCGGGCGGCACACCTATATTCTGGACGGCGACAATGTCCGTCATGGTCTCAACCGTGATCTTGGCTTCACCGATGCCGACCGCGTCGAGAACATCCGCCGGGTCGCCGAAGTGGCCAAGCTGATGGCCGATGCCGGGTTGATCGTCATTGTCTCGTTCATTTCGCCGTTCAGCGCTGAACGGCGCATGGCGCGCGAGTTGATGGCCGACGGCGAGTTCATCGAGGTGTTTGTCGACACGCCTTTCGAGGAGTGCGCCAGGCGTGACCCGAAGGGCCTCTATGCCCGCGCGCTGAATGGCGAGATCAAGAACTTCACCGGTGTCGATTCCCCATACGAGGCGCCGGAAAATCCGGAAATCCATCTGAAGACGCTCGGCAGATCGGCGGAAGAGATGGTAGATGCCCTGGAACACTGGCTGAACGAGCGTGACATTGCCGAAGACCAATATGACAGTGGCGGCGGTATCTGACGACAGGTCGATGCTCGATATCTTCGAGCAGTTGGCCCTGGCGGCCGGACGCGAGGTCATGCGCGTGTTCCACGCCGGTTGCGCGGTCGACCGCAAGTCGGACGCCTCGCCGGTGACGGAGGCGGACCGCGAGAGCGAGAAGATCATTCTCGCCGGGCTGCGCGCTGCATTTCCCGAGATTCCTTGCGTGGCTGAGGAGGAAGCGGCGGCTGGAATCATGCCGACTGATCTGGGCGAGGCCTTCTTCCTCATCGACCCGCTCGACGGCACCAAGGAATTCGTCAATCGCCGCACCGACTTCACCGTCAACATCGCGCTTGTCCGCCATGGCGTGCCGGAACTCGGCGTCGTCTTCGCACCTTGCACTGGACGTTTCTTTTCCGGCCGGCCGGGCAGGGCGGAAGCCCTGGAAATCGATGGCGATTACCAGATCGTCGGCCGCCGGCCGATTTCGGTGAGAACGGCAGCAGCGCCGCTGGCCGTGGTCGCCAGCCGCTCCCACAACACGCCGGAAACCGAAGCCTATATTCGCGACCTCGGTGCCGCCGAGATCGTCTCTGTCGGTTCGTCCTTGAAATTCTGTCTTCTCGCCAGCGCCGAGGCGGATGTCTATCCGCGCTTCGGACGCACCATGGAATGGGACACCGCGGCGGGCGACGCGGTGCTGCGCGCGGCGGGCGGCACGACACGCACGCTGGACGGCAAGCCCTTGGCCTACGGCAAACGCGACCAGGCCCACGACGAGGATTTCGCCAATCCGCATTTTATCGCCAGCGGCAGGGTAGGGGCGAGCCCCGTCTGAGACCGGCTGCCGATTACTCGGCCGCGGCCTGCGCCGAGTTCGAGCCGATGTAGTTGCGGATCGTCTCGATGATCCGGTCCTGGTCGGCTTCGCTGAGATAGGGGTGCATCGGCAGGCACAGGATGCGCTTCGGCAGATCCTCCGAGACGGCAAGGCCGGTCGGCGTGCGTGGGTAGTCGCGATAGGCGACCTGGGCATGCAGCGGCTTGACGTAGTAGATGACGGACGGGATGCCTTTTTCGCTCAGATGCGCCTTCAGGCCATCGCGCTTGGGCGTCTCGATGGCGTACTGCGCCCAGGCCGAACGGCTGCCGTCCAGGTTGCGGGCCGCCGTGACGATATCGCCAAGCCCTTCGGCATAGCGATTTGCCACCACCTGGCGTGCCACCATCTCGTCTTCGAGTATGGCGAGCTTTTCGATGAGGATCGCCGCCTGCAGCGTGTCGAGCCGCGAATTGATGCCGACGCGGACATTGTCATATTGCGTCTCGCCCTTGCCGTGGAAGGCGAAGGATCTGAGCTTGTCGGCCATCTCGTCGTCGTTGGTGAACATCGCGCCGCCATCGCCATAGCAGCCAAGCGGCTTGGCCGGATAGAAGCTGGTCGAGCCGACATGGCCGAAAGCACCGCACATCTTGCCGTCAAGCGACCCGCCCATCGACTGGGCGGCGTCCTCGATCACCAGCAGCCCTTCGCGGTTGGCGATCGCCATGATGGCATCGTAATCGGCGGCAAGGCCGAACAGGTCGACAGGGATGATTGCCTTCGGCTTCAGCCTTCCTTCCTTCTTGATCATGGCGATGGCCGCCTCGAGGCTGGCGATGTCGATGTTATAGGTCACCGGATCGACGTCGACGAAGACGGGCTCGGCCTTGGTCAGCGCCACCACTTCGGCGGTGGCGGCGAAAGTGAAGCTCGGCACGAACACCGCGTCGCCCGGGCCAATGCCGGCGGCAAACAGCGGCAGCAGCAGCGCATCGGTGCCGTTGGCGCAGGCCACGACATGCTTGGTGCCGACATAGGCTGCGAGCTTCTTCTCGAACTCCGCCACCTGGGGCCCGAGGATGTAGCGGCCGTCCTCGACGACATGGTCGATCGCGGCCTTCAGCCGGTCGCGGATACGTTCGCGCTGCGCGCCAAGATCGATGAACTGCATGTCAGCCTCAAAAACGATTTCAATCAGGCGGTTTAGCCAAAATAACGGCCCGCTGGTACCAGAGTTGCGCTTGCCGAGAAAGCCGGGCAGCCGGGGCCACCGATTGCCCGGATATTGCAGTCTGTTACCGCTGATTTCAGGTGAATCCTAGCAAGATGCCGGAAATCCGGGCTTCGTCGGGCACAGTCGCGACCTTATAGTCCCACTGAGCGGCCCCGCGAAACATAAAGTGATCGGCTGGCTCAACTTAAGGTGAGCGTTGCTCAGGCGATTTCATGCCGCCATGGCGGATTGGCGCCTGCGCGCGACACGGTCACTGCCGCTGCCTTGGCACCAAGCGCCAGCGCCTTATGAATGGCTTCTTTCGACAGTCCGGCGATTGCCGCTTTCGTCAGCAGGCCCTGCTCGTGCAAGGAGGCGAGGATGCCGGCGTTGAACGTGTCGCCGGCTCCGACCGTGTCGACCACCTCGACCTTTTCCGGCATCACGGTGACGGCGTGATCCCTGGTGTAACCGACCGCACCTTCGCTGCCATGCGTGACGACGATCAGCTTGGGGCCGCGGTCGAGCCAATTGCGGATGACATCCTCATGCGAGCCGGCTTCGCCAAACCAGTTCAGGTCCTCATCCGACAGCTTCACGATGTCGGCCATCGCCATCATGGCGCGAATGCGCCTGAGGTGCTTTGCCTTGTCCGGGATGAAGTTCGGTCGGATGTTGGGGTCGAGCATCATGACGCGGCTCGCGTGCTCGCGCCGCATGAATTCTTCATAGGCGCTGCCGGCCGGCTCCGAGATCAGGCTGATGGCGCCGAACAGCATGGCCTCGATCTCGTTGCCGAGCGCTGGCAGGTCGTCGATGGTCAACAGGCGTCCGGCGGTGTTCTCGTCGTAGAATGTGTAGGTCGCCTGGCCGTTGGTGAGCCGCACGAAGGCGAGCGTGGTCGGCCTGGGCGAGGTGTGGGCATAGGTGGAGCTGACCTTGCTCGCTCCCAGCGCATCCCTGAACTGGCCACCGAAAAGGTCGGACGACAGGCCGGAAAAGAAACCGGCCGGCGCGCCGAGCCGGCCAAGCGCGATCGCCGTGTTGAACACCGCGCCGCCGACATAGGGGGCGAAAGCCGGCTCACCTTGCGTCGTGGTGCGCGGCAGCATGTCGATCAGGGGCTTCGCCGCAGCAAAGGATCATGGTTTTCTGGTCTCCGGCGGATAGATCACGCCCTTGCGGATGATGATGTTGGCGTAAAGCCTCGGCTCGCTTGTCGCGACGATGGCATGCGCCAATTTGACCCGTGCATAGAAGTCGGCGCCGGCCAGTGCAACCACCTTGCGGCCCGGCGCGCGCTTGGCGCAGATCGCCTCGATCTCGTGATGGACTGGATCGGCAATCGAGGGATTGCCTTTGACTGAAGCGCGAAACAGGGCTTCCGGAACGGCGTCGTCGACCGGCAGCACGCTCAGGATCGCATCGAGCACCGGGATGAGATGATGACCGTCGGCCCGGACCAGGCGCCTTGCCTGCTCCTCTGCCGGATAGTTTCCGTCGACCAGGGCGATCTCATCGCCATGGCCCATGGCGCGCAGTGTCGCCAGAAGGTCCGGACCGAGCAGCGCCGGGATTCCGATCAGCATTCAGGCGCTCCTGGAAATCGTCGTCGAACCAATCAGAAAGCGTTCGGAAAGCGGCAGGCTGGCGCCGCCGAGCGCCCGGGCATGGATGCCGACGGTTCCTTCGCGAACGACGGGGAGTTTCAGGCCTTCGCCGTCGATTGTGGCGATGGCGGCGACAATGGCATCGACCAGTCGGCGGCGCACCGCCTGCGGCATCCAGCCGTCGACCACCGCCGCCTCGAAATCGATGACCGAGGACGCGGCGACGATGGCATAGGCAAGCGCCTGCGAGGCATTGGCGATCCAGTCGTCGAGTTCGGAGCCGATGTCGCCCCAGTCCTCGGGCGAGGTCCACAGGTGCGAGGCCTCGACGCCGCGCGCATTGAGCGCTTTTTCCAGCATGGCGATCGAGGCCACATCGATCAGCTGGGTCGGCTTGCCATCCGGCCCGGGCACCGGCATCGAGCCGAGCGCGCCGGCATTGCCGGTCGGGCCGCCGAACAACCGGCCATTCAGCACGATGCCGCCGCCGGCAAAGGCGCCGATATAGAAATAGACGAAGTCGCGCGCGCCACCCGCTTGGCCGAAGACGAGCTCGGCGCCGCAGGCCGAGGTGGCGTCGTTCTGCAGATAGACCGGAAACTCGCATTGCGCCTGGATGTCGGCCCTGATGTCACGGTGTCGCCATTCGTCCATGACGTCGCGCGGCGCGCCGGCGGTGTCGGCCCAGTTCCACAGTTCGAATGGCATGGCGATGCCGAGCCCGGCGATGCGCTTGTCCTGGGCCGGCGTCAGTTCGCCGCGCATTCTTTTCATGCCATCGGTGACGAATTCCACCGTCTCGCGCGGTGCCGGATAGCGATAGGAGTGCTGCAGCATCGAGCGCACATGCCCAAGAAAATCGATCAGCACCAGTTCGGCGCTGCGGCGGCCGATCTTGAGGCCGATGAAGAAGGCGCCCTCGGGATTGAGCGCCATCGGGATGGAGGGCTGGCCGATCTTGCCGCGCAGCGGCGCCTGGCGGACGAGCAGGCCTTCTTCCTCCAGTTCGCGCATGATGACCGAAACCGTCTGCGCCGAAAGTCCAGTCATGCGGGCGATGTCGGATTTCGCCAGGCTGCCGTGCTGGCGCACCAGCGAGAGCACCAACCGCTCGTTGTGGTCGCGCATGCCGCTCTGGTTGGTGCCGCGGTGAATCAGGCTGTCATTCGCTTCGGGCGAACCGTGCCTCGCAGTGGCGGTCTCCACCCTGTTCCTCCCGTCGTTTCCCCTCAATGCTTTTGGGCCAGAATGAGTGAACGGCGCAAGGCTGTCAATAATAAATAAGAGTGATTTAATTATTGACAGCGCCTGCGGTCTGGTGTCTGTTGAGGCGGCGTCCACGCTGGGAGAAATTCGTAGGATGCGCCGTAGATGCCGGTGGCCGGCATCCGGAATGGTTCCACTGGGAGGAAGATCGTGACCAATACAAAACTGTTGAAATCGACCGTGTTTGCCGCGGCCGCCCTGGGTCTGATGGCGTTTGCGTCGTCCGCTTCCGCGGCCGGTGTCGGCGCTTGCCTGATCACCAAGACCGACACGAACCCCTTCTTCGTCAAGATGAAGGAAGGCGCGACCGCAAAGGCCAAGGAACTCGGCGTCGACCTCAAGACCTACGCCGGCAAGATCGACGGCGACAGCGAGAGCCAGGTGGCGGCCATCGAAAGCTGCATCGCCGACGGCGCCAAGGGCATCCTGATCACCGCATCCGACACCAAGGGCATCGTGCCGACCGTGAAGAAGGCGCGTGACGCCGGCCTGCTGGTGATCGCGCTCGACACGCCGCTCGATCCGATCGACGCGGCCGATGCGACCTTCGCCACCGACAATCTCGAGGCCGGCAAGCTGATCGGCGCCTGGGCTGCCGCCACGCTCGGCGACAAGGCCAAGGACGCCAAGATCGGCTTCCTCGACCTGACGCCTTCGCAGCCGACGGTCGACGTGCTGCGCGACCAGGGCTTCATGATGGGCTACGGCATCGATGTGAAGGATCCCAACAAGATCGGCGACGAGACCGATCCGCGCATCGTCGGTCACGACGTCACCAACGGCAATGAGGAGGGCGGCCGCAAGGCGATGGAGAACCTTCTGCAGAAGGACAACACCATCAACGTCATCCACACCATCAACGAGCCGGCCGCTGTCGGTGCCTACCAGGCGCTCAAGGCCGTCGGTCTGGAAAAGCAGGTGCTGATCGTCTCCGTCGACGGCGGCTGCCCCGGCGTGAAGTCGGTTACCGAAGGTGTCATTGGCGCGACGTCGCAGCAGTACCCGCTGCAGATGGCAGCGCTCGGCATCGAGGCGATCGCCGCCTTCGCCAAGGACGGAACCAAGCCGAAGCCGACCGAAGGCAAGAATTTCTTCGATACCGGCGTCAATTTGGTGACCGACAAGCCGGCCAAGGGCGTGAAGTCCATCGACACCAAGGAAGGCCTCGCCAAGTGCTGGGGCTGATGCTGGTCTGATCGGCAATTACCGAACTCGAGCGGTTGGGGCTTGATCCCCGACCGCTTCGGGTGGACGATGGGTCGCGTGACCGCGAACAATCCCGGCAGCAGACCGGAAAGGCGTGGACGGGCGTTGGCGCTAGGCTGACACCTCACGGGGAGGAAACATGGCTCAAGCTCAGGAATTCGAGAAGGTTCTCTCGGGCAGCGACACCAGCGTTGCAGCGTTCGACGAACACAAATCGGCCGTCAAGCGCATCCAGCACTTCCTGCATTCGACACCGGCGGCAGTGCCGCTGATCGTGCTGGTCCTGTCTATCATCATTTTCGGCATCGCCATCGGCGGACGTTTCTTTTCGTCCTATACGCTGACGCTGATCCTGCAGCAGATTGCCATCGTCGGCATTCTGGGCGCCGCGCAGACATTGGTCATCCTGACCGCCGGCATCGACCTGTCGATTGGCGTGATCATGGTGATTTCAGCCGTGATCATGGGCAATTGCGCGGTCAGCTACGGTATGCCGGCCATTCTCGCCGTGGCGATCGGGCTTGCCGCGGGTGCGGCCTGCGGGCTGCTCAACGGGTTGCTGGTCGCCTATATGAAACTGCCGCCCTTCATCGTGACGCTTGGCACCTGGAACATCGTCATGGCCACGAACTTCATCTATTCGGCCAATGAGACGATCCGCGACACCGACGTCGACACTCAGGCGCCGCTGCTGCATCTGTTCGCCCTGAGCTTCAAGATCGGCACGGCGGTGCTGACGCTCGGCGTCATAGCCACGGTCGTGCTCGTGATGATCCTCTGGTACGTGCTCAATCACACGGCATGGGGCCGCCATGTCTACGCCGTCGGCGATGACCAGGAGGCGGCGAAGCTGTCGGGCATCCAGACCAAGAAGGTGCTGGTGACGGTCTATACACTTGCCGGGCTGATTGCCGCTTTCGCTGCCTGGGTTTCTGTCGGCCGCAACGGCTCGATCTCGCCGTCCGCCGCCGTCACCGATTACAATCTCCAGGCCATCACCGCGACGGTGATCGGCGGTATTTCTCTGTTCGGCGGGCGCGGCTCTATCCTGGGCACGCTGTTCGGCGCGATGATCGTCGGTGTCGTCTCCATGGGTCTCAACATGCTGGGCGCCGATCCGCAATGGAAAGTGCTGCTCACCGGTGTGCTGATCATCGGCGCCGTGGCGATCGACCAATGGATCAGAAAGGTTTCGGCATAGTCATGACCCAGGAACCCATCCTTACCGCGCGTGGCCTGGTCAAGCGCTATGGCCGCGTCACCGCTCTCGACAATGCCGACTTCGACCTTTATCCCGGCGAAATCCTTGCCGTCATTGGTGACAACGGCGCCGGAAAGTCGTCGCTCATCAAGGCGATTTCCGGCGCGGCCGTGCCCGACGAAGGTGAAATCCGGCTTGAAGGCAAAGCCGTTTCCTTCAAATCACCGATGGAGGCCCGCGAAGCCGGTATCGAGACGGTCTACCAGAACCTCGCTTTGTCGCCGGCACTGTCGATCGCCGACAACATGTTCCTCGGCCGCGAGATCCGCAAACCCGGCTTCCTCGGCCAGTGGTTGCGTATGCTCGACCGCCCGGCGATGGAAAAGCGCGCCCGCGACAAACTCACCGAACTTGGCCTGATGACCATCCAGAACATCAGCCAGGCGGTGGAGACGCTCTCGGGCGGCCAGCGCCAAGGCGTGGCGGTGGCGCGCGCCGCTGCCTTCGGCAGCCGCGTGGTGATCATGGACGAACCGACGGCCGCCCTTGGCGTCAAGGAAAGCCGCCGCGTGCTCGAACTGATCCTCGACGTCAAGAAGCGCGGCCTGCCGATCGTGCTGATCTCACACAACATGCCGCATGTCTTCGAGGTGGCCGATCGTATCCACATTCACCGCCTGGGTCGTCGCCTGTGCGTCATCGATCCCAAGCAATATACGATGTCCGATGCCGTCGCCTTCATGACCGGCGCGAAGGCACCTCCGGAGGCTGCACTCGCCGCCTGATTGTCAAATTGCCGCAGGGTAAGCCGGCGCACGCTCATCTAAATCGATTGAATATATGTTGCAATGCAGTAACATGGGCTGGGATGAATGGTGAAAGCCGGTATGATCATTGCAACCGCACGAGAGGCAGCATGACGCGCGCGATGACATCCGAAACTCTTCCTCCACTGCTCGAAAATCCTGATCCGAAGACGCTCGCAAGGGAAGTCTTGGTGGCCCTCAAATACCGGGTCGGCAAGGACACCACCGTCGCGACCCAGTACGACTGGCTGACGGCTTCGATCAAGGTCGTGCGCGACCGCATCGTCGATCGCTGGATGCAGGCAACGAAAGAGGCCTACGACCAGCAGGAAAAGCGCGTCTACTATTTGTCGCTGGAGTTCCTCATCGGCCGCCTGATGCGTGACGCCTTCTCCAATCTTGGCCTGATGGCCAATATGCGCGAGGCGCTGTCGTCGCTCGGCGTCGACCTCGATCTCATCGCTGCGCTCGAACCCGATGCCGCGCTCGGCAATGGCGGCCTTGGCCGGCTCGCTGCCTGCTTCATGGAAAGCATGGCGACCGTCGACATTCCGGCGCATGGCTACGGCATCCGCTACGCCAACGGCATGTTCCGCCAGGAGATTCAGGGAGGCTGGCAGGTCGAACTGCCCGAGACATGGCTCGACCACGGCAACCCCTGGGAATTCGAACGGCGCGAACGCTCCTTCGAAGTCGGATTCGGCGGTTCGGTGGAGTCCATCACCTCGAAGGACGGCCGGCTCGAGCGTCACGTCTGGAAGCCGACCGAACATGTCCTTGCTGTCGCCTACGACACGCCTGTCGTCGGCTGGCGGGGCAACCGCGTCAACACGCTGCGGCTGTGGTCGGGCATGCCGGTCGATCCGATCCTGCTCGACAAGTTCAATGCCGGCGACCACATTGGCGCGCTCGCCGAAAGCAACAAGGCCGACGCACTGTCGCGCGTGCTTTACCCCGCCGATTCCCACATGGCCGGGCAGGAGCTCAGGCTGCGGCAGGAGTACTTCTTCTCCACCGCCTCGCTGCAGGACATCGTGCAGCGCCATCTCAGCCAGTATGGCGACCTGAAGTCGCTGCCCGACAAGGCGGCGATCCACCTCAACGACACCCATCCGGCGATCGCCGTGCCGGAGCTGATGCGGCTCTTGATGGATGTCCACGGCATGGACTTCGATCTCGCCTGGGACATCACCAAGCGCACCTTCGGCTACACCAACCACACGCTTCTTCCGGAGGCGCTGGAAAGCTGGCCGGTGCCGCTGTTCGAGCGGCTTTTGCCGCGCCATATGCAGATCGTCTACGCCATCAACGCGCAGGTGCTTCTGGAGGCGCGCGCCACCGACCAGTTCTCGGACGAGCAGATCAGCCGCATCTCGCTGATCCAGGAGAATGGCGACCGCCGCGTGCGCATGGGCAACCTGGCCTTTGTCGGCTCGCACTCGATCAATGGTGTCTCGGCGCTGCATACCGAGTTGATGAAGGAAACGGTGTTCGCCGACCTGCACAAGCTCTATCCCGATCGCATCAACAACAAGACCAACGGCATCACGCCGCGGCGTTGGCTGATCCAGTGCAATCCTGGGCTGACCTCGCTCGCCCGTGAGGCGATCGGTGACCGCTTTCTCGACGACATCGACGCCATCAAAGGGCTCGAGGGCTTTGCCGATGACAGCGCGTTCCGGGAAAAATTCGCGGGCGTCAAGCGGCAGAACAAGGTGCGGCTGGCCAATCTCGTCGCCGACCGGCTCGGCATCAAGGTCGACCCTTCGGCGTTGTTCGACATCCAGGTCAAGCGCATCCATGAATACAAGCGCCAGCTCCTGAACATCCTTGAGGCGATCGCGCTCTACGACCAGATCCGTTCGCATCCCGAACGCGACTGGATGCCGCGCGTGAAATTCTTCGGCGGCAAGGCGGCGCCCAGCTATCACAATGCCAAGCTGATCATCAAACTCGCCAACGATGTCGCCAAGGTCATCAACCGTGATCCGGCGGTGCGTGGCTTGCTGAAAGTGGTGTTCGTGCCGAACTACAATGTCAGCCTGGCCGAAATCATGATGCCGGCCGCCGACCTGTCCGAGCAGATCTCGACCGCGGGCATGGAAGCGTCGGGCACCGGCAACATGAAGTTCGCGCTGAACGGTGCGCTGACCATCGGCACGCTCGACGGCGCCAATGTCGAGATCAAGGAATGCGTCGGCGACGACAACATCTTCATCTTCGGCCTGACGACGGCCGAAGTCGCCGAGCGGCGCAACAATGGCTACAACCCGCGCGCCGTGATCGAGGGCTCGTCCGAACTGGCGCAGGCCGTGGCCGCTGTTTCGTCCGGCGTCTTCTCGCCCGATGATCCCAATCGCTACCGCGACCTGATCAACGGCCTCTACGACAGCGACTGGTTCATGGTCGCCGCCGATTTCGATGCCTACGCCGCCGCCCAACGCGATGTCGACGCTGTCTGGCGTAACAGCCCCGACTGGTATGCCAGGGCAATCCGCAATGTCGCGCGCGTCGGCTGGTTCTCGTCCGATCGCACGATCCGCCAATACGCGAAAGAAATCTGGAACGTGCCTGCCTGATGTGATTGCATGAGGCCACGAACAATGTGGTCCCGGTGACGTGGGTTGATTGCCAACCCGCATCGCCAGAACAAACACCTGGTGCCCTGGGAGGGACACTGCCTGATGAGGAAGCCGCGCGCGACCGCTGCGACAAGCGGGCCGGACGGACTGGCGCCAGCCAGCGATGTTGCGGCGATTGTTGCCGGCACGCATGGAGATTCGTTTGCGGTCCTCGGTGTCCATGAGGTCGGCAAAAGCCTGTTTGCGCGTTGCTTCGTTCCGCATGCCGAGACCGTCACCGCCTATACGCTGACGGGCCTCGAGGCCGGTCAATTATCGAGGCGAGACGATGCCGGCTTCTTCGAAGGGCAGTTGACGATCAAGAAACGGCAGCCGCTGCGCTACCATGCGCGCAATGCCGGCGGCGACTGGTGGCTGACCGATCCCTATTCGTTCGGCCCGGTGCTCGGGCCTCTAGATGACTACTATATCGCCGAGGGATCGCATCTCAGGCTCTTCGACAAGCTTGGCGCGCATGTCATCGAGCATGAAGGCGCCACCGGCGTGCATTTCGCCGTCTGGGCGCCCAATGCAAAACGCGTCTCGGTGGTCGGCGATTTCAACGACTGGGATGGCCGCCGCCACACGATGCGCGACCGCCGCGACACCGGCATATGGGAGGTATTCATCCCCGACACCGGCGCCGGGCGGCCCTACAAATACGAGATCATCGGCCCCGACGGCGTCAGGCTGCCGCTGAAGGCTGACCCGTTTGCGTTCAAATCCGAACTGCGTCCGGCCACGGCTTCTGTCGTTGCCGTGCCGCCGGCGCATGAATGGGGCGATGAGGCGCACCGCAATTTCTGGCGCAATGCCGATCACCGGCGCGAAGCGATCTCTATCTACGAGGTCCATGCCGGCTCCTGGCAGCTTCGCGACGACGGCACGTTCCTGTCGTGGGACGAACTGGCTGACCGGCTGATCCCCTATGCGGTCGAGACCGGCTTCACCCATATCGAATTCATGCCGATCTCCGAACATCCCTATGACCCGTCATGGGGTTATCAGACAACCGGTCTTTATGCGCCGTCGGCCCGCTTCGGCGATCCGGACGGCTTTGCCCGTTTCGTCGACGGCGCGCACCGCGCCGGCGTCGGCGTCATCCTCGACTGGGTGCCGGCGCATTTCCCGGTCGACGCGCATGGCCTGGCCCATTTCGACGGAACCGCGCTTTATGAGCATGCCGATCCGCGCAAGGGCTTCCATCCCGACTGGAACACCGCGATCTACAATTTCGGCCGCCGCGAGGTGATATCGTTCCTCGTCAACAACGCGCTGTTCTGGGCCGAGAAATATCATGTCGACGGTTTGCGCGTCGATGCGGTCGCCTCGATGCTCTACCTCGACTATTCGCGCAAGGCCGGCGAGTGGATCCCCAATGAGAAGGGCGGCCGCGAAAACCTCGAAGCGGTCTCTTTCCTGCAGAAGATGAACAAGGAGGTCTACGGCCACCATCCCGGCGTCATGACCATCGCCGAGGAATCGACCTCATGGCCGAAGGTCTCGGCTCCGGTGCATGAAGGCGGGCTGGGCTTCGGCTTCAAGTGGAACATGGGCTTCATGCACGACACGCTGGAGTATTTTGCCAAGGAGCCGATTTTCCGCAAGCACCACCACAACGACCTGACCTTCGGCCTGACCTACGCCTTCTCGGAGAATTTCGTGCTGCCGCTCTCGCATGACGAGGTCGTGCACGGCAAAGGCACGCTGCTGGGCAAGATGGCCGGCGACGACTGGCAGAAATTCGCGACCTTGCGGGCCTATTACGGGTTCATGTGGGGCTATCCCGGCAAGAAGCTCTTGTTCATGGGACAGGAGTTCGCGCAGCGCCGCGAATGGAGCGAGGCGCGCGCGCTCGACTGGAACCTGCTCGATTTCCGCCCGCATCGCGGCGTCTGGCAGACGGTGCGCGATCTCAACTATCTCTACCGCTCGCGCCCGGCGCTGCATGGCCGCGACTGCGAACCGGAAGGGTTTTCCTGGCTGATCGTCGACGACAGCCAGAACTCGGTTTTCGCCTGGGTGCGCAACGCGCCGGGCGGCAGCCCGGTGGCGGTCATCTCCAACTTCACGCCGGTGCCGCGCGACAATTACCGCGTGCCGCTGCCCAAGGCGGGCAAGTGGCGCGAGATCATCAACACCGACGCATCCGAATATGGCGGCTCCGGCATGGGCAATGGCGGCATGGTCGAGGCAAGGGCGGAAGGCAAGAGCATTTCGGCAACGATGCTTCTGCCGCCGCTGTCGACAATCATGCTCGAACTCGTTGTCGACTGAGCCCGTCAAGGCCGAGGTAACAGGGCGAGACTTGAGTAACTTGGGAGGGTAGAAATGGCAGACTTGAAACGGACCCAGCCGCTGGCGCGCGATGCCATGGCCTATGTACTGGCCGGCGGCCGTGGCAGCCGCCTCAAGGAACTGACGGACCGTCGCGCCAAGCCGGCGGTCTATTTCGGCGGCAAGACGCGCATCATCGATTTCGCGCTCTCCAACGCGCTCAACTCGGGCATTCGCCGCCTCGGCGTCGCCACCCAGTACAAGGCGCATTCGCTGATCCGCCATTTGCAGCGCGGCTGGAACTTCCTGCGGCCCGAACGAAACGAGAGTTTCGACATCCTGCCGGCCAGCCAGCGTGTCTCGGAAACGCAGTGGTATGAAGGCACGGCCGACGCCGTCTATCAGAACATCGACATCATCGAGGCCTATGGCCCGGAATACATGGTCATCCTCGCCGGCGACCACATCTACAAGATGGACTATGAGCTGATGCTGCGTCAGCATGTCGACGCCGGCGCCGACGTCACGGTCGGCTGCCTCGAAGTGCCGCGCATGGAAGCGACCGGCTTCGGCGTCATGCATGTCGATGCCAAGGACAACATCATAGCCTTCGTCGAAAAGCCCGCCGATCCGCCCGGCATTCCAGGCAATCCGGACTTCGCTTTGGCCTCGATGGGCATCTACGTCTTCAAGACCAAGTTCCTGATGGAGCAGTTGCGCCGCGACGCCGCCGAGCCGGGCTCCAGCCGCGACTTCGGCAAGGACATCATCCCCTATATCGTCCAGCACGGTAAGGCGATCGCGCACCGCTTCACCAAGTCCTGCGTGCGTTCGACCGCCGAGAACGAAGCCTATTGGCGCGATGTCGGCACCGTCGACGCCTATTGGGAAGCCAATATCGACCTGACCGATATCACGCCGGAACTGGACCTCTACGACCGCGACTGGCCGATCTGGACCTATGCCGAGTTGAAGCCGCCGGCAAAATTCGTCCATGACGAGGATGGCCGACGCGGCTCGGCCGTCTCCTCCCTGGTCTCGGGCGATTGTATCGTCTCCGGCGCTTCGCTGAAGAAGAGCCTGATCTTCACCGGCGCGCGCATCAATTCCTATTCGACGCTGGAAGAGGTCGTCATGCTGCCCGACGTTCATGTCGGCCGGAACGCAAAGTTGAAGCGCGTCGTCATCGACCACGGTGTAAGGATACCGGAGGGGCTGGTGGTCGGCCAGGATCCCGCTCTCGACGCCAAGCGCTTCCGCGTTTCGGAGAAAGGCATCTGCCTGATCACGCAGGACATGATCAACAAACTCGGGCTCTAGAGCAATTCCAGGAAAAGTGTGAGAACGGTTTTCCCACGGGAATTGCTCAAAACAGGATCGGGATAGACGCATGCAGGTTCTGTCGGTCACGCCCGAGATTTTCCCGCTGATTAAAACCGGCGGACTTGCCGACGTGACCGGCGCGCTGCCCATCGCGCTTGCTGCCAAGGGCGTGACCATGCGTACGCTCATTCCCGGCTTTCCCGTGGTGATGGACGCCTTCAAGAAAAAGAAGGCCGTTTACCAATATCCGCTGCTGCAGGGCGGCAAGGCTTCGATCCATGCCGTGCAGATCGCCGGGCTCGACCTGTTCGTGCTCGACGCGGCGCATCTCTTCGACCGTCCGGGCGGCCCCTACGGCAATGCTGCGGGCGCCGATTGGCCGGACAATTGGCGGCGTTTCGCAGCACTGAGCCAGGTTGGCGGCGATATCGCCGGCGGCGCCATCTCGGGCTATCAGCCTGACGTCGTCCACGCCCATGACTGGCAGTCGGCGATGACGCTTGCCTATATGCGCTACGGCAAGGCGGTCGGCGTCCCATCGATGATGACCGTCCACAATCTCGCCTTCCAGGGCCAGTTCGGCGCCGGCATTTTCGGCGAGCTTGGCCTGCCGGCGGTTGCGATGGCGCTTGACGGCGTCGAATATTATGGCGGCGTCGGCTTCCTCAAGGCCGGCCTGCAGGCCGCCTGGGCAATCACCACGGTGAGCCCCACCTATGCGCAGGAGATCCGCTCGCCGGAGTTCGGCATGGGCCTCGATGGCTTGATCAACATGCGCTCCAGCGATCTCTATGGCATCGTCAACGGCATCGACACCGCCATCTGGGATCCGGAGACGGACAAGCATCTGGTGTCGGACTATACGGCCGCCACGCTCAAGGCGCGGGCGCCGAACAGGGCCGCCGTGGAGGAACGCTTCGGTCTCGATCGCGACGACAGCCCGATTGTCTGCGTCATCAGCCGGCTGACCTGGCAGAAAGGCATGGATATTTTAGCAACGGTGATCGATGGGGTCGTCGCGACGGGCGCGCGGCTGGCCATACTGGGCTCGGGTGACGCCGGCCTTGAAGGCGCGCTGCTTGCCGCTGCCGCACGCCACCGTGGCCGTATCGGCGTGGTCATCGGCTATGATGAAGGGCTGTCGCACACAATGCAGGGCGGTTGCGACGCCATCATCATCCCGTCACGCTTCGAACCCTGCGGACTGACGCAGCTTTATGGCCTGCGCTACGGCTGCGTGCCGGTTGTCGCCCGCACCGGCGGCCTTGCCGACACCATCATCGACGCCAACGAGGCGGCGATGGCGGCCGGCGTGGCGACCGGGTTCCAGTTCGCTCCCAACAATGGCGGTGCGATGCTGCACGCCATACGCCGCCTTGCCGACGCCTATGCCAATCCGCGCGCCTTCGAGACCATCCAGCGCCAGGGCATGAAGTCCGACGTGTCGTGGGACCGAAGTGCGGAAAAATACATCGAACTCTATCGCTTGCTGCTTTCGAAAAGGGTTGCCTGAAGCATGATACGGACCGTCCCCACCAAACCCTATGCCGACCAGAAGCCCGGCACGTCGGGCCTGCGCAAGAAGGTGCCTGTGTTCCAGCAGGAGCACTATGCCGAGAACTTCATCCAGTCGATCTTCGACGCGCTGGATGGCTTCCAGGGCAAGACCCTGGTGATCGGTGGCGACGGCCGTTTCTACAACCGCGAGGTCATCCAGAAGGCCATCGCCATGGCGGCCGCCAACGGCTTCGGCAAGGTGATGGTCGGGCAGGGCGGCATATTGTCGACGCCGGCCGCCTCGCATGTCATCCGCAAATACAAGACCTTCGGCGGCATCATCCTGTCGGCCAGTCACAATCCCGGCGGCCCGCATGAGGATTTCGGCATCAAGTACAATGCCGGCAATGGCGGCCCGGCGCCGGAAAAGCTGACCGACGCGATCTTCGCCAGGACCAAGGCGATTTCGAGCTTCAAGACATCAGATATCGATCCGATCGACATCGACACGATCGGTACGGTCAAGGCCGCGGGCATGACGGTCGAGATCATCGACCCGGTCGCCGACTATGCCGAGCTGATGGAAAGCCTGTTCGATTTCGACGCGCTGCGCAAACTGTTCAAGTCGGGCTTCCGCATGCGCTTTGACGCCATGCACGCGGTGACCGGTCCCTACGCCAAGGAAATCCTCGAAAACCGGCTCGGTGCGCCCAGCGGCACCTGCCGCAACTTCAAGCCACTGCCGGATTTCGGCGGCCATCACCCGGATCCGAACCTGGTCCACGCCAAGCATCTCTACGATGAGATGATGGGACCGGACGCGCCGGATTTCGGTGCCGCTTCCGACGGTGACGGCGACCGCAATCTGATCATCGGCAAGGGCATTTTCGTCACCCCGTCGGATTCGGTGGCGATGCTCGCCGCCAATGCCCGCCTGGCGCCCGGTTACAAGGACGGGCTGAAGGGCATCGCCCGTTCGATGCCGACCAGCGGTGCGGCCGACCGCGTCGCCGAAAAGCTCGGCATCGGCATCTATGAGACGCCGACCGGCTGGAAGTTCTTCGGCAATCTGCTCGATGCCGGCATGGCGACGATCTGCGGCGAGGAGAGCGCCGGCACCGGCTCCAACCATGTGCGCGAAAAGGACGGCCTGTGGGCGGTGCTGTTGTGGCTCAACATCCTCGCCGCGCGCGGTGAAAGCTGCAAGCAGGTGGTCACCGAGCACTGGGCGGCTTATGGGCGCAACTACTATTCGCGCCACGACTATGAAGAGGTCGAGAGCGACCGCGCCAACGCGCTGGTCGACGAGCTGCGTGCCAAGCTCGGCTCTTTGCCCGGCACCAGCGTACGCGGCCTGAAGATCGCCAAGGCCGACGACTTCGCCTATCACGACCCGGTCGACGGTTCGACCAGCGAGCACCAGGGCATAAGGGTGCTGTTCGAAGGCGGCTCGCGCGTCGTCTTCCGGCTTTCCGGCACCGGCACGTCCGGCGCGACACTGCGCGTCTACATTGAGCGCTACGAGCCGGACAAGGCCAGGCACGATCTCGACACGCAGGCAGCCCTCGCCGACCTCATCGCCGCCGCCGACGACATTGCCGGCATCAAGAGCCACACCGGCCGCAACAAGCCGAGCGTGATTACTTGAGGGTGGCGGTGCGCGTCTTTCCTTCTCCCCTTGTGGGAGAAGGTGGATCGGCGCGCAGCGCCGAGACGGATGAGGGGTGCGCGAAGGATCGCCGTCCTTGCCAAGCTGGAGCACCCCTCATCCGTCGCCTTCGGCGACACCTTCTCCCACAAGGGGAGAAGGGCGAGCCCGCATGACCCAACTCGGCGCCACCGTCACCCCAGAAGGCATCCGGTTCGCCGCCTGGTCCTCGTCGGCCCGTCGCCTCTGGGTCTCTATCTTCGACGGGCAGGGAAACCGCGAACTCGACCGGCTGGAACTGCAGCCGGAAGGCGAGGGTGTGCATGCGCTCTTCGTCTCCGGCCTTGCCGCGGGCACGCGGTACGGCTGTCGCGCCGATGGTGACTATGCGCCCGAGCGCGGGCTGTGGTTCGATCCCAACAAGCTGCTCGCCGATCCCTACGCCGTCGAAATCGACCGGCCCTATGTCTATCACTGGCGACTCGCCGCACGACGCAACGAGGGCGCCGACACCGCGCCGCTGATGCCCAAGGCCGTGGCGAAGGTCTTGCCCACAGTTCCTGTGCTGCCATCGCTGTTTCGTCCGGGCGGCCTGATCTACGAGCTGAATATCCACGCCTTCACCAAACTGCATCCAGACATTCCGGAAGAGCAGCGCGGTACGATCGCGGCGCTTGCTCATCCTGTCATCATCGAGCATCTGCAACGGCTCGGCGTGTCGGCCGTCGAACTGATGCCGGTGACGGCCTCGATCGACGAGCGGCACCTGCCGCCGCTGGGCCTGAGCAACGCCTGGGGCTACAATCCCGTCACCTTCATGGCGCTTGACCCGCGTCTCGCGCCCGGCGGCCTCAAGGAATTGCGCGACACCGTCGCCGCGCTGCGTCAAGCCGGCATCGGCACCATCCTCGATCTCGTCTTCAACCACACGGGCGAAAGCGACCGGCTGGGGCCGACGCTGTCGCTGCGCGGGCTCGACAATCAGGCCTATTACCGGCACCAGCCGGATGGCAGGCTGGTCAACGACACCGGCACCGGCAACACCGTCGCCTGCGACCATCCGGTGGTGCGGGACATGGTGCTCGACACGCTCCGACACTTTGTCCGCCTTGCCGGCGTCGACGGCTTCCGCTTTGATCTGGCGCCGGTGCTGGGCCGCGTTGACGGCGCCTTCGATCCGGCGGCGCCCTTGCTCTCGGCGATCGCCGGCGATCCCATTCTGGCCGATCGCGTTTTGATCGCCGAACCCTGGGATATCGGTCCTGACGGCTACCAGCTCGGCAACTTTCCGGCGCGCTTCCTTGAATGGAACGATCGTTATCGCGACGATGCCAGGCGCTTCTGGCGCGGCGATGCCGGCGCGGTGGGAGCCCTGGCGACACGGCTTGCCGGCTCGTCCGACGTTTTTGGCAAAACCGGTCAACCGGCCAGCCGCACGGTCAATTTCATCGCCGCTCATGACGGCATGACGCTGGCCGACATCGTCGCCTATGAGCGCAAGCACAACGCGGCCAATGGCGAGCAGAATCGCGACGGCCACAACGACAATCTGTCCTGGAACAATGGCGCCGAGGGCGAGACCGGCGACGCGGCGATCGCCGATGCCCGCTTCGGCGATCAGTGTGCGCTGCTCGCCACGCTGTTTGCCTCGCGCGGCACCATCATGCTGACCGCGGGCGACGAATTCGGCCGCACGCAGCGGGGCAACAACAACGCCTACGCGCAGGACAATGCCATCACCTGGCTCGACTGGGCCGGCCGCGACCAGGCGCTGGAGCGCTACGCATCAGCGCTCGGCATGCTTCGTCGTGCCGTCCCGGCTTTCTCGGACACGCATTTCCTGACAGGAGAGCCGGCCGATGCAACAGGCATCCCCGACGTCGCCTGGTTGACCGAGACCGGCATGCCGCTTGCCGAGGCGGACTGGAACGACCCGGCACGGCACCGCCTCGTCATGCTATTGGGCGATGCAGGCGGCGGCCGCCTTGCCGTCATCATCAACGGCGATCGTCGCCAATGCGTCTTCGCCTTGCCCGTGCGGGAAGGGTTCGGATGGCAGCCGGCGATCGAAGCGCAGCCGATCGACCTTGCGCGGCCGCTGCCGGGTCGCAGCGTCCATTTCATGATCGAAGGTCTAGCCGCAAAGGGCCGCGCCGGGAAGGGTTCGTAATGGCCGACAACAATGCCAGCCCTTGGGCCGATCCGGGGGCGGAGCAGGGGACCGAATGGTGGCGCGGCTGCGTCATCTACCAGGTCTATCCGCGCTCCTTCCAGGACACGACCGGCGACGGTAGCGGCGATCTCAGGGGTATCACGACGCGGCTTGCCCATATCGCCTCGCTCGGCGTCGATGCCGTCTGGCTGTCGCCCTTCTTCAAGTCGCCGATGGCCGATATGGGCTATGACGTGTCGGACTATCGCGACGTCGATCCGATGTTCGGAACGCTGGAGGATTTTGACGCATTGGTCGCCGAGGCGCACCGGCTCGGCCTGAAGCTCATCATCGACCAGGTGATTTCCCACTCGTCCGACAAACACGAATGGTTCGTCGAAAGCCGCGCCAGCCGCGACAATCCCAAGGCCGACTGGTACGTCTGGGCCGATACGAAACCCGACGGCAACGCGCCCAACAACTGGCTGTCCGTCTTCGGCGGCCCGGCCTGGGAGTGGGATTCGACCCGCCGGCAATATTACATGCACAATTTCCTCGCCTCGCAGCCCGACCTGAATTTCCACAATCCGGAGGTCCAGGACGCGCTTCTCGACACGGTGCGCTTCTGGTTGGAGCGTGGCGTCGACGGTTTCCGTCTCGACACGGTCAACTACTATGTCCATGACCGCTGGCTGCGCTGCAATCCGCCTTTGGCGTCGAGCGTCGCCGGCACCAACAGCGAGACCAATACCTACCTCTACCAGGAGCATCTGTTCGACAAGACACAGCCGGAAAACCTGGCCTTCCTCAGGCGTTTCCGCGCGCTGCTTGATGAGTACCAGGACCGCGCCGCTGTCGGCGAAATCGGCGATGAGGGTCGCTCGCTGCAGACGCTGGCCGCCTACACCTCCGGCGGCGACAAGCTGCAAATGTGCTACACCTTCGATCTGCTCGGCGCGCAGTTTTCGGCGGCGCATGTGCGCGGCTGTGTCGAGGCCTTCGAACATGCGGTCGCCGACGGCTGGGTCTGCTGGGCGTTTTCCAATCATGACGTGGTGCGCCATGTCAGCCGCTGGACCGGGCCGGACGGCGATGCCGACGCGGTGGCCAGATTCTCGATCATGCTGCTCGCCTGCCTGCGCGGCTCGATCTGCCTCTATCAGGGCGAGGAGCTCGGCCTGGAGGAGGCGGAGCTTGCCTATGAGGATCTGCGCGACCCCGTCGGCATCCGCTTCTGGCCGGGTGTGAAGGGCAGGGATGGTTGCCGCACGCCAATGGTCTGGGAGGCCGGCGCCGACAATGCGGGTTTCTCGACGGCCAAGCCCTGGCTGCCGGTCCCGGCCAGCCATCGCGCCCGTGCGGCCGATGTGCAGAACGACAACGAGCAATCGGTTCTGTCCGCCTACCGCTCGACGCTTGCCTTGCGCAGGCGCCATCCAGCGCTGGTCAGCGGTTCGATCCGCTTTCTCGACGCCGAGGGCGACGTGCTCGCGTTCGTCCGCGAAGGCGGTGGGCAGAGGCTGCTCTGCGTCTTCAATTTCGCTGGAGAACCGGCGAATTGGCCGTTGCCGCCGGACATCGACGCCGTCGCGCCTGTCTTGGATGGCGGCGCTGCTGTTGAGGAGGAAGCGCTCTCGCTGCCGGCTCTCGGTTGCTTCCTTGGTCGGCTCGACTGACGGTTTACCCGTCTTTCGGCCAGGCGATCCGCCTGGCCACAAATGCCTACTGTACAAGCACCGCCCGTCCGCAGGTCGCTCCGGTGACCCGCACGTCGGCCTGGCCAACACCGACACCCAGGGCTGACAGCACATTGTAGAGCAAGTCGTCGACGGGCGCCGTTACACTGTTGAGCAGGGTCACCACCGCCGGCTTGACCGTTCCGAGCAGGGCGGTGAGATCGATGCCGAGACCAAGCACATTGGCCGAAAGCGATAGGTTGTTGACCAGCGACGTGGTGAGCGACTGCGAGATGTTGCGTGTCGAAACGGTCTTCACCGTCTTGTTGGCGATGTCGGTCGCGTTGAAAGTCAAGGTTTGCGGGCTGTTGTTGGTGATCGCGGTCGCGGCCGAACCCATTACCTGGATCAAGGGAATGTTGATCAGCAGCAGATGGAGGCTCACATCGGCGATCTCGGCGTCGGTGAAGGTCTGCGGCTGGCTGAAATCGGCAAAGCCGGAGGGATTGTTGCTGTTGGCGAGGTTCAACTGCGCAATGCCGGGGTGCGCGGCGATGGAAACGCTGATGCTGGAAGGCCCTGTCGGGCAGGTGATGTCGGTCAGCTTCGCTTCGGCATAGGCGACTTCCACGTTGAGCGGCAGATTGACGGCCAGCAGGCTGATGCCGCCGCCGAGGCCGGGCGAGCCGACACCGACGGAGGCCGTCAGTTTGATGCGCGTCTGGGCTGTCCGCACGGTAGTGCCGATGCCATCGATCGCCAGCCAGGGCGAGGATTGCGCCGGCTGGCCAATGGCGATGTTGAGCTGGGTGTTGAGCAGCCCCGGGATGGTGGCGCCGAGATTGACCGCGGCCTGGTTGGTGCCGTTCGCCAGCACGGCGGCGGCGGTCAGCATACCCATGGCGCTTGCGTCGACGCCGAGGCCGGACGGCTGTTGACCGAGGCCCAGGCTGCCGACGGAACCGAGGTCGATAAGACTGCTGAGCGGGATCTTGACCGTGCTGGTCGACTTGGAGGCGATGGTTTGCAGGGCAACCTTGGCCGTATTGCCGAGGCCGGGAACATTGGCCATGGCCGTGGCGATCTGGCCGACTGTTGCCTTCGAGGCCAGCACGTCCGAATAGGTGCCGGCCGTGATGTTCAGTTGTGTGGCGAGCGCGCTGACGAAGGAAAGCACGCTGACATCGGCCGAGATCAGCCCGTTATAGTCCATGACGCTGAGCGAGATGTTGCCGCCGAGAAGTCCACTCAGCAAAGCGTTGAGGATGCCGCCATTGACGCTGAGCAGTCTCGATCCGACCGAGAAAGTCGCTTGCGGCGTCATGCTGGCCGTGGCCTGGGTGCCGATGACCGGACTGGGGATGAGCGAGCTCGCGAAATAGCGGGCAGGGATTTTCGTCAGCGTGACACGCACCGCATTGTACGGTGTCACGCCCGCCTGGAAGCGCTGGGTGACATTGGTGGTCGACGAGGCATATCGGCCCTGCGTGACCGTCACCACCGTCTTCCCGATGGCTGGGGCAATGGTCTGGCCCGGGGCTTGAACGACGACGCCCGGCATGCCGTTGTCGGTGAGCGTGGTGACAACCGCCGTGTTGACATTGTTGATGTTCGAGGCGGCGGTGATCGCTGCCAGATCGACCATCGCCTGGGCTTGCCGGCGTTCGGAGTAGATTGAGGCCTCGTCGATCGCCACCGCGGCCAGCGCCAGTGCGACCGGTGCGCTCAGGGCCGTCATGACGGCGAAGTTCGCCTTCTTGTCGGCCATGAGACGCTGGGCGATCCGGGCGACCATCGTGCGCGTGCGCAGCAACATTCAGATACCCCCGACCCTGATCGTCGACTGGCGCGTGATCGTGGTCCCCGGCATGGCTATGCCCGGGAACAGGTTCCAGATCGGCAGGTTGCGGGCATCGTACGAAATGGACACCACGAACTGGCTTCCATCAGCCACGCTGTCATTGGCCTGGTAGGTCAGTTTGCTGGCATCCACGAACGGATATCCGCCGGCATTGTTGGTAAGGTAGCTGGCCACCAGCGTCTGCCGCTCGGTCTGGTTCAACCCGGCGATGGCCGTTCGCGCGGCATCCGCCGCAATTTGCTGTATAGAGTTGGCAGCGCCAAAATAAATGCCGTACGCAACCATTCCGAGTAGAAGAAGGATAAAAAGCGGCGATAGCAGAGCGAACTCGACCGCGGAAGTTCCCGAATTGTCTGTTCGGAACGCGCGCCTTCGGACCCGGGAAATGAGGTTCTGAACCATGCGAATAGCATGCCAAAGTTCGCATGCAGAAAGCGAAAACTCCAGGCACAACCTGGGGATGTGTGTGATTGAAAACGCCGCTCTAATTTAGCCGTTGCTTCTTCAATTATGAGGATTGACTTAGGGTCAATCAGTACTCGGTTGAAAAGAGCTTACCTCCTGTCTAGTCTCCTGCCACCAGCTGCCGGAGGGAACCGGCGGCGCGCTCAAAGGAACCAGGCATCGGTTCCGGGGCGTCAACACTTAAAGGCGCGCCAACGGCAGCGCCGACAGGGAGAACTTCATGCTGAAAAACATGCTGAAGGCGACGGTATTCGCCACCACCATGGCGGTAGCCGCCGGCGCATTCTACACGCCGGCTTTCGCCGAGAGCGTCTACAACAGGGGCACCGCAGCCGAATCGGAATCGGTCGACCCGCACAAGACTTCGACGGTCTATGAAGCCAATGTGCTGCGCGACCTGTTCCAGGGCCTTGTCATGCAGGACGAGAAGGCCAACCTCATTCCGGGCGCCGCCGAAAGCTGGACGGTATCGGATGACGGCACCGTCTACACCTTCAAGCTGCGCAAGGACGGCATGTGGTCGGACGGCAGCCCGGTGACGGCGGACGACTTCGTCTACGCCTTCCACAGGCTGGAGGACCCGGCGACCGGCGCCGAATACGCCTCGATGCTGTATCCGGTGAAGGGTGCGGAGGATTTCAACACCAAGAAGGGCAAACCCGAGGACATGGGCGTCAAGGCGATCGACGCCAACACCCTGGAAGTGACGCTCAAGGCGCCGACGCCTTACTTCCTGGAGATGTTGACCCACCAGGCGACCTACCCGGTCAGCAAGGCCTCGATCGAAAAGCTCGGCGCCGACTGGATCAAGCCCGGCAAGCTTGTTTCGAACGGCGCCTATACGCTGGCTGAATGGGTTCCCAACGACCATATGAAACTGGTCAAGAATCCGAAATTCTGGGACGCCGCGACCGTCAAGTTCGACGTGGTCAACTACATCCCGACCGAAGACCGCTCATCGGCGATGAAGCGCTTCGAGGCGGGCGAGCTCGACAGCTATGACGATCTGCCGACCGAACAGCTCGCCGACCTCAAGACCAAGTTCGGCGACCAGATCCATGTCGGCCCGTATCTCGGCACCTATTATTACGCGATCAAGACCGACAAGGCGCCGTGGAACAACCCTGAGCTGCGCAACGCCATCTCGATGGCGATCGACCGCGACTTCATCGCCGAAAAGGTCTGGCAGAACTCGATGCTGCCCGGCTATTCGATGGTGCCCCCCGGCATTGAGGGCTACACGCCGGCAATGGCCAAATACGCCGACATGCCGCAGATCGACCGCGAGGACGCGGCCAAGAAGATCCTCGAGAAACTTGGCTATACGCCCGAACATCCGCTGAAGATGGAAATCCGCTACAACACCTCGGAGAACCACAAGAACACCGCTGTGGCCATCCAGGAACAGCTGAAGCCGCTCGGCGTCGACGTCACGCTGCTCAACACCGATACCAAGACCCACTACTCCTTCCTCGAGCAGAAGGGCGACTACGACGTGGCGCGTGCCGCCTGGATCGCCGACTACAAGGACCCGGAAACCTTCCTCGGCATCTCGCGCAAGGCGAGCGGCAACAACTACTCGAACTACAACAGCCCGGCCTATGAAGCGGCCATGGACAAGGCGGCCGCCGCCGGCGGCAAGCCCGAGGAGCGCATGAAGGAGCTCTCCGAGGCCGAGCGCATTCTCGTCGACGATGTCGGCCAGATCCCGCTTCTCTACTACAGCTACCACGACATCGTGTCCTCGAAGCTGCATGGCTTCGTCGACAATGTGATGGATGTCCATCCGTCGCGCTTCGTCAGCAAGGACTGATCCCTGGCCAAGCCGCCGCGCCCTCAGAGGCGCGGCGGTGCTGGTTTGCCATCGCATCGGCCGGGAAGCAGAATCGATTTTCGGAAAATCCGGTGCGAAGATTTGAAGGCTGGAGCACAATCATCCAACTGGATGGGCGTGTTCCGGATCAAGTGGGGCACCGATGCTGCGATATGTATTCCGGCGGCTTTTGACCGCCATCCCGACGCTGTTCGTCATCGTGACGATGGCGTTCTTCCTGATGCGCGTCGCGCCAGGCGGCCCATTCAACCAGGAGCGGGGGCTGAGCCCTGAGATCAAGGCCAACCTTGAAGCCCAGTTCGGCCTCAACGATCCGCTCTGGCTGCAATATGTCCACTATCTCGGCAATCTCCTGCGCGGCAATTTCGGCCCGAGCTACAACATGCCGGACTTCACCGTGACCGAACTGTTTGCCAAGGGCCTGCCCATTTCCGTCCAGCTCGGTGCCTCGGCGCTGATCCTGGCGCTGCTGCTTGGCAGCGTGCTCGGCACCATTGCCGCGCTCAACCAGAACAAGCTTGGCGACTATACGGTGATTGCGCTGGCGACGGCCGGCAGCACCATCCCCACCTTCGTCATCGCGCCGGTGATCCAGCTCCTGTTCGGGCTGACCTGGAAGCTTTTGCCGATCGGCGGCTGGGGTGACGGCGCCTTCATCAACAAGGTCGGCCCGGTGCTGACGCTCGCTCTGCCGCAGATCGCCATCGTTGCCCGCCTGATGCGCGGCTCGATGATTGAATCGTTGCGCTCTCACCATATCCGCACGGCACGCGCGCTCGGCCTCTCCGACTGGTCGGTGGTGGTCAAGCACGCCTTGCGCGGCGCCATTCTGCCGATCGTCTCATTCACCGGCCCGGCGGCGGCGGCCCTTTTGACCGGGTCGGTCATCGTCGAGACGATCTTCTCCATCCCCGGCGTCGGCCGCTATTTCGTCGATGCCGCGCTCAACCGCGATTATACGCTGGTGATGGGGACGGTGGTGGTGATCGCCATCTTCACCATCATCTTCAACCTGATCGTCGACGTCATGTACGCGGTCGTCGACCCGAGGGTGCGCTATGACTGACATCGCAGCCACTGCTCCTGCCATCGTTGGCCGCTCGCTCTGGGGCGACGCCTGGGCGCGCCTCAAGGCCAACCGCGCCGCCATGTTCAGCCTCTATTACCTCGCTTTGATCGGGATCGTCAGTGTGTTCGGCCCCTGGTTCGTGCCGCATCAGTACACGACGATCTATGCCGACTATGTCCGCATGCCGCCAAGCCTGTCGGCCTATCCGAAGGCCGACATGATTCAGGGGGCACTCACGGATGCCATCAAGCGCATGCGGGTCGATCTCAAGGAGTGGCATCAGGAAGGCAGCCACGTCACGGTCACCGTCACCTCGACCAAGCCGATCGATGATCGCAACATCCGCTACCTCGACCGTTCCGATGCCTTTGACGACACCAAGATCGAGAGCAAGTCGGCCGACGGGCTCGAAGTGACGATGAGCACGTCGGTCAAGCAGCAATATTTCCTGTTCGGCACCGACAACACCGGCCGCGATCTCCTCTCGCGCACGCTGATGGCCGGGCGCATCTCGCTCGCCATCGGCCTGCTCGCCGGCGTCGTGGCGGTGGTGATTGGCGTCATCTATGGTGCTGCCGCAGGCTTTTCCGGCGGCAAGATCGACGAGGTGATGATGCGCATTGTCGATGTGCTCTATTCCTTGCCGTTCATCTTCTTCGTCATCATGCTGGTGGTGTTCTTCGGCCGCAACTTCGTGCTGATGTTCCTGGCCGTGGGGGGCGGTGCTGTGGCTCGACATGGCGCGCATCGTGCGTGGCCAGGCGCTGTCGATCCGCCGCCAGGAATATGTCCAGGCGGCGGAAGCCATGGGCGTCGGCCAGCGCGGTATCCTGCTGCGCCACGTCATCCCCAACCTGCTTGGTCCGGTGGTGATCTACATGACCCTGCTGGTGCCGCAGGTCATCATCCTGGAGAGTTTCCTGTCCTTCCTCGGCCTCGGCGTGCAGGAGCCGATGACCAGCTGGGGCGTGCTGATTTCGGTCGGCGCCAAGAACATCGGCACCGCCAACTGGCTGCTTCTGTTCCCCGCCTTCTTCCTCGTCTCGACGCTGTTCGCGCTCAATTTCGTCGGCGACGGCCTGCGCGACGCACTTGACCCAAGGGATCGCTGAGATGGGGGATCGATAAAGATGGGGATCGCTGACATGGCCACTCCCGAAACGATCCTCAGCGTCAAGGACCTGCGCGTCCGCTTCCGCACGCTCGACGGCGCGGTCGAAGCGGTGAAGGGCATCAACATCCACGTCAATGCGGGCGAGACCGTTGCCGTGGTCGGCGAGTCAGGCTCCGGCAAGAGCCAGACGATGATGGCGGCGATGAGCCTGCTGGCCTCAAACGGCGAAGCCACGGGCCACGTCGACTATCGCGGGCGCAACCTGCTGACACTGAGCAAATCCGATCTGAACAAGGTGCGCGGCGCCAAGATCAGCATGATCTTCCAGGAGCCGATGACCTCGCTCGATCCGCTCTATTCGATCGGCAACCAGCTGATCGAACCGATCCGCCGGCATCGCGGCCTGAATGCCGCCGAGGCACGCGAGGAGGCGCTCAAGCTCTTACGGCTCGTGCATATTCCCGATCCTGAGCGGCGGATGAAATCCTATCCGCACGAAATGTCCGGCGGCCAGCGCCAGCGTGTGATGATCGCCATGGCGCTCGCCAACGATCCCGACATACTGATCGCCGACGAGCCGACGACGGCGCTCGACGTCACCATCCAGGCGCAGATCCTGATGTTGCTCGCCGAACTGCAGCGCAAGCTCGGCATGGCGATCGTCTTCATCACCCACGATCTCGGCATCGTCCGGCGCTTCGCCGACCGCGTCTATGTCATGCGCCAGGGCGAGGTGGTCGAGGAGGGCGACGCCGAGGCGATCTTCGTCAACCCGCAGCATGCCTATACAAAAATGCTGCTGGCGGCCGAGCCGACGGGAACCAAGGCGCCACCGCCGGCCAGTGCGCCCGTGGTGCTCGAAGGCAGGAATGTCGAAGTCACCTTCAGGATCGGCGGCGGGTTTCTGGCCGGCGAACCGCTGATGCTGCGCGCCGTCGATGACATCTCGATCCGGCTGCAGCGCAATCAGACCATCGGCATTGTCGGTGAATCCGGCTCGGGCAAATCGACGCTCGGCCGCGCCTTGCTGCGGCTGCTGCCGAGCGATGGGCTTATCCGTTTCGGCGATCGCGACATTTCCTCCGCCGACCGGCAGCAGATGCGGCCACTGCGGCGCCAGATGCAGCTCGTCTTCCAGGACCCGTTCGGCTCGCTGTCGCCGCGCATGACCGTCGGCCAGGTCATCACCGAAGGGCTGCTGGTTCATGAGCCCAATCTTTCGGGCAAGCAGCGCGACCAGCGCGCGGTCGAGGCCTTGCTCGAGGTCGGCCTCGATCCCAACGCCCGCAACCGCTACCCCCACGAATTCTCCGGCGGCCAGCGGCAACGCATCGCCATTGCCCGCGCCATGATCCTGAAGCCCAAAATGGTCGTGCTGGACGAGCCGACCTCGGCGCTCGACCGCTCGGTGCAGAAACAGATCGTCGAGCTGTTGCGCAAGCTGCAGGCCGACCACGAACTGTCCTACCTGTTCATCAGCCACGATCTTTCGGTCGTACGCGCCATGGCCGACTACATCATCGTCATGAAGCAGGGCAAGATCGTCGAAGAGGGGCCGACCGAGGCGATCTTCAGCAATCCGCAGCACGTCTACACGCAGACGCTGATGGCCGCGGCGATCGATGTGACGCGGTTCCGGCTGAGCGCGTGAGACGTCACATCAGGTAAGGTAATCATCGGGACTGTTCGCTTAGCCCGCTGATTTCGGGCACTTGCGTGCTCGCGCAGCGGCAATGGCATCCTGCTGCTGTTTCAGCCGGTCGATCCTGGCTGTTTCGCGGTTGGCCACCACTGTTTTCACGCGCGAGCCACCAAGCAGCCAGCGCGGAACAGCGGTGTTGACGACCTTGCCGCGGGTGATCGCGGTTTGCGAGATCTCGCCGGCGTTTTCGCCCAGCGCGCTGTTGAGCTCGGTACAGCTCATGCTGTCGTATTTTGCGGGATCGACCGTCCTGCCGATCGACGAGCAACCGGTAACGAGAAACATCGCAATCACAAGAACCGGTGCCGAGGCTGTCGTTGAAATCAAATTCATCTCCACATCCGGCTCGCCAGTTTCACCGGCTTCATCATATCCACCGAACCATCTGGAGCCGACGATTATTTCGTCAAAGATGCGCTCGCGAAAGAACCCTGTGGGCGCGTGAACATACAGGGATTTCCAGCCGATATGGGAACGTTCTCGGCCACTCGAAGTTGGTATCCGTCGAGTGTCTAAATTCAATCACTGGAAACGGAGAGAGTCGTCTCGGTTGATGCCGGGGCGGCTTTTCGTCGCCTAAGGGCGCACTTTCGGCGGCTCGAACTGGTTGTGGCAACCCGCCTTCGTCCCGCACCCTTCATCCAGTCTCGAATTCTCATGCTGCTTCGGCGATGAATGCGGCGGGAGTGCAACCGCCGAGCACCGCTTGGACGATGTCGGTTGCATTTTCATCGACATGCGCGGTCACCAAGACGATCCCGTCGGCAACGCTCCGCTCATCCGGCGTTGCCGCAGTGGTGATGAATGCGCCGAGCAACCCGCCGGCACAGACCGCGCAAACCAGTGCTGTTGCCGGTAGCCCTGCCGCAATAGGACTGACGCCGCAAACGGCCATGGCGCTCAGGCAGGCCAATGCCGCACCGACCGTACCAAGGATGACACTCGGGGACCTCAGAACTGTGACTTCGTCCCGGTAGGGCCCGATAATGGCAATCTGAACGCGAGGAACACCGACCGCCACCAACTCTCCAGCAACCCGGGCTGCTTCAGCATGGGAATCAAAAAGCTTGCTGATTGTCCGCATGGTCTCAGAGCGTTTTCTTGTCGAGCAACGTGTCGGTAACGAAGGACGCGGCGATCAAATCGTCATGGTCAATGCTGCCCCGTCCGTCCTCCATCATGGCCGCGACCCTTTGGAAGGTCTTCATTTCGCTCATGGTAATTCGGGCATGCTGCATTCTGGTCCTAAGGTCCGCTACGCGCGTTCCCGAGGCATCGGATCTTATGGCCTCAATGTTAGACATGGTGACGTTCATCCAGTTCCGCTCATCTGATTATCTTCGGGTCCAGCAACCGAACAGGGCCGCAGCACAAACGTTCCCTGGCTGGGCTTCGGTCCGGTGGAACCCCAGACTTTAGTCCGGCCGCAAAATGCAATGGTCTTACCTGTGGTGCTGTTCGGAACGGCCACTGTTCGCAGCCGTTGTCCACCGCACGTCAGGAGGAAGTTGATGGACAAGAGTGTTGGCCAAGCGCGCTGGTTGCTCGCACTGATCTTTGCGGTGGCCATCACTTTCATGGCGATTGGAATGACCCATAGCTGACCATCCGAGAGATCGAGCACGAATGGATTTGCAGATTGGCGCAGCTACGTCCCTTCCTGCGCCGATAGGGTTCGCTCGCAGCGTCCGTGTGGCGAGCGAACCCTAAATGTCTAGAGGGCATCCTGCCAACGAAGTGAGATTCTGCGACCCTTTCGGACGGGCTGAATGGTGTCGTATTCAAACGACGGGTCGTCGGTGATGCCTGTATCGGTGTGCCAGATCAGCAACCAAATTTCAGTTTTTGCAGGCAGGCCCGGCTGCAAGGAGCCGGGCCTGCGGCGTCGATCAATAGCCGTTGTTTTCGATCACCACGGGGTGGTGGTGGCGATGATGGGTGGAGACAGCGCCCGTGACGATGACGGTATCCGGACGATGGTGCCGGCGGCCGTGATCGTAGAACGCGACGGTGCCGTGGTGGCGGTGATGCAGACGCTGGCCGTCCTCGTTGATGATCTTGACGTTGCTGTGGTGACGGTGGTGGGTCTTGATGATTACGTCGGTTTGGGCCGCCGACGCGACAGCCGGCAATCCGATGGAAAGCGCCAAAGCGCACATGACCATTGATTTCATTGCAATTTCTCCATTACCTTGATTAGCCCTTCGTCGGATAACTGCCGCTGGCCCCTTTGGTTCCGGGCTGTCCCAGGACAGTCTCGGAGCCCTCCGGAAAGTCGAATGACGGGCTATCGCTTGGCCTAAGGCTGAGAAGGGGCCGCGTCTCGCCGACGGTACTTGCAAACAACGAAGTGGCTCGATGCATCGGTCGTGCTCGCATCGGGCAACACGACGATCTGTGCCCAGAAATCGCAATATCGGGCTATCGCTTCCGGCACCTCTTTGGTGCTCATGCCGGAGATAGTGGCGACATCGCCGTCTCTACAGTTGGTCTTTCCGGACAACTGGGCTGACGCCGCCACAATTTCGCATGACCGCTCGTCGTCCGCGTGGGAGGGCGCGCAATGGCAGGCAAGCGCGAATGCTGCTGTGAGAACCAGTTTTTCCATGGCGGCTCCAGGCATCACCGGCAGTCCCTCAGGAGTGAACATGCGCTATCGCTAATATAAAAGCAATTCAGCAGGCCAATGCTCGATCTTGCCTATGCGATGGAACATTAGGTGCATCTAATTGTTCTGTTCTCACGGCCGACGCCATCGCCTGGCATCGGCAGAAGATCAGCCGGGCAAAGGCTGATCGGCACGCGTTTCTTCATCAGAGGCGCGAGCTTTTCCAGGCAACGGGAGAAGGATCATGAACAATATAATTTGGCTCGTTGGAGCGGTGGTCATCGTACTATTGATATTGAGCTTCTTCGGCCTGCGATAAGCCCGACGTCAAATATGCCCATGGACCCCTCATCGGAAGACGACCAGCCCAAGCGGACATTGCGAAAGCGCCGCAGGCTATCAGCCGAAGACCGAAACGATGGCAGGGAGTTCGTCGCCCCTTTTCCACCTGAAGACAGGAGCTTCCGCGTCTGGTTCCTGTCCAATGAAACAGGCATCAGCGTCGACCAGGCCGGTGAACTTGTCGACACGATCGACACGGATGGCGCGGCGTTGTTGAATGCCGCGCGGCGGATGAAAATTCACGCGCAATGACCGAGAGACTTCAGCCGCCGACGTCAGCGTTTTCAGCAAGCCCAGTGGCGTGGCGCGTTGGCGACAAAGGGAAGGGCCGCGCCGAGGAGGCAGCTCATCTCGCCGTGTTTTCGGCTGCGATATCAGTTTGAGCGCCAAAGTCGGGATGCGCTAACACGTTGTTTTTCTGGTCGGAGTGGCAGGATTTGAACCTGCGACCCCCTCGTCCCGAACGAGGTGCGCTACCAGGCTGCGCTACACTCCGTGACCAGACGGCGGGCTTATAGCCGCCACACCTCATTCCTGCAAGCGGCAATGGCAGTACTTCTGTCGCATTTCATCAGCTTTCGCCGCCCAGGCCGTTGGCGCCCCAGTTAAATGCGCGCGCCCAGTCGGCAAAACCGTGCCAGCGCACCTCTGGGAATTGCCTGTGCAAGGCGGCGATGTCGACGTCGTAGCCGACTCGGTCGAACCATTCGAATATCAGCGCCGCGTCCTCACTCTGCTGGCGGGCAGCAGCGATCGGGATTTCCTGATAGCGGATCGGTCGGCCGATGGCCTCGGACAGGATTTTCGCTTGCTCTTCGCCGGACAATTCATCCCCGGCAAAATCGAAGCGCTTGCCGAACACCTGTTCCCGCCGTTCCGCGAGGATGGCGACGAAGGCGCCGATATCCGCCAGCGCGACCAGTTGGAGGACACGCTTCGGTGGCATCGCGAAGGCGTGAATGCCCTGGCTGAGCGTGCCGATCGACCAAGGCGCGACGGCATTCTCCATGAAGGCGACCGGCGCGCTGATCGTGTAGGGGATGCCGAGCTGCCTGACATGCTGCTCGACCAGATATTTGCTTTCGAAATGCGGAATGCCGGTCTGCTTGTCGGCGTCGGCAACGGATGAATAGATCAGGTGTCCGATGCCGGCGGCCTTCGCCGCATCGGCGGCAAGGATCCCCTGGCGGGTTTCCTCCTCGAGGCCGGCCTCGTAGCTGTTGCCCATCAGGAACATGGTGTCGACGTCTTTTGCGGCCTTCACGACGGAGGCTGCGTCGGCGAGATCGCCGGCCACGACCTCGGCACCCGCCGCCGTCAGTTGCCGTGCGGCATCGCTGTCGGGCTTGCGCGTCAGTGCCTTGACGCGATGGCCCCTGGACAACAGGGCACGCGCAACAGCGCCGCCTTGCTGGCCCGTGGCGCCGGTCACAAGAATGCTTCGTTTGCTGGTCATCTCATTTGCTCCGTCTTGTTTTGTCTGGAGCAAAATTAGGCTCTGTCGCATTGATGCATAATTGCCTATAATTGGAAAACTTTGTCCCGATTTTGAGAACAATGATCGACCTCAACGATGTCATCGTGTTTGCCCGCGTCGTCGAAGCCGGCAGCTTCACCGCTGCCGCGCGCCTGCTCGCCATGCCAAAGACGACCGTCAGCCGCCGTGTCGCCGCGCTCGAACGCGAGGTCGGTGTGCGCCTGCTGCAGCGCACCACGCGCAGCCTCAACCTGACGGATGCCGGGCGCCTCTACTATGAGCAAAGCAGCCAGGGCCTGCGGACGATCGAGGAGGCGAATCTGCGTCTCGCCGAGGCGAGGGCGGAGCCTTCAGGCACGATCCGCATTTCGGCCCCCGTTGGTTTCAGCGGTCACTTCCTCATCCGCGCCGTGATCGAGTTTCTGGCACTGTACCCGAAGACCAATGTCGAGCTCCGTCTCACTGACGACAAACTCAACCTGGTCGAGGACGGCATCGACCTCGCCTTCCGCACCGGGAGACTTGAGGATTCGACGCTGATTGCCCGCAAGATCGGTTCCACGCACAGGCTGCTCTGCGCCAGCCCCGACTATCTCGCACGCTACGGCATGCCAGAAGGCCCTGCCGATCTCGCCCGCCATCGATGCGTTATCGCTGGCCCTTCGGCCTCCGGCGCTCATTGGGTGCTGGATGGGCCACAAGGCCAGGAAAGTGTCGTCGTCGCCGGGCGTTTCGCCGCCAATGAGATGCAGGCGGTGGTGGCGGCCGCGCTCGCAGGGTTCGGCATCGCCCAATTGCCCCAACTGATGGCCGAGGGGCTGATCAACGAGGGACGGCTGCGGCGCGTTCTCGAGGGCTACACGACACCGGCCGGCGGCCTGCACGTTCTCTATCCCAGCAGCCGGCACCTTTCACCCCTGGTTAAGGCCTTCATCGATCTGGCGGTCGAGCGGATTTCCAATCGGGTGAACACGGCTTAAGGCATGCTTGCCACCCTAGACCCACTTCTGAGCGAGACCCGAATGAGCCAGCGCATCGTCAGTTTTGTCATGAGTGGCGGCGTTGGTTCGCGGCTCTGGCCGCTGTCGCGCGAGGACAATCCCAAGCAGTTTCACGATTTTTCGGGTGACGGCTCCATGCTGGCCAAGACCTTGCGCCGGCTGACGGCAAGGCCGGCCGGCGAAACACCGATCTTCCTGATCGCCTCCGAGCGCCATGCCGATCGTGTCCATGCCGATCTGGCCGGGCTCGATCTCGCCGGCGGGGGCCTATTGTTCGAACCCACGGGGCGCAACACCGCCGCCGCGATCGCACTGGCAACGCTGCGCACCCTGTCTGAATTTGGCGACAGCCTGGTGCTGGTCGTGCCGTCGGACCATGAAATATCAACGCCAAGCCAATTCTGGCAGAGCGTCGAAGCAGGCGCCGAGGCGGCGCATGCCGGCCGGCTCGTGGTGTTCGGCATCAAACCGACTCAGCCCGAAACCGGCTATGGCTATATCGAGGTGGCGGGCGCACGGGGCGGCATCTTCGACGTCACGCGTTTCGTCGAGAAGCCGGATCTTGCGACGGCGCAGAGCTATCTCAAGGCGGAAAGCTTTTACTGGAACACCGGCATCTTCCTGTTTCGCGCCGCCGCCATGCGTGATGCCTTCGCCGCTTTCGAGCCCGACATCTGGAAGGCCACCGAAGCCGCCTACAAGGCAGCGACAGCGGACCTGTCCGGCCTCTATATGCCGCTGGAGCTCTACGAGGCCATCCCGTCGATCTCGATCGACTATGCCATCATGGAACGGGCGCAAGGCATTGCCATGGTGCCGGCCGACTTCCGCTGGAACGATCTCGGCTCCTGGCAATCGCTGCTCGACGTCGGTCCGGCCGACGACCACGGCAATGTCGTCATCGGCGATGTCGTCGCCATCGATTGCGAGAACTCCTACATCCGCAGCGATGGCCGCCTGCTGTCGGCGATCGGCATGAAGGATGTCGCCATCGTGTCAACCGCGGATGCCACTTTCGTCGCGCCGGTCAGCCACAGCCAGCACGTCAAGAAGATCGTCGAGCAGCTCGAAAGATCCGGCCGGCTGGAAACCCGGTTCACGCCGGCGCATGACCGCGTCATCGAAAGCGGCGCCTGGCGCCGCCGCGTCCATCACTGGCTTTTCCAGGAGACCTTGCCGCTGTGGTCGACATCGGGTGTCGACGAACGCCATGGCGGGTTCCATGAAGCGCTCGGCTTTGATCGCGCGCCGCTGATGAAGCCCAAGCGCATGCGCACAATGGCCAGGCAGGTCTATGCCTTCGCGGTCGCCAGCGCGCGCGGCTGGGATGGTCCGGCCGACCGGCTGATCAGCCACGGCATCGAGTTCATGGTCAGAAATGGCCGCACCGACAGAGGCGGTTGGGTGCGCACCCTGCATGTCGATGGCTCCGTCGCCGACGCCACCGAGGATGCCTACGATCATTCCTGCGTGCTGCTTGCGCTTGCGCATGCGCATATGTCGGGTAATCCCGAAGCCTTGCGGCTAGGTGAGGAAACCTTCGCCTTCCTCGATGCCCATCTCGAGGATCATCGCATGACCGGTTTCCTCGAAACATCGGACGGAGAGGGCGAGCGCCGCTCCAACCCACACATGCATCTGCTCGAAGCCTTCCTGGCCTGGCACCAGGCCACCGGCGAGCGCGCTCATCTGCGCCGCGCGGCGCGCATCATCGATCTTTTCCGCAGCCATTTCTTCGACCGGGACAGCTGGACGCTGGGCGAATATTTCGATGACGAATGGAAGCCGTCAGCCGGTGAGAAGGGGACTTGGACCGAGCCCGGCCACCATTTCGAATGGGCGTCGCTGCTGGTCGATTTCGCTGGGCGCAGCGGCCAGGCCGAGCTGAGCGGCTTCGCCCGAAAACTCTATGCCTCGGCCATCGCCAATGGCCTCAACCGCGCCACCGGCCTGGCCTATGGCGCCGTCTCCCGGCAGGGGCTGCCGCTGGACCTGATCTCGCGCAGCTGGCCGCAGGCCGAAGCGGTCAAGGCGGCCATAGCGCTGGACGGTTCGGGTGGACCCGATCTCAAGCCGGAGATCGAGGAACGCGTCGGCCGGCTGTTCCGCTGGCACATCGACCCGGCGCCGCTCGGCCTATGGATCGACCGCATCGACGAGCGTGGCCGTTCGCTGGCATCAGACGTGCCGGCAAGCATCTTTTATCACCTGGTCTGTGCGTTGACCCAGTATCTGGATGGAACGGTGGAGAAGGCGGCTTAAGCGCGGCTCAATACGGGCTCGCCACATCCCCGGTCTCGACATAGATCGATTTCAGCTGCGAATAGAGCGCCAGCGCCGCCAGCGAATTTTCCCGCCCGATGCCGGACTGCTTGAAGCCGCCGAACGGGATTTCAACCGGCGTCAGATTGTAGGCGTTGATCCAGCAGGTGCCGGCCTGCAATTCGGCGATGACACGGTGGGCGCGCGGCAGGTCGCGGGTGAAGACGCCGGCGGCGAGGCCGAATTCGGTGTCGTTGGCGCGGTCGATCACCTCGTCCTCGCCATCGAATTTCAGCACGCTCATGACCGGCCCGAAAATCTCTTCGCGGGCGATGCGCATATTGTCGGTGACGCCGGTGAACACCGTCGGCTCGACGAAGAAGCCGCCACCGAAACCCTGCAGTGAGGGAACGTTGCCGCCACAGGCGAGAACAGCGCCATCCTGCTTGCCGATCTCGATATAGCCGACCACCTTGTCGTGCTGTGCTTTCGACACCAGTGGGCCCATCTGGGTCTCCGGATCGAGCGGGTCGCCGATGCGGATTTTCTTGGTCCGCTCGATCAGACGGTCGACGAAGCGGTCGTGGATGCCGCTCTGCACGAAGACGCGCGTGCCGTTGGAGCAGATCTGGCCGGTGGAGTAGAAATTGCCGAGCATGGCGCCGCCGATGGCGTTTTCGATATCGGCGTCGTCGAAGACGATCAGCGGCGACTTCCCGCCGAGTTCCATCGTCGCGTGCTTCATCTTCGAGCCGGCGAGCGACAGCACCTTGCGCCCGGTTGGCACCGAGCCGGTCACCGAAACCTTGGCGACGACATCGTGGCCAACGAGGCCCGCGCCAACATCGCCATAGCCCTGCACGACGTTGAACAGCCCGTCAGGCAGGCCGGCCTCGCTGTAGATCTCTGCCAGCGCCAGTGCGGAAAGCGGCGTATTTTCCGACGGCTTGAACACCATGGCGTTGCCCATGGCGAGCGCCGGTGCCGACTTCCAGCCGGCGATCTGGATCGGATAGTTCCAGGCACCGATGCCGACGCAGACGCCGAGCGCCTCGCGCCGTGTGTAGGCGAAGGGTCCGCCGAGGTCGACGGCCTCGCCATTGTAGGCGGCGACCGCACCGCCGAAATACTCAAGACAGTCTGCTGCGGAAGGCGCATCCGCCACCAGCGTCTCCTGGATCGCCTTGCCGGTGTCGAGCGTCTCGATGCGGGCGAGGTCGGCGTTGCGGGCGCGCAGGATGTCGGCGGCGCGGCGCAGGATGCGGCCGCGCTCGACCGGCTTCAGCCGCGCCCAGGCCGGCTGCGCGGCCCGCGCGGCCTCGATCGCAAGCTCCAGCACGTTCGGCGTCGCCGAGCGCAGGGTAGCGATGACCTCGCCAGTTGCCGGATAGATCACCGGCAGCGGCGCGCCGCCTTCGTCCTCTATGTAGCGTCCGTTGACATAGTGCGATGCCGTGGGCTGGGCGCGCATGGGATTCTCCAAGTGGTCCGGCGCCCAAATGGGCGGCTCAATCTATCGGGCAGCTCGATTTGCCGCGTGGATCATGCGCTATCTGTCCGAGGTCTGCCAGCGCGGATTGATCCATGGTTCCTGGTTGGACGGCGCCAGTGGCGTGCGGCCAAGGATGTGGTCGGACGCCTTCTCGCCGGTCATGATCGACGGCGCATTGAGGTTGCCGTTGGTGACACGCGGGAAGATCGAGGAATCGGCGACCCGCAATCCGTGGACACCGATGACCCGGCATTCCGGATCGACGACGCTCATCAGGTCGTCGGCGCGGCCCATCTTGCAGGTGCCGCAAGGGTGGTAGGCGCTCTCGGCATGGTCGCGAATGAAGACATCGAGATCGTCGTCCGACTGCACATGGCTGCCCGGCGAGATTTCCTGGCCGCGATAGGCGTCGAAGGCCGACTGGCCAAAGATCTCGCGAGTCAGCCGGATGCAGTGACGGAACTCGGTCCAGTCGTCCGGATGCGACATGTAGTTGAAGCGGATCACCGGCTTCGCTTTCGGGTCCGGCGAGCGCAGCGTCACCGAGCCGCGCGACTTCGACCGCATCGGCCCGACATGCGCCTGGAAGCCGTGCGACTTCGCCGCCGCCTTGCCGTCATAGCGCACCGCCGCCGGGATGAAGTGATACTGGATATCAGGATAATCGACACCGGCGTGCGAGCGCACGAAGGCCGCCGCCTCGAAATGATTGGTGGCGCCGAGACCCGACTTGAAGAACAACCACTGGGCCCCAATCAGCGCTTTCGAGAATGGATTGAGCACCGAATTCAGCGTTATCGGCTTGGTTGATTCCTGCTGGATATAAAGCTCCATATGGTCCTGCAGGTTGCGGCCGACGCCGGGCCGGTCGGCTACCACGGCAATGCCGTTTTCGCGCAAATGCTCGGCCGGGCCGATGCCCGATAGCATCAGGATCTTGGGCGAATTGATCGACGAGGCGGCGACGATCACCTCACGTCGCGCCTTAACGATTTGAATCTGTTTGTGAGCTTCGATTTCGACGCCGACGGCGCGTTGATTCTCGATGATCACCCGGCGGGCGAAACCCTTGAGCAGGCTAACATTCCTGCGTTGGAGAGCCGGCTTCAGATAGGCCGATGCCGCCGACCAGCGGCGGCCGCCGCGGATGGTCTGCTCCATCGGCCCAAAGCCTTCCTGCTTGGAACCGTTGTAGTCGTCGGTCAGCTCGAACCCGGCCTGGCGGCCTGCCTCGACGAAGGCGCCGTAGAGCGGATTTTTACGCGAGCCGCGCTGGACATGCAGCGGCCCGCTATGCCCGCGCCAACCATCCTCGCCGCCGTCATTGTCCTCCATGCGCTTGAAGTAGGGGAGCACGTCGGCAAAGCCCCAACCCGTTGCACCCTCTTCGGCCCAATGGTCAAAGTCGCGGGCATGGCCGCGTACATAGACCATGCCGTTGATCGAGGACGAGCCGCCGATGACCTTGCCGCGCGGCGTCGCCAGCACGCGGCCGCCGAGATGCGGCTCCGGCTCGCTGGCAAAGCCCCAGTCGTAGAGGCTCATGTTGAGCGGGATCGACAGCGCCGACGGCATCTGGATCAGCGGCCCGATATCGCTGCCGCCGAATTCGATGACGATGACCGAATGCTTGCCGTCCTCCGACAGGCGATAGGCCATGGCCGAGCCGGCCGAGCCGGAGCCGATGATGACGAAATCCGCTTCAAGCATGGTTCATATGCGCCATAAAATCGGCGAGCGAGACATTGCCGCCGGTAGCCACAACAAGGACGGTCTTACCCGCCACATCCACTTTACCGCCGAGCAGCGCCGCGAGTGACGCAGCCCCAGACGGCTCCAGCACTAGTTTCATCCGCTCGAAGGCGATCTTCATCGCCCGCCGCACCGACTGGTCGTCGACGGTGATGCCGCGAACACCCGCTGTCTTGACCGCCGCGAACGGCGCATCGCCAGGCCGCCGCGACATCAGCCCGTCGCAGATCGATTTCGGCCCGATCGGCATCGTCTCGATGCTGCCATGCGCCAGCGACGAGCCCATGCCATTGAAACCTTCCGGCTCGACGCCGATGATCTCGGTCGCCGGCGACAAATAGTGGAAGGCAAGCGAAACGCCGCCGATCAACCCACCGCCGCCGACCGAGCAGAACAACAGATCGGCGCTGGCGTCCTTGGCCTCAAGCTGATCGAGCGCTTCGAGGCCGGCGCCGGCCTGGCCGGCGACGATCTCGGGATCGTCGAAGGGATGCAGCAGGGCCAGGCCTTCCGTCTCCGCAATCTCGCGCGCCTTGGCGGCGGCGACCTCTTCACGCGCCCGCTCGCCGTGATCGGTTAGCACGACGCGCGCGCCATAGCCCGCGGTCGCGTCGCGCTTGGCGGCCGGCGCGTCGATCGGCATGACGATGGTGACTGGAATGCCGAGCGCCTGGCCGGCAGCGGCCAACCCCTGCGCGAAATTGCCGGAGGAATAGGCGACGACGCCCTTTCTCGCCTCGTCGGCCGACAGCCGCTTCAGCCGCCAATAGGCGCCGCGTACCTTGAAAGACCCGGCCCATTGCAGCGATTCCGGCTTGATGAAGACGCGGGCAGCACCCGTCTCTCCGGCAAGCGCTGTCGATTCCAGCAGCGGCGTGATCTGCGTCGCCCGGGAGGTGACGGCATAGGCCTGTTTGAGATGATCGAGGGAGGGGACGAGAAGGTCTGTCATCATTCGCCTCGCGGGAACCGTTTCTGCTCTTCGAGCACGTTGAGATCCATGTGGTTGCGCATGTAGCGTTCCGACGCCTTCTGCAGAGGCTGGAATTCCCAGGGATAGTGCGTGCCGTTGCGCAGCGCCGGGTAGACCACCCAGCGCCGTGCCTGGCTGGCCCGCACGGCGGCGTCGAAGGCCGCCATGTCCCAGCGCGCGCGCACCTTTTCCAGGAAAGCCGCCACCAGACCGGCATGCGCCGGATCGGCGGCGAGATTGCTCAGCTCATGCGGGTCCGCTTCGATGTCATAGAGTTGCGGCGGATCGATCTCGCAATGGACGAACTTGTAGCGGCCGTCGCGGATCGCCACCAACGGTGCGTTGGAGCCTTCGGCGGCATATTCCATCAGCACTGGCGCGGTGCGTGGCTTTCCATTCAGCAGCGGCAGCAGCGACTGGCCGTCGGTCCATGGCGCGATTGCGCTCATGTCGATGCCGGCGAGATCGCACAGCGTCGGCGTCACGTCGAGATTGGACACCGGCGCCTCGATCAGGCCGGCCGGCACGCCCTTGCCGGCGATCATCAGCGGCACCCGCGCCGAGCCCTCGAAGAAGCACATCTTGAACCACAGGCCACGCTCGCCGAGCATGTCGCCATGGTCCGAGCAGAACAGGATGATCGTGTCGTCGAGCATGCGCGTGCGCTCGAGCACCGACAGCAGCTCGCCGACCTTGTCGTCGAGATAGGAGATGTTGGCGAAATAGCCGCGCCGCGAGCGGCGGATCTGTTCTGCCGTGATGTCGAAACCGTCGTAGTCGGAAGCCTTGTAGAGCCGCTGCGAATGCGGATCCTGCTTGTCGTACGGGATGAAACTGATCTCTGGCTCCAAAGCCGGGCAATCCTCGTAAAGATCCCAGTACTGCCGCCGCGCCACGTAGGGATCGTGCGGATGGGTGAAGGAGACGGTCAGGCACCAAGGCCGGTGCGCCGCATCGTCGGAGACGCGGGCGAAGTCGTAGAGCTTCTGCACCGCATGGAAAGCGACCTCGTCGTCATATTCCATCTGGTTCGAGATTTCGGCGACGCCGGCGCCGGTCACCGAGCCGAGATTGTGGTACCACCAGTCGATGCGCTCGCCGGGCTTGCGGTAGTCCGGCGTCCAGCCGAAATCGGCGGGATAGATGTCGGTGGTCAGCCGCTCCTCGTAGCCGTGCAACTGGTCCGGCCCGACGAAATGCATCTTGCCCGACAGCACGGTGTGATAGCCGTCGGCGCGCAGATGATGGGCAAAGGTCGGGATCGACGAAGCGAACTCGGCGGCGTTGTCATAGACCTCGGTGCGCGACGGCAACTGGCCGCTCATGAACGAGGCGCGGCCCGGCGCGCAGAGCGGCGAGGCGGTGTAGTTGTTCTTGAAACGGGCCGAACGCGCCGCGAGCGCTTTCAGATGCGGCGCATGCAGGAAGCCTGCCGGGCCATCGGGAAAAAAGTCCCGTTGAGCTGATCGACCATGACGATCAGGAAATTGGGTCGCTTCGTCGTCACTGTTTGCGCCGCTCGCCGAGTTTGGTTTCGAGATAGTCCTCGACCAGCGCGATCGCGGTCGCGGCGTCGGGCACGCCGTCCTTCAGCGCACGCCTGATGTAGAGCCCGTCGATCATCGCCGCTGTCGCTTCGGCGGCGCGGTCGGCCTCGGCCCTGGGCAGGATGCCGGTCAGCCCGCTCATCAGGTTCGAGTGCAGCCGCCGCGCATAGACCTTGAGCAACCGGCGCAAGGCCGATGATTTCTGTGCCTCGACATAGAAGGCGAGCCAGGCGGCGATGGTTTCCGGCTGGAACTGGATCTCGGAGAAGTTGACGGCAACCACGGCCGAAACGCGTTCGCGCGGGGAAACGGCGGATTGCAGGGCGCGGCGCATGTCGATGGTCAGTTCGGCGAGGATGTGCCGCATCGTGGCGAACAGCAATTCGTCCTTGGCGCCGAAATAATGATGGGCAAGTGCGGAGGACACACCGGCCCGGCCGGCGATCTCGGACATGGTCACGTCCAACGAGCCGCGCTCGCCGATCGCCGAGATCGTCGCGTCGATGAGTGCCTTGCGGCGCAGTGGCTCCATTCCGACTTTTGGCATCTCGTTCCCGATTTTTGCGCGGAGATTATTTTTTATTGACGAGTCAATCAACAAAAAATCGACGCGACTACGACCTGTACCAAGCGATTGTCGGCTTCCGGCCCTTCACGGCTCCGGCAAGAATGTTTATATTTGAACAATAAAGGCGAAGAGCGCCATGAGCCCGATATGCTAGGCTGGCGCCAAGGATGGAGACCGCCATGACCGCATGTATCGTCGGCTGGGCGCATTCGCGCTTCGGCAAGCTCGAGGGCGAGACGCTCGAAAACCTGATCGTCAAGGTCGCGACGGACGCGCTCGACCATGCCGGCATCGGTCCGGACGAGGTCGACGAGATCGTGCTTGGCCATTTCAACGCCGGCTTTTCGGCGCAGGATTTTACCGCCAGCCTGGTGCTTCAGGCCGACGACCGGCTGCGCTTCAAGCCGGCGACGCGTGTCGAAAATGCTTGTGCGACGGGATCGGCGGCGGTCCGGCAAGGCATTCGCGCGATCGATGCCAACGCTGCCCGCATCGTGCTGGTGGTCGGCGCCGAGCAGATGACGACGACGCCCGGTCCCGAGATCGGCAAGAACCTGCTGAAAGCATCCTATCTGCCGGAGGATGGCGAGACGCCCGCAGGTTTCGCCGGCGTCTTCGGCAAGATTGCGCAGGCCTATTTCCAACGTTATGGCGACCAGTCGGATGCGCTCGCCATGATCGCGGCCAAAAACCACAAGAACGGCGTCGATAATCCCTATGCGCAGATGCGCAAGGATTTCGGCTACGAATTCTGCCGCCAGGAGAGCGAGAAGAACCCCTTCGTCGCCGGCCCGCTGAAGCGCACCGACTGCTCGCTGGTCTCCGACGGCGCCGCCGCCCTTATCCTCGCCGACACGGCGACCGCCCTGAAGATGCGCCGCGCCGTCGCCTTCCGCGCCAATGAACACGTGCAGGATTTCCTGCCAATGTCGAAGCGCGATATTCTCTCCTTCGAAGGCTGCGAGCAGGCCTGGACCCGCGCGCTGAAGAACGCCGGCGTGACGCTCGATGATCTGTCCTTCGTCGAGACGCATGACTGCTTCACCATTGCCGAACTGATCGAATATGAGGCGATGGGGCTGGCCAAGCGCGGCGAGGGCGCCAAATTGGCGCTGGACGGCACGACGGCGAAGGACGGCCGCTTGCCGGTCAACCCCTCGGGCGGGCTCAAGGCCAAGGGCCATCCGATCGGCGCCACCGGTGTCTCCATGCATGTCTTGACTGCCATGCAGCTCGTCGGCGAAGCCGGCGGCATCCAGGTGCCGGGCGCAAAACTAGGCGGCATCTTCAACATGGGCGGCGCGGCCGTCGCCAACTACGTTTCCATTCTCGACCGGATCAGGTAAACCGCCCGCATTACAGCGCGGCGCGCCTTTTGGGGCGCGCGCAAAGGACGCTGTAACACTGGGATTTGGCGGGAGGGTTCATGACAAATCCGGTTCTGATCGAAGTCTTGCGCGGTGCGATCGTCGAGAGCGCGCATCGCGGTGCCGTCGCGGTCTTCGATGCCGATGGCAAGCCGGTCCTGGAGATCGGCGACACCTCGAAGCCGGTGTTTCCGCGCTCGGCGGTCAAGGCCATCCAGGCCTTGCCGCTGGTCGAAACGGGTGCTGCCGATGCCTACGGCTTCGGCAACCGCGAGTTGGCGCTGGCCTGTGCCTCGCATTCGGGCGAGCCGGCGCATGTCGAACTGGCGCGCTCCATGCTGGCCAAGGCCGGGTTGGACAAGTCAGCGCTTGAATGCGGCGCGCATTGGCCCTCGAACCACGACGCCGAGATTGCACTCGCCCGCACCGGCGATTTGCCCAATGCGCTGCACAACAACTGCTCAGGTAAGCATTCCGGCTTCCTCTGCACCTGCGTGCACTCCGGCATTGCGCACCGCGGCTACGTCAAGGCGGGTCACGCACTGCAAGAGATGGTGCGCGACGCCATGCAGTCGGTCACCGGCGCTGTCCACGGCGCCGATGAGCGGGCCACCGACGGCTGCTCGATCCCGACCTATGCGGTGCCGCTCAGGAGTTTCGCGCTCGGCTTTGCCCGCATGGCGACGACAAACGGTTTTGGTCCAGAACGGGCCAAGGCGGCGAAGCGGCTGCTCTCAGCCTGCATGGCGGAACCCTTCTTTGTCGCCGGCACCGGCCGCGAAGACGTCGCCCTGATGGAAGCAGCACCGGGCCGGATCTTTGCGAAAGGCGGCGCCGAAGGCGTCCACTGCAGCGCAATACCTGAACTTGGCCTCGGCATAGCGATCAAATGCGATGATGGCGCCGGCCGCGCCAGTGAAGCTATGGTCGCCGCCGTGCTGGCCAAGCTGCTGCGTGCGGACGAGGCTCTGGCGGCGAAGCTTATTGAACTGGCAAACGCACCGATCAAAAGCCGGATCGGAGCCACAGTCGGGGCGCTGAGGCCTACGGCGGCCTTGAACTAAAAGCTGCAATCAGCTGACGCGGTTGCGCTCGACCGTCAGATGCGCAAAGCCGCTGTTGCTTAGCTGGGTGAGGTCTGCCGTCACCGGCTCGGCCCATCGCTGACCGATGACGGCGCCGTTCAACGCGCCATCGATGACATTGTCGGAGATGACGGCCGTACCCGCGCCCTCGACCACGCTGACGACGATGCCCGTGCCGGCCTTGCGGATGATGTTGCCGGTGGCCACGACATTGCGCAGATACGGCCCCCCAGCCGATCGACATGCCGTAGAGCGGCGCGTTCTCGATGACGTTGTTGGAAGCGATGGTGTCTGCCTCGACGGCAATGCCGACACCGAATCCCGGCGGATCGGCTGTGTAAGGCCCGCTGGTCGACAAATTGCGCACGATGTTGCCGGAGCAGACACCCATGCGGCCGCCTTCGTTGAAGTTGACGATCGAGATGCCGTTGGCCGCGCCGTCGACGATGTTGTTGCTGATGACGGCGCCCTCGAAGGAGAATTCGGAATAGACCGCGGTCTCGCCCGAGCGCGAGCAGGTGTTGCCTGAAATCTGCAGATTGCTTGAGCTATTGGCGCGGATCGCCGAGAAAGCGCAGTCCGAAACGACATTGCCTGAGATGATGACGTTGCCGGCGCGGAAGGCATTGATGCCATTGCCGTTCTGGCCGGTTCCGCCGCTGCGCGCGCCGATCCGTTCGACACGGTTGCCGGTAACCATGGTGCCGTCCTCCGCCGCCTGCCAGCGATGCACGAGGATGCCGCCATTGGCACAGTCGGAGACGGTGTTGTCCGTGATTGCCAACCCGGCTGCCTCGACCGAATAGATGCCGGCGTCCGCCGCGCCCGATATGTCCGAGCGTTCGATGCGGCCCGCCGCATGTTCCAGCGCCACTCCGTTCTTGCCGCTGCCGGTTATCTGGCAATTGTCGACGACGAGATGGCCGACCCGGCGCAGGTCGAGCAGTCCTTGCGCATAGTCGCCCATCGAGCGATTCGAACCGTCGAAGACCAGCCCGCTGAGTTCGATATGGTCGGCCTGTTCGGCCATGAAGAGGTGGCCGTCGCCGCCATAGACGATCCGCGTGGCGCCCGGCACGCCGGAAAGACGCACGCGGCTGGGCAGCGAGAGATTGGACACCACATAGGTGCCTGCCGGCAGGAACGCCGGTATATCGCGGTCGTTCGAGTCACGCAGCAGCTTGGCAAAGGCCTTGCTCTGATCGTCGAAGGTGCCGGGTTGTACGCCGAGTTCGGTGGCATTGATCGAGCCGCGCATCGAAGCTTTTTCGATACCGGTCAGGCTGGCTGCCGCCGCCTTGCCAAGCGCGAGGCCCATCACGGCAAAGCCGGCGGTTTGCGTCAGCAGCGTTCGTCTGTTCAACATCGGCACAGAATCCCAGTGTTCATCTCCGATGTCGCAGGAATCGTGCCAGATATTCTGTTCCTTTTCGCGAAGCATCGACAATGGCTTGTCGAGTAGCCACTCGGCGCCTAAGTTCAGGAGATGAGCAGAGCTTTTACCCGCGAAGAAGACAGCGAGAATGCCATTGCTGGTGTTGGTGAGCGGCCGATCAGCACGCACCGCAATCTGGTGACCGAGCGCGGCCTGGCGCAGATCGAAGACAATCTGGCCGATCTGCGCGACATTCTGGCGAAAGCCGAGAAGAAAGCCGATCGCGAGCGCATCGCGGTGGTGTCGCGGGATTTGCGCTATTGGACCGCCCGGCGCGAAAACGCCGAGCTTTCCGTGCCGGAGCCCGGCAGCGACGTCGTCCGTTTCGGCATGGGCGTCACGCTGGAAGGCGATGACGGCAAGAAGGTGCACTGGAAGATCGTCGGCGAGGACGAGGCCGATCCCACCAAGGGCACGATTTCGCATGTGTCGCCGATGGCGGTCGCCCTGTTCGGCAAGAAGGTCGGCGACCTGGCTGCGGTCAACGGCAAGGAATGGGAAATCGTCAAGCTGTCGGACAGTTAGAGTAGCATAGCCTAGTTGGCTGCCAGCAGCCGATCCATCAACCGGTCCGCCGCCTCGGGAATAACCGTCCCCGGCGGGAAGATTTCCGCCGCGCCGGCTTGCAGCACCGCGTCGTAATCCTGCGGCGGGATGACGCCGCCCGCCACGATCAGCATGTCGCCTCGACCAAGCTTCTTCAGCGCGTCGCGCAACTCCGGTATCAGCGTCAGATGGCCTGCCGCCAGCGACGAGGCGCCGATGATATGGACGTCGTGCTGGACCGCCAGTTTCGCGATCTCTTCCGGTGTCTGGAACATCGCGCCGACGGTGACGTCGAAGCCGAGATCGGCGAAGGCCGTGGCGATCACCTTCTGCCCGCGGTCGTGGCCGTCCTGTCCCATCTTGGCAACGAGGATGCGCGGCTTGCCGCCGTTTTTCTTCTCGAAAGCTGCGAGCTTGTCCTGCAGCCCGTCGACCACGGGATTGTCGCCAAGCGCCTTGCGATAGACGCCGGAAATGGTCTGCACCACAGCGACGTGGCGGCCAAAGGCTCTTTCGAGCGCAAACGAAATCTCGCCGACTGTGGCATTGGCGCGCGCGGCGCGGATGGCGAACTCCAGCAGGTTCTCATTGCCCTGTGCAGCGCGGGTCAGCGCATCGAGCGCGCTTTCGACGGCGGCAACCTCGCGCGTGCCCTTCAGCCGCTGCAGCTTCGACAATTGCCGGGCCCTGACTTCGGCATTGTCGATTTTCAGCACATCGACCTCGATATCATTCTCGGGGCGATGCGCATTGACGCCGACCAGCATCTGCTCGCCGGAATCGATGCGCGCCTGCGTGCGCGCCGCCGCTTCCTCGATGCGCAGCTTCGGGATGCCTTGCTCGGTCGCGGCGGCCATGCCGCCGAGAGCCTCGATCTCCTCGATATGGCTCAGCGCGCGCGCCGCCAGGTCGTGGGTCAGCCGTTCGAGATAGGCCGAGCCGCCCCACGGATCGATGATGCGCGTAGTGCCGGATTCCTTCTGCAGGATGAGCTGCGTGTTGCGGGCGATGCGCGCCGAATGGTCGGTCGGCAGCGCCATCGCCTCGTCGAAGGAATTGGTGTGCAGCGACTGGGTATGCCCTTGGGTCGCGGCCATCGCCTCGATCATGGTGCGGATGATGTTGTTGTACGGGTCCTGCGCCGTCAGCGACCAGCCGGACGTCTGGCAATGGGTGCGCAGCGACAGCGAGCGCTCGTCCTTCGGCGCAAAATTCTTCTTCATCAGCGTCGCCCACAGCAGGCGCGCGGCCCTGAGCTTGGCGACTTCCATGAAGAAATTCATGCCGATCGCCCAGAAGAAGGACAAGCGTGGCGCGAAGCGATCGATATCGAGGCCCGCCGCGACACCGGCGCGGGCATATTCGATGCCGTCGGCGATCGTGTAGGCGAGCTCCAGGTCGGCCGTCGCCCCGGCTTCCTGCATGTGGTAGCCGGAGATCGATATCGAATTGAACTTCGGCATGTTCTTCGACGTGTAGGAGAAGATGTCCGAAACGATCCGCATCGAGGGTTTCGGCGGATAGATGTAAGTGTTGCGGACCATGAACTCCTTCAGAATGTCGTTCTGAATGGTTCCGGCCAGATCCTTCTGCGCAACGCCCTGTTCCTCAGCCGCGACGATGTAAAGCGCCATGATCGGCAGCACCGCGCCGTTCATCGTCATCGACACCGTCATGTCACCGAGTGGAATGCCGTCGAAGAGCTGTCGCATGTCGAGGATGGAATCGATGGCGACGCCCGCCATACCGACATCGCCGGCAACGCGCGGGTGGTCGCTGTCATAGCCGCGATGTGTGGCGAGATCGAAGGCGACCGACAGGCCTTTCTGGCCGGCGGCAAGATTGCGCCGGTAAAAGGCGTTGGACTCCTCGGCCGTGGAGAAACCGGCATATTGCCGGATCGTCCAGGACTGCTGGACATACATGGTCGGGTAGGGGCCGCGCACGAAGGGCGGCAGGCCCGGATAGGTGTCGAGATGCGGCAGACCCTTGAGATCGCCCTGATTGTAGAGATGCTTGACGACAAGGCCTTCTGGCGTCACCTGCTGGCCCTTGACCTCGACCGGCGCGCGACGCGGTGGCGCCCAGCCGACCTGACTGAAATCCGGAATCAAGAGGCGGCCCCGATGGATTGGTCGATGCGAACAGGAGGGAGAGGTTCGCACAGGACGACGCCTTCGATGAAGGCAGGCCGCTGCTGTGCGTCCAGCGTCTCGACCGGACGCTCGGCCTTCTGCGGATAGAGCGTTGTGCCGATGATCGCCCGCTCACCGGACTTAAAGGCGGCGTCGCGCCGAGCGGCCGCGGCGCGAACGCGCTTCTGGATGTGTCCGTCCCGAAGGCTGAACAGCACACCTCCCTCGGCCTCGATCGTCTGCAGCTCCGCCCAGGCGGCTTCGCAAAGGTCTGACGTCAGCGCTTCGACCGCGCCGGACCCATAGGCGGGATCGGCGACATGGTCGACATGGCTTTCATTGGCCATGATCAGCTGCGCGTTGCGCGCGACGCGGCGGGCAAAAGGCGCCGGCAGGCCGTGCGCGATCGTATGCGGCAGGATGGAGATCGAATCGGCTCCCCCCGCCGCCGCGGCGAAACAGCCGATCGTCGTGCGCAGGATGTTGGTCTCCGGGTCCAAAGCCGTCATCATGCGAAAGGAAGTCTCGGCATGGATGTTGGCTGTCGAGTTGGGGATCGAGCAGGCCTCCTGCACCCGTGCCCACAGCCTGCGCAGCGCCCGGACCTTGGCCATCGACAGGAACTGGTCCTGGTCGACGCTGAGCGCGAAGCCGATATGCGGTGCTGCATAGACGAGCGGTTGCCGCGCCTTCTCGAACATTCTGAGATACGAGACAGCCGAAGCCAGCATGATGCCGAGCTCCTGCGCCTCCGTGGCGCCGGCATTGTGGAAGACGCGACCGTCTGCCTCCAGCAGCACGCCCGGAACGCCCATCGAGAAGAAATGTGCCAGCGATTGCGGCATCGATTCCTGCAGCGCCTCGATCGACATGCGCAGCCGGCCGGTGCCGGCAAGGATAGCCGCCGGATCGATGCCGAAGGACAGGTTGAGTTTTGCCGGGTCGGAGCGGCGCTTGCTCAGGAACGCCACCAGCCAGTCGGCCATGGGGCGGCTCCAGGGGTGGGTGTCGATGCGGATCTGGATCCGGTTGAGGGGCACGCCTTCCAGCACCGTCTCCAGCGCCTGTGCAGTCCTCGGCAGACCGTAGCCGAATGCGTTCGGAGCACCTTCGAAGACAAGCGACAGTCCCGTTGCGCCCTGCGCGATATCGTCCAGGACCTGCGCCTTGGCGCGATCGACATCAGGATCATCGACGCGCTGGCTGACGATCCAGGGCGATCGGGGATTCGCGCGCACGATCGGCTCGGCCCCGGTCGAACGGTCGTAGAGCGGCTCGATGCGGATGGTGTCGTCGGTGTGCGAAACCAGCTTTTCCTCGAAGGATGCGCCGGCCAACGCCTTTTCCGCCAAGGCCAGCCAACGCTGGCGCTCCGCGTTCACAGGTTCTGCATCCTTGGTCAAGGCTCCGGCGCCCATCCATCTTCCTCATTCATGTGGCCGCACCAGCCGGGCGGTTCAGTCTACGGTCCCCGGTCGGTTATCGCAATGCACGTCCCGGGTCCGAATGCGATCCATTGGATATAGGTCGGCTTGCGTGGACGAACCATGAACGATTGCCAAACGCCAGCAAAATCCGCAAGTTCCAAAAATCCGATTTCGGCGATAGGCCCGCTTTGGACAATTGTCATTGTCGCTGTGCAACAGCCTCACTATACCTTCGGGCAAAGGCTGGCTTTTGACACATCAATTTGCGGAGACCCTGGATATGGCTGACGACACCAGTATTTTCATCGGCGCCAGCCGCAAGCCCGACGACAGCTATCAGCGCCCCGAGGAATTGCTGCTGCAGTATGGGAATCGGCATGGTCTGGTGACCGGGGCCACCGGCACCGGCAAGACCGTCTCCTTGCAGATTCTGGCCGAAGGGTTTTCGAATGCCGGCGTGCCGGTGTTCTGCGCCGACATCAAGGGGGACCTGTCGGGCATCGCCATGATGGGCACGGCGCAGGATTTCCTGGTCAAGCGGGCCGCGCAGGTCAAGCTCGACCCCTACGACTTTCAGGAATTCCCCGTCATCTTCTGGGACCTGTTCGGCGAGCAGGGCCATCCGATCCGAGCCACCATCTCGGAAATGGGACCGCTGCTCCTGTCGCGGCTGATGAACCTGACAGACGCGCAGGAAGGCATCATGAACATTGCCTTCCGCATTGCCGATGAAGAGGGTCTGCTGCTTCTCGACCTCAAGGACCTGCAGGCGTTGCTGGCCAACATCGCCGAGCGCGCCGAAGAGATCAGCGCGCGCTATGGCAATGTCACCAAGCCGTCGGTGGGCGCCATCCAGCGCACGCTGTTGGTGCTGGAGCAGCAGGGCGCGGCGAACTTCTTCGGCGAACCGGCCCTGCGAATCGCCGACATCATGCGCACCACACGTGACGGCCGGGGCGCCGTCAGCGTGCTGGCCGCCGACAAGCTGATGATGAACCCGCGGCTCTACGCGACCTTCCTGCTCTGGCTGATGTCGGAGCTGTTCGAGGAACTGCCCGAAGTAGGAGATCCCGACCAGCCGAAGCTGGTGTTCTTCTTCGACGAGGCGCATCTGCTGTTCGACGAGGCGCCAAAGGTGCTGATCGACCGCGTCGAGCAGGTGGTCCGCCTGATCCGTTCGAAAGGCGTCGGCGTCTATTTCGTCACGCAGAATCCCCTCGATATCCCCGAGAAGGTGCTGGCCCAGCTCGGCAACCGTGTTCAGCACGCGCTGCGCGCCTATACGCCGCGTGAGCAGCAGGCGGTGAGGACAGCAGCCGAGACGTTCCGGCCGAATCCCGATTTCGACTGCGCCACCACCATCACCCAGCTCGCCACCGGCGAGGCGCTGGTCTCGACACTTGAGGACAAGGGTGTTCCATCCATGGTTCAACGCACCTTGATCCGTCCGCCGTCGTCGCGGCTCGGGCCGATAACCCCCGCCGAGCGGCAGAAGCTGATCGCGGAGAGCCCCGTCGCCGGCCAGTACGACCAGGTCATCGACCGCGAATCGGCCTTCGAGATCCTGCAGAAGAAGACCAGGGAGGCACAGGACGCCGAAGAGCAGGCGCAGCAGGCGGGCACTGGCGGTTCGCGCTGGACCATTCCAGGCTTCGGCAATGATGATCCCGCACCGCAGTCCGGTGGCCGCCGCGCACCGGCGCCGCGCCCCTCCAATCGCCAGACGGTGGCTGAAGCCGCGATCAAGTCGGTGGTGCGCTCGGTCGGCTCGTCGGTCGGACGCGCGATAGTGCGCGGCATCCTGGGGAGCCTGGCGCGCGGGCGTTGAGTCGCGCCCAGGGTCGGCAGCGAGTCGGGCGCAGCCTGCTAGATGTTTTCGCGGGTGTAGATCTCGAAGGGCAGGATGTTTGTAAAACTCCCGCTTTCGTTCGGTGCTGAGACAGCGCGGATCATGCCAGCCAGGGTCTCTTGCGCGATGCGGGCGAGGGGGTGCGAGATGACGAAGGTCAGCGTGCCGTCGAGTAGCGCCGGGCGGGTCGACTCCATCAGTTCATAGCCGACAACGACGAGGCTTCCGGCCCTGCCGGTGGAGCGCAGGGCGGCAATAGCGCCGGTGATGCCGCCGCCGGCGACATAAAGACCGGACAGATCGGGATTTTCGTTCAGCAGCTTTTCGGTCATCTCCTGCGCGATGGCGCTGGATTCGAAAGTCAGCAGCGGCTCGAGCAGGGTGAAACCAGGGGCGTGCTCGCGAAAATAGGAGCGAAAGCCGCTCTCGTTCATCTCCTGGCAGCGGTAGCGGTGGTTGCCGACGAGGATGCCGAGCTTGCCGGGCGCGCGGCAGACATGTTCGAACACCCAGGCCGCTGTGCGGCCGACCTTCCAATTGTCCAGTCCGATGTAGCGCACATGTCCGGTCGCCGAAATCTGCGAGATCAGCGCAAACACCGGCACGTTGCGGGCATGCAACGTGTCCACCGCCTGGGTGACGAGGGGATGGACCGCGGCGACGACGCCGACGGCGTCGCATTCGGTGCCGAGCGCCAGCATCCGCGAGGCGACATTCTGCGGCGACAGGTCGTCCAGAAACTCCGTGCGCAGCTCTATCTCGCAGTCGGGCATGGTCGGCGCCACCGCGCGCAGCGCCTCGGCGATGTTGCGGTAGAAGGCGCGGCCGGGCTGGTGCAGCAGGAAACCGAACCGGCAGCGCGGTCGGGCGGCCGCCACGCGGCTGCGCAACGCGCCCATGCCGTAGAAGCCGATCTGCTCGGCCGCCAGCCGGACACGCTCGCGCATGCCCTGGCGGACGGCGCCTGAGCCGCTCAGCACGCGGTTGACGGTAGCCACCGAAACATTCGCCTCGGCGGCGACATCCTTGATCGTTGGCCGCTTGCCCTGATCCATTTTATCTCATCGGCCTGTCGCAATTGATACAAAGATATCATTCTCCGAGCGAGATTGATATGAATGAAACAATCAATTTGGAACAAACATTCTATTCTTGATTCATTTTGGATCAAGATGCTTATCTCGGGGAAATCAAGCAAGGCGGAAGCACCGCCAGCCTAGGGATAGCAGCAGCACAGCGCGGACGAGCTTCTCGCCCACCGCCCTCAGGGCGGTGTGAGGCAGCAGCGCGCTGGCGGCCATCCCCAGGCATGGCGGGTGGAGGATTGCATGGACGATCTCAAATACGGCGTGCGCGACAAGCGGGGCGACTGGAAGCCGAACGGACGCATCGAGGGCGCGCCCTTATGGAACTGGCCGCCCAGGCTGCCTAAGATCCTGGCCTGGCTGCCCGGCTATATCTGGCCGTGGAATGCCTTCCACATGGCCACCGCACTGCTCTACTGGTTCTATATCGTCCCGAGCGTCGAGACGATGAAGACCATCGGCTGGGGCTGGGCGCTGTGGCTCTATGCCGTCAATGCCGCTGCGATCCTCGTCTTCTACGGCATTTTCGAGCTGCGCTACTACATCAAGCGCGCCCAGGCGACGCGGTTCAAATACAACCACAAATTCCCCGCCGATGCGCCCTCCGACGTCTTCTGGTTCCAGAGCCAGAACCTCGATAATTTCCTGCGCTCGTTCTTCATCACCATTGAGCTATGGCTGAAACTGGGTGATGACGGTTTGAGAAGGGCGGCGTATCGAGGCGGGTGATGAAGCCTGCCAGAACCTCTCAAGGAGAGCGATACGCCATGAACGAGACTATCAACATTGTTCGCCTTCGTCAGCCCGACGAAATCGATGATCCCCTGACGGATGTGCTTCGCACCGGCGCGCGCAAATTGCTGGCGCAGGCGATCGAGATGGAGGCCGAAGCGTTTCTTGCCGAGATGCGGGATCTCAAGCTTCCGGACGGACGTGACCGGCTGGTCCGGCACGGTCACGGGCCGGAGCGGAGCATCCAGACGGGGATCGGGGCGGTGCCCGTCAGCCGGGTGAAGGTCCGGGATCGCGGCGCGAACGGTGAAGCGGAGCGCATCCGTTTTTCCTCATCGATCCTGCCGAAATGGGCGCGTCGGACACGAAGTCTGGATGCGCTTCTTCCCGTTCTCTATCTGCGCGGCATTTCGACGGGCGACTTTCAGGAAGCTCTGGCAGCTCTGTTGGGCAAGGAGGCGCCGAACCTCTCACCCTCGGTGATCACGCGACTGACGGCGGAGTGGGGCATCGAATACGATCGTTGGCAAAAGCGCGATCTTTCGGCGCGCCGCTATGTGTATGTGTGGGCGGACGGGGTCTACCTGCAGGCCCGGATGGAAGATCATGCCGAATGCATGCTGGTCCTGATCGGCGCCACGCCCGAGGGCAAGAAAGAGCTGCTCGGCTTCCAGACCGGCATTCGTGAGAGCGCACAGAGCTGGCGCGAGCTGCTGGTCGACGTCAAGCGTCGTGGCCTGCAGATCGCGCCCGATCTTGCCGTCGGCGACGGCGCGCTTGGCTTCTGGAAAGCGCTCGATGAGCTCCTTCCCGGCACCAAGCACCAGCGATGCTGGGTGCACAAGACAGCCAACGTGCTCAACAAGGTGCCGAAATCGGTGCAGGCCGCCATGAAGACGGACTTGCGCGAAATCTTTTCCGCCCCGAACCGAGCCTCAGCCGAGACGGCGATTGCCGTCTTTGTCGAGAAATATGATGCGAAATACGGCAAGGCGGTCGACTGCCTGACCAAAGATCAGAATGCCTTGCTGGCGTTCTACGATTTCCCCGCCGAACATTGGGATCATCTGCGAACGTCCAATCCCATCGAGAGCGTCTTTGCGACCGTTCGCCATCGCACGGTGCGTACCAAGGGCTCACTCTCCTCGAAAACCGCCAGGCTGATGGTCTTCAAGCTGGTCATGGCCGCGGCCAGGACGTGGCGACGACTGAAAGGACAAAATCAGTTGCCTAAACTCATCGCAGGTGCAACGTTCCAGGATGGAATCGAGGTCATTGAACTGAAGCCGCAGAGCGCCGCTTGATCAGCCTCGTCACCCAAATTGCAGCATAGCTCATCACCATTCCCCTATGGACGGTGGTCGAAGTCATCTTTCTCTGGTGCTTTGCCAATGGCTACGTGCCGTGGGTCGGCTGGTCGGATCACCCGGTGTATCTCGCCGCCCTTGTGCTGGTCGCGCCGGCCATCCACGAGGTGCATTTCTTCTTCATCCACCGCCTGATCCACTGGGGACCGCTCTATCGCTGGATCCATTCGGTCCACCACAATTCGATCAACCCGTCGCCCTGGTCGTCGCTGTCGATGCATCCGGTGGAAGGGTTCCTCTATCACGCGGTCGCCTTCTGGCACCTGATCATCCCGTCCAATCCGATCGTCGCGCTGTTCCAGCTGCATGTCGCCGGCTTCGGTGCCGTCAATGGCCATCTCGGCTTCGACAAGCTGGAAGTGACCGAGGACACGGCCGTCAACAGCCATGCCTATACGCATTACCTGCACCACAAATATTTCGAGGTGAACTATGGCGGCGACGGCCTGATCCCGCTCGATCGGTGGTTCGGCACCTGGCACGACGGCACCCGAGAGGGCGAAGCCATGATGGACGCCCGCTTCCAGAAAAAGAAGGAACGCATGAACGCCAAAGCCGCGGCGAACCATTGATCTAGCGACGCGCAACGGGAGAGAGGCGCGTCGGCAGATGAATTCAATTTTTTCTAACCCGTCTGACGACGGCAACCGGGAGGAATGAAATGAAAAATATCACGAAACTGCTGACGGCAATCATGCTTGCGGGCGTGGCGGCGACATCGGCCACGTCGGCAATGGCTGACGGGGCGAAGATCTTCGTCATCGGCGGCAAGGCGGACGACCCGTTCTGGTCGAAGGTCAAGAAGGGCGCCGACGATGCCGGCAAGGTCGCCGAACTGACCGGCGGCTCGGTGACCTGGCTCGGTCCGCAGAACTACGACAATCTCGGTCCGGACGCCGCCAAGCTGATCCGCACCGCGCTCAGCCAGAAGCCGAGCGCCATTGTCGGCCCCGACTGGGTGCCGGAAGCCATGGACGACGCTTTCAAGGAAGTCGTTGCGGCAGGTGTGCCGCTCATCATCTACAATTCCGGCGGCATGGACGCGGCCAAGCGGCTCGGCGCCATGAACTATGTCGGCAATGAGGAATACGCCGCCGGCCTTGGCGGCGGCACCTATTACGGCAGCCATGGCGCCAAGAACGTGCTGTGCGTCAACACCTTGCCGGGCGCCACCAACACCGAAGACCGCTGCAAGGGCATTGCCGACGCCATCGCCAAGAGCGGCGGCAAATCGAGCCAGTTGCCGCTGCCCTCATCCAGCTTCGGCAACCCGACCGCCGTCGCCGAGGCGATCAAGGCCGCCGTGCTGAAGGACAACACCATCGACGGAGTCATCACCATCAGCGCCGGCGACGCCAACAGCGCCGCCAACGCCATCAGCCAGGCCAATGCCGGCGACAAGGTCAAGCTCGCTTCCTTCGACATGGATGAGACCGGCCTGCAGCGCATCAAGGCCGGCACGCAGATGTTCGCGGTCGACCAGGGCTATCTCGCCGTGTCGCTGCTGAACGGCTTCGTCAATTATGGGCTCGACCTGCCGACCAAGCCGGTGCTGACCGGACCAGGGATCGTCGACGCTGCCAATGTCGACGCGACAATGGCCGGTGCCGCGGCCGGCGTTCGCTAGCGCTACGCCTCACCTTCTCCCTTGTGGGAGAAGGTGGATCGGCGCGTAGCGCCGAGACGATTGAGGGGTGGGTGACGGATCGCCGTCCTTGCCAAGCTGGAGCACCCCTCATGCGTCGCCTTCGGCGACACCTTCTCCCACAAGGGGAGAGGGGAGCCGCGTTTCAAGCCACAACGCCAGGGACATTTCGATGACATCCCAAGCCCACCACCAACCCGCCGCGGCAGCCACCGCGCCGCCCGCCCCGCACTCTTCGATGCCCTCGATCGGCAGCCTCGTGCGCCGGCCCGAGGTCGGCTCGCTGATCGGTATGATCGCCGTTCTGGTCTTCTTCTCGATCTTCGGCGGCGCCAATTTCATGTCGGCCGGGGGTGCTGCGAGCTGGCTCAACGTCGCCTCGGAACTCGGCATCATCGCGCTTCCCATCGGGCTGCTGATGATCGCCGGGCATCTCGATCTCTCCGTCGGCTCGATGGTCCCCGCCAGTTCGATGACCATTGCCATCCTGTCGGGCCATTATGGCCTGCCGATCGTCGTCGGCATCCTCGCCGCGCTTGGCCTGGGACTCGCCGTCGGCTTCATCAACGGCGTGCTGGTGATCCGCACCAAGGTACCGTCCTTCGTCGTTACGCTCGCCACGCTGTTCGCACTGGCCGGACTGACGCTCGGCATTTCGGTCATCCTGTCTGGCAGCACCAGCGTCGCGCTGAAGAGCGGCCCGACCGCCAAGCTCCTGTTCGGCGACTATCTCGGCGGCAAGTTCGAGGTGACGCTGTTCTGGTGGATCGCCGCCGTCTTGATCGTCGGCTTCATCCTGAATTTCTCGCGTTTCGGCAACTGGATCCTGGCCATGGGCGGCGACGCGGTGAGCGCCCGCAATGCCGGCATCCCGACCGATCGGGTGACCATCGCGCTGTTCATGAGCAGCGGCCTGTGCGCCTCCTTCGTCGGCATGTCGCAGGCGATCCTCTACAACAGCGCCCAGGTGGCCGCCGGGCAGTCCTTCATCTTCAACTCGATCATCGCGGTGGTCATCGGCGGCGTGCTGCTCACCGGCGGCTACGGTTCGGTGGTCGGTATCGTGCTGGGCACGCTGACCTTCGCCATCGTCAACCAGGGCATTTTCTACACCGGCTTCGACGCCAACTGGGCGAGCCTGATCATCGGCGTCCTGCTGCTGGCGGCCGTGTTGATGAACAACACCTTCCGCACCATGGCGCTGACCTATGCGCCGCGCACCAAACCGAGGGCACGCTGATGACCACGCCCCTGCTCAGGCTGACCGCAATCAACAAGTCGTTCGGTCCGATCGACGTGCTCCACGACATCTCGCTCGAGGTCAACCGAGGCGAGGTGCTGTGCCTGCTCGGCGACAACGGCGCCGGCAAGTCGACGCTGATCAAGATCCTCTCCGGGGTCCACAAGCCGACATCGGGCACGATGGAGATGGACGGCAGATCAGTCGCCTTCGACAGCCCACGCGACGCCAGCGACCATGGCATCGCCACCGTCCACCAGTTCGGCGGGACATTCCCGCTGATGAGCATCGGCCGCTCCTTCTTCGTCGGCGCCGAGCCGACGCGGCGCTGGGGACCGCTGACCATCTACGACCGCAAACGGGCCAACGAGATCGCCGTCACCGAGATGCGCCAGCTCGGCATCACCCGCATCGACGACGGCGACCGCCTGGTCGGCGGACTGTCAGGCGGCGAGCGCCAGGCACTGGCGATCGCACGCGCCGTGCATTTCGGCGCCAGCGTGCTGATCCTCGACGAGCCGACAGCGGCGCTCGGCGTCAAGGAGGCGGCGCATGTGCTGCGCATCGTGCTCCAGGCGCGCCGCAAAGGCATCGCGGTGATCTTCATCACCCACAATGTCGTCCATGCGCTGACCGTCGGCGACCATTTTGCCGTGCTCATCAGAGGCGCCAAGGCCGCCGACTTCCGCAAGGGCGAGAAAAGCCGCGAGGCGATCACCGACCTGATGGCCGGAGGCGAGCAGATGGCCGAGCTCGAAGCCGAGATCGAGAGCTTCTCCGCCACCGATGACGGGCATGCGCAGCACGGTGCGAGCCATGCATGATCAGTGAAGACGCCCATCTCCTCCTCCCGGGCATCTTCCTGGGCGGCCGGCGGAATCCCGCCGGCCGCCTTTTCGACCAACCAAAGAACAGACGGCAGAGTGACAATGGCGAAATGGATTGATGCGTGCGCGACCGATGACATCGACGAAGAGGACGTCATCCGCTTCGATCACGAGGGCCGGACATTCGCCATCTACCGCAGTCCCGACGATGCGTTCTTCTGCACCGATGGGCTGTGCACGCATGAGAAGGTGCATCTGAGCGAAGGGCTGGTTATGGAACACAGGATCGAATGCCCGAAGCACAGCGGCGTGTTCGATTACCGGACCGGCGAAGCGCTGCGCGCACCGGTCTGCGTGAACCTGAAAACCTACACCACGAAGGTCGAGGACGGCCGCGTGTACATCGAGGTCTGACATGTCCGATACGTTTACGCTCGCGGCTTGCGTCGAAATGCTCTGGCGCGACAAGCCGATGGAATGGCGCGTCAAGCGCCTCACCGAAATGGGTTTTCAGGTCGGCCTCTGGAACTGGCCCGAGCACGATCTCGCAATGCTGGAAAGGTCCGGCGCCACCTTCTCGATCATGAATGGCTATTTGCGCGGCCGGCTTGCCGATGACGAGGGCGCCGCCGAATTGCTCAAGACGGCGAAGGAGACGGCGGCGGTCGGCAAACGCCTCGGCGTCGCGCGGCTCAATCTGCACGGCACCGGGCTCGGCGAAGGCGGCCTGCCGGTCACGCCTTGCGAGACCGTCACCGGCGCCATGTGGCTCAAGGCGCGCGACACGCTGAACCGCATCGCCGACCTTGCCGAGGCGGAAGGCGTGACCTTCACGCTGGAGAATTTGAACCTGCCGGTCGACCATCCCGGCGTGCCGTTCGGGCGCGCGCAAGACACGCTGGCGCTGGTCTCGAGCGTCAACCGGCCTGGCCTGCGCCTCAACCTCGATCTCTACCATGCGCAGATCGGCGAAGGGAATTTGATCGAGCTGTGCCGCGCCTGCTTGCCCTGGATCGGCGAGGTCCAGGTGGCCGACGTGCCCGGACGCATGGAGCCGGGCAGCGGCGAGATCAATTACCGGGGCATCGCCCGTGCCTTGAAGGAGATGGGCTATCGCGGGCCAGTGGGCATGGAGGCGTTTGCCTCCGGCGATCCCGACGCCGCCCTGCAGGCCTTCCGCGAAGCTTTCACTGTCTGAGGGAAAAAGAATGGTTACCAAGAACAGCCGACCGACCGTCGCCGACATCCGAGCCATGAAGGGCCGCGGACAGAAGATTTCCATGCTTTACGTCACCTCGCTCGAAGAGGCGGCGGCGGCGGACGCGGCCGGCGTCGACATGCTTTCGATCGAGGGCCGCTTCTTCTCGCCCGAAATGCGCGAGGCGGCCGGCCGCTGCTTCGTCCAGGTCGGGCTTCCCTACGGCCCTGCCGGCAATCTGGTCACGGCGGAGGACTATCTGAAAACCGCCTACCACTTCATGCGCATCGGCGGCGATTGCTTCTACTGCGCCGCCTCGCTCGATATCCAGAAGACGCTCTGCGACAACGCCGTGCCGGTCGTCGCCCATGTCGGGCTGATCCCCTCGCAATGCACCTGGACCGGCGGTTTCAAGGCCGTCGGCAGGACGGCCGAGAGCGCGCGTGCCGTGTGGGACCACGTCAAACGTCTCGAGACCATCGGCTGCTTCGGCGCCGAGCTGGAGGTGGTGCCGGACCGGATTGCCGAACTGATCACCAGGACCACGCCGATGATCATGCTTGGCATGGGCGCCGGACCGCATGCCGACGCGCAGTATCTGTTCAGCGAGGACGTGCTCGGCCACACATCAGGCCACAGACCGCGCCACGCCAAGACCTACCGCAACTTCGCCGCCGAGTATGAGCGACTGCAGCGCGAGCGCATCGCCGCCTATCGCGAGTTCATCTCCGACGTGAAGACCGGCGCCTATCCCGAGCCGCAGCACGTGGTCGCCATCACCGACGAGGAGCTTGCGGCGTTCAGGGCTCCGCTTGGCCTCTGACGGATGCCGTCCCCGAAATCGTAGGCTGTGGGCGCCGGCACGCATGGAGGGAGCGACGGTTGTCCGCCGCTCCTTCGACAAACTCAGAAGATCGCGTTCGTGACCGCCTTGACCGGCCCGAGCAGCACCGATCCGTCCGGCACGCCGGCGTCGATCGGGATGGCCTTGTGGTTCGCCGTCGCTGCCGCCACCTGCGGCTGGCTGGCATCGCTGGTCACGATGACAGGGGTTTTCGACGGCACGCGGTCGTAGAGGTCGATGATGTCCTGGTTGATCAGGCGCACGCAGCCTGATGAGACCGACTTGCCGATCGACTTCCATTCCGGCGAGCCGTGCAGGCGGTAAAGCGTGTCCACATTGCCCTGGAAGAGATAGAGCGCGCGGGCGCCGAGCGGATTCTTCAGCCCACCAGGCATGCCGCCATTGTCGGCGCTGTACTGCTTCAATTCCGGCTGCCGGGCAACCATTTCATCCGGCGGCGTCCATTTCGGCCATTTCTGCTTCCACTGCACGACGGCGTCGCCGGACCATTCGAAGCCGGCGCGGCCGAGGCCGACGCCATAGCGGATCGCCTGGCCACCTGGACGAACCAGATAGAGGAAATGGCCTGTCGTATCGACGACGATGGTTCCCGGCTTCTGCCCGGTCGGGTCGGGAACGATCTGGCGCAGGAACTGCGGATCGATCCTGTCGACGGGGATGGCCGGCAGGTCGAAGCCGCCATCGCTGACGGCCGCGTACATCGACGCATAGTCGGCAAGAGGCGGCTCGACATAGGTTGGCGGCGGCGGCTCGACTGGCTCGGGGCCGGTGGTGGCGCATGCGGAAACCGCGATCGATGCGGCGCCCAATGCTGCGGCGTTGAGGAAGCCGCGACGGCTCAGGCGATAGGATTCGATTTCGGTTATGGACATGACTGCCTTCTTTAAGACTCAAATTGCAACAAAGCGTCAATACGCCGACGACCGTTGCAGGTGCCTGACAACACCTGGCGCGATAGGCGGTTCCGATTCTGGCCCGAACGTGGACAAACAAAGGCGAAGCTGTGACTGCGCCGCCACTGTGGCGCCTGGGACACAGGCCTAGCTGCCGGGCACCAAAGCTTCGAGGGTCGGCAGGATCAGGGCCGGCGGGAAGTCCCGGTACTCCTCGGGCTGATTGGAGCGGTTGATCCACACCGTGCGGAAGCCGAATTTGGTGGCGCCCGCAATGTCCCAGCGGTTGGAGGACTGGAAGGACACCGCGCCGGGATAGAGCCGCCAGCCGGTGGCAACCATGTCGTAGACCGCCGGATCTGTCTTGAAACGCCGCACCGCATCGACGGAATAGATGTCGTCCAGAACCTGGTCGAGCGCTGCGGATTTGACCGCCGCTTCCAGCATTTCAGGCGAGCCGTTGGAAAGGATCGCCAGCCTGGCTCCCGAAGCCTTGAGTGCCTTCAGCACGGCCGGCACTTCCGGGTAGCAATCCAGCCGCCAGTAGGCTTCCAGCAATTTTGCTCTGAGACCCGGATCTGCCGAAGGGACCTTGCGCAAGGCGAAGTCGAGCGCCTGTTCGGTCAGTTGCCAGAAATCCGCATAGGCGCCCATCAGCGTGCGCACCCAGGAATATTCGAGCTGTTTGGCGCGCCAGATTTCGGACAGCAACTGGCCATCGGGCCCGATCTGGTCGGCATGGCGGCGCACGGCGGCATGCACGTCGAACAGCGTGCCGTAGGCGTCGAAAACATAGGCGGCGTATTGCATGGCAACAGTTTTGAGGCGCGGCGGGGCAAGGTGCAAGCGTTGATTGCATCGCGCCCGACGCTGGCCTCAACAAAACTCCCCGATGCCCGTTGACGGCAGCGGCCAAAGCGTCATCCAATGTTGTCACACAAGATTGATCGGACGGGACAACGCAATGACACTGGCGGCAGCGGCGCAATCCGCGACATGGACTTTCGTCGACGGCGACTGGTACGAGGGCAATGTCGCCATTCTGGGCCCGCGCAGCCACGCCATGTGGTTGGGCACCAGCGTGTTCGACGGGGCGCGCTGGTTCGAAGGCGTGGCGCCAGACCTCGACCTCCATGCCAGGAGGGTCAACGCCTCGGCGATCGCGCTTGGCCTCAAGCCGAACATGCCGCCCGAACAGATCGTCGGGCTGACCTGGGACGGATTAAAGAAATTCGACGGCGAGACGGCGGTCTATATCAGGCCGATGTACTGGGCCGAGCATGGCGGCTACATGGGCGTGCCGGCCGATCCCGCCTCGACGCGTTTCTGCCTCTGCCTCTATGAATCGCCGATGATCTCGCCGACCGGGTTTTCGGTGACGGTGTCGCCGTTCCGGCGCCCGACCATCGAAACCATGCCGACCAACGCCAAGGCCGGATGCCTCTATCCCAACAATGGCCGTGCCATTCTCGAAGCCAAGATGCGCGGCTTCGACAATGCGCTGGTGCTGGATATGCTGGGCAACGTCGCCGAGACCGGAAGCTCCAACATTTTCCTGGTCAAGGATGGCCACGTGCTGACGCCGGCGCCGAACGGCACCTTCCTGTCCGGCATCACCCGCTCGCGCACGATGACGCTGCTCGGCGAGTACGGCTTCAAGACGACGGAAAAGACGCTGTCTGTTCGCGATTTCCTCGAAGCGGACGAGATTTTCTCGACCGGCAACCATTCCAAGGTGGTGCCGATCACCCGCATCGAGGATCGCAATCTGCAACCCGGGCCGGTGGCCAAGAAAGCGCGCGAGCTCTATTGGGATTGGGCGCATTCGAAATCGGCCGGCTGACGCGCTAGCCGGCCTTTTTGTCGCTGCCTGCTTGGCCGCAGGAAAACCGTGTGACAGTTTTCCGGAACCCGCTTAGAAAGGGGACCGGCGCTTCACTTCCGGAGTTGTCCCAGCTCAATCCAGACCTATGTTATCCGGTATCCACACCGGATTTTTCCACGAGGGAGTACTACCCATGGCTTTTGAATTGCCCGCTCTGCCCTACGACTATGAGGCCTTGCAGCCTTACATGTCGAAAGAGACGCTGGAGTATCACCACGACAAGCACCACAAGGCCTATGTCGACAACGGCAACAAGCTGGCCGCCGAGGCGGGCCTTGGCGACCTGTCGGTCGAAGAGGTGGTCAAACAGTCGTTCGGCAAGAATGCCGGTCTCTTCAACAATGCCGCGCAGCACTACAACCACATCCACTTCTGGAAGTGGATGAAGAAGGGCGGCGGCGGCAACAAGCTGCCTGAAGCACTGCAGAAGGCTTTCGACAGCGATCTCGGCGGCTATGACAAGTTCAAGGCTGATTTCATCGCTGCCGGCACGACGCAGTTCGGTTCGGGCTGGGCCTGGGTTTCCGTCAAGGACGGCAAGCTGGCGATTTCGAAGACCCCGAACGGCGAAAACCCGCTCGTTCATGGTGCCTCGCCGATCCTCGGCGTCGACGTCTGGGAACATTCCTATTACATCGACTACCGCAACGCCCGCCCGAAATATCTCGAGGCGTTCGTCGACAGCCTGATCAACTGGGATCACGTGCTGGAACTCTACGAAAAGGCGAAGTGATCGATCGACAGAAAGGCCCCGGCAACCGGGGCCTTTCTTTTCTGTAGCGATGTCGGTGGCTGCGAAGGCCCGGCAAAAATCGCCCGAGGGAAGGGAATATTCCGTCCGCCACTTCCGTTGACGTCCTGTCCCCCAATACCTTCATCGTGGAGCCAAATGAATGAGAAAGCTTGTCATCGCCATCTCAATGCTTGCCTTCGCCGGTTCGGCGGCCTTTGCCGATCCGATCCTCGACCGGCAGGCTCTGATGAAGGAGCGCGGAAAGATCGTCGGCGGCTTGGCGAAAGTGGCCAAGGGCGAGGATCCCTTTGATGCTGCAGCCGTGCTGACACAACTCCAGGCGTTGCAGGCGAATGCTGAGAAGCTCGACGTGGACGCGTTGTTCCCTGCAGGCAGCGATGCCGGCGACACCACGGCGGGTCCGAAGATCTGGCAAGACATGGCAGGCTTCAAGGCTACCGAGGACAAATATCTCGCCGACGTCAAGGCCGCGACCGCTGCTGCTCCCGCCGACGTTGATGCGCTGAAGGGGCAGATCAACACCCTCGGTGGCGATTGCGGCACCTGTCACCAGACCTACCGGGTCAAGAAGGGCTGATTGCCTGACATGGCATGGGTGAAGACGCTCGTCGGCGCGGCCCTCATCCTGGGCGGCGCCGGCGCGGCTGCCGGTTGGCTTTTGTCGGCACCGGTGAAGCTGGATGCGGCAGCCCTGGCACAACTCGGGCCGGGCGATGCGGGCAGGGGCAAGCGCATTTTCTATGCCGGCGGCTGCACCTCCTGCCACGCCAAGCCGGGCTCGCAGGGCGATGCGCGGCTTCGACTGGTCGGCGGCCTCGAACTCAAGACGCCGTTCGGCACTTTCGTTCCGCCCAACATTTCGCAAGACCCCAAGGACGGCATCGGTGCGTGGTCGGTCGAGGATCTTGCCAACGCCATGCTCAAGGGCGTGTCGCCGTCCGGTGAGCATTTCTATCCGGCCTTTCCCTACGCGTCCTACGCGCGCATGAAGCCATCGGACATTGCCGATCTCTACGCCTTCCTGAAGACGCTGCCCGCGGTCGCCGGCAAGGCGCCGGCCAATTCGCTCGGGTTCCCCTTCAACATCCGTCGCGGCATCGGCCTGTGGAAACGGCTCTATCTCGGCGACCAGCCGGTTGTCGCCTTGGTCGATGGTACGCGCGATCAGGTGGTGGCCGGCCGCTATCTGGTCGAGGGCCCGGGTCACTGCGGCGAATGCCACACGCCGCGCGACTTCGCAGGCGGCATCGAGAAAAATGAATGGCTGGCCGGTGCGGTGGCCGCCGAAGGCTCGGGCATCGTGCCCAACATCACATCGGGCGGCGGCCTCGGCAACTGGTCGGAAGCCGACATCGCCAACTATCTCGAAACCGGTTTCACGCCGGATTTCGATTCCGTTGGCGGCGCGATGGTCGACGTGCAGCGCAACATGGCTGAGCTGACACAAGAGGATCGTGCTGCGATCGCCGCTTATCTCAAGGCCGTGCCGCCGCACCCGAACGGCTATCCCGCGCGCAAACCGGCAAGCTGATTATCGACTAGAGGTGGCGATCACCCAGGAAATCGAAGCCCGTCTCGAAGAAATGATTGTAGTTGCAGGTCAGTTCCTCGCCGGGTGCGATGTCGCGCAAGGCGTAGGTTTCCTCGGGCGAGGAGACATCGCAATTCGGCTCGTCGTCATGGTTCATGTAGCGGGCGTCGTCGGCTTCGAAGACGATGTAGGACGGATCGCGCCGGTCTGGGTAGGAATAGCGGTCGAGGTAGTTTTTCACCGGCCCGGTCTCGCCCTCATAGGTCTCGACGTCGATGATCCGGTCGAAGCGGGGGTCGAGCTTCCAGATCAGCGTGCCCTTGGGGATGTGGTGCTTGGCAAAGACACCGATGCCCTGGATCGGCGATTTGTCGAGATAGACGTCGACGAGCAGCATGATGGACCCTTGTGCGCGTGTGGGCTTCGTGGCCCCGGGAAAGTCGTGCATTGGGTAACGCGCGACCATCGCAATTGCGAGTGGAAATAAGCGATGCGGAATTCAAAAAGTCATGATCGCCAAATCCAAAAGTGAACGTGCTGCCCGGAGCGCTCAGCGTTGCTGCAGCGCCAGACGCACACCCAAGGCACAGTAGATGCCGCCGACAACCTTGCCCTGCCATTTCAGCACGGTCGGATTTCGGCGCAGGAAGGCGCCGAGGCGACCGGCGCTCACGGCAAAGACGACCGTGCTGAAAAGACCGAGCACCACGAAGACAATTCCCAATACGGCCAATTGAAGCATCACCGTTCCGTTTTCGGGCCGCACGAACTGAGGCAGAAATGCCAGGAAAAACAGCGCGGTCTTGGGGTTGAGCACTTCGGTCAGGACAGCCTGTCGAAACGCCTTGCCGGCGGAGATCGCAAGCGCGCCGGCAGTTGGATTGGTCGGCGCCTTCTCGATGATCGCGCGGATGCCGAGGTAAACGAGATAGGCCGCGCCGATGTATTTTACGATGCTGAACAGTGTCGCCGACGTGGCGATGATCGCCGAGATGCCGACCATCGCCATGACTGTGTGAAATATGTCGCCGGCCGCGATCCCGGCGCCGGTCGCGATTCCGACCTTCGTTCCCGAACTCGTTGCCCGGGCGATCGTCAACAGTGTGGCCGGACCCGGGATAAAGACAAAGCCGAGCACGACGGCGACATAGGCAATCAACGTGGACAGATCGATCATTTGAGCGTCTCCTCGGCGAGCTGCGCCTTGCCCGTCACCTTCAGCGCGAAGGAGTAGGTATAAGCGATTTCCTCAAGCCTTGAGAACCGGCCGGACGCGCCGGCATGGCCGGAATCCATGTTGATCTTGAACAGCACCGGATTGTCGCCGCTCTTGCGGTCGCGCAGCCGCGCCACCCATTTGGCCGGTTCCCAATAGGTGACGCGTGGATCGGTGAGGCCGGCAAGCGCCAAGATCGGCGGATAGTCGAGGGCCGCGACATTGTCGTAGGGCGAGTAGGCGGCGATGGTGCGGTAATCGTCGGCCGACGCGATCGGATTGCCCCATTCCGGCCATTCCGGCGGCGTCAGCGGCAGGGTCGCGTCGAGCATGGTGGTGAGAACGTCGACGAACGGAACCTCGGCGACGATGCCGCCAAAGCACTCCGGCGCCATGTTGGCGATGGCGCCCATCAGCATGCCGCCGGCCGAGCCGCCTTGTGCGACCATGCGGTCATGCGCGGTATAGCGCTCGGCGACAAGGTGGCGCGCACAGGCGATGAAATCCGTGAAGGTGTTCATCTTGTGCGACCGCTTGCCGTCATCGTACCAACCGTAGCCCTTGTCCTTGCCGCCACGGACGTGAGCGATGGCGTAGACGAAGCCGCGGTCGACCAGCGACAGGCAGTTGGTGTTGAAGGCCGCCGGCACGGTGATGCCGTAGGAGCCGTAGCCGTAGAGCAGGCAAGGTGCCGATCCATCGAGCGGCGTGTCGCGATGGTGCAGAAGCGAGATCGGCACCAGCTCGCCATCGGCGGCGGGCGCCATCAGCCGCCTTGTGACGTAATGGTCCGCATCATGGCCGGATGGCACTTCCTGGGTCTTGAGCAGCACCCGTTCGCGGGTGCGCATATTGTAGTCGAACACTTGCGCCGGCGTCGTCATCGACGAATAGGAAAAGCGCATGATCTCGGTGTCGTATTCATAGGAACCCGACAGGCCGAGCGAGAAAGCCTCCTCATCGAGCGACAGTAGATGCTCTTCGCCATTGGCGCGATCGCGCACGACGATGCGCGGCAGACCCTCCTTGCGCTCGAGCCGGACCATATGGTCCTTGAAGCCGATCACCGACAGGATCAGCCGGCCCGGCTCATGCGCCACCAGTTCCTGCCAGTTGGCGCGGACCGGATCGCTTGCCGGCGCCGTCATGATCTTGAAGTCCTTCGCCCCGTCCGCATTGGTCAGGATGAAGAAGATGTCGCCGCCTTCCTCCAGCTCATATTGCAGGCCGATCTCGCGCGGCGAAACCAGTCTGGGTTCGGCAAACGGATCGCTGGCGCTCAGCAGGCGATATTCCGAGGTCTCGTGATCGTTGATGCCGATCATGATCCATTGGTTGTTGCGGGTGCCATCGACATTCATGAAGAAGCCGGGATCGGTTTCCTCATAGATCAGGCGGTCGTTTTCAGGGTCTTGTCCGAGCGCGTGGAACAGCACCTTCGACGGCCGGTGGTTGGGGTCGAGACGCGTATAGAAGAACCCGTCATTGCCCGCGTCCCACACGCCCGAACCGCCGGTGGCGGGAATCTGGTCCGCCAGTTCCTTGCCGTTGGTAAGGTCGCGCACGCGCAGCGTATAGAATTCCGAACCCTTGTCGTCGAAGGCCCACAACAGCTTGCGATGATCGGCCGAATGATCGACGCCGCCGAGCCGGAAATAGGCCTTGCCTTGTGCCTCCAGGTCGCCATCGAGCAGGATCTGCTCGGCCCCGCCATCGCGCGGCAGACGGAAATAGCGCGGCTGCTCGCCGCCGAGCTTGAAGGAAGACCCATAGGCATAAGGCCCGTCCTTCATCGGAACCGAAGAATCGTCTTCCTTTATGCGGCCTTTCATCTCCTTGAAAAGCTGCTTTTGGAGCTCGACCGTGTCGACCATCAGCTTCGACTGGTAGGCGTTTTCGGCTTCGAGTTCGGCGCGGATGCCCGCATCGAGCAGGGACGGATCCCTGAACATCTCCTGCCAGTTGTCGGCCCGCAGCCAGGCATATTCGTCGGTTCGCGTGATGCCGTGATGCGTGTCGAAAACCGGCCGCTTCTGCGGTGTTGGCGGGCTGACGATCGGAAATCGGGAAGTCTTGGTCATTGCGTCTCGCTTGGGGAATATCTTGAATGGTGAATGAACACGCCGATCAGGGTGGGTTCAAGGACCACGGCCTAGAGGTGGTGTCGGCTCCGGGAGATGGGCCGGGAGGAAGGATGATGACTGTTCGATCTCGGATTGCCGCGACTTTCGCCGTTGCTTCGCTGACTCTGGTCTTTGTTGGCCAGTCTCATGCGACCGTATTCGCGGCTTGGCAAGTGACCAATGTGCCGTTCGGCGACACGCTCAATGTTCGTAAATATCCGTCCGGCACATCGCAGAAACAGGCCGCATACCCGAACGGGACCGTCCTGCAGATGACCGGACGATGCACCGGCGGCATAAACCTGCTCGACATCGCTAACCAACCGGCATGGAAGCAACAGCAGACGGTTCGCTATCGCTGGTGCGAGGTCTGGCACGATCCGGCCAAGAACGGCGCCTTCGTCACCGGTTGGGCCCACGGCAAGTACATCACCCCGTATTGATTGACCACCAACGATTGGCGCTGCAGCGGGCGGCCGGCGGCCATGTCGCCGGCTTGCTTGCGTGCGCGGCAACCTGCGGTTTTGTGAACAGGTGTGAACAACCAAGATTGGCGGTGCTGTGGTCAAGCAAAATGAAGCATTGAAACCCGATTTGTGAGCTATCGCGAATGTAACGACGAGCTGACGTAACGTCACCGATCCCTGCTCTGGCAAGCGAAATATCGAAAAATTACATAGTGCACGAAAGGTTGAAGCTAATCCGCGAATAGTTGATCGACTTTCTTCAATATAGTGCAGTGAGAGAATTGACTTACTTGACATGTGGGCTCATTGATGTGCCCGCGACGCGAATCGCGAAAGCTCTGCCTGCGCAAAATTCGCGCAATGCCCTGCCTGTAAAAAAGGGCGCATACCGACGTAACTCTAGTTGGGGCCTGAAGACCATGGATATTGTCGAAACACCTTCCAGAAACAACGATGCGCTGATCGAGCTGACCGCCGATGTGGTGGCCGCCTATGTCAGCAACAATCCCGTACCGGTCGGCGAACTGCCGAACCTCATATCCGATGTCCATGCCGCTCTCGGGCGTGTGGGCGGAACCGCCGAACAGCCTCCTGCCGACAAGCAGAAGCCGGCTGTCAACCCGAAGCGTTCGGTTCATGACGACTACATTGTCTGTCTTGAAGACGGCAAGAAGTTCAAGTCGCTTAAGCGTCACCTGATGACCCACTATGATCTGACGCCTGACCAGTATCGCGAAAAGTGGAATCTCGACCCGAGCTATCCGATGGTTGCTCCGAACTATGCGGCAGCCCGCTCGCAGCTCGCCAAGAAGATGGGCCTCGGCCGCAAGCGCAAGGCGCGGTAATCGCTGCTTTGTCAGGTCGAACCGACATCAACGGCGCCTTCGGGCGCCGTTTGATTTTGGAGACAGGGTTATCGGCCGACCGGAGGGGCGTCAGGCCGTCTGCTTGAGTGCCATCTCGGCATCGCGCTTGATGCGCTTGACCATCGAGCGAAGGCCATTGGCGCGCTGCGGCGACAGGTGCTCGTCCAGGCCGAGTGTCTTCAGCGTCGCTTCCGCATCGGTTTTCTGGATTTCGCTGGCAGTCCTTCCGGAAAACAGCGCCAGCATGATGGCGACCAGTCCGCGCACGATATGGGCGTCCGAATCGCCCGTGAAGGTGATGACCGGATCGCTGCCCGGTCCCCGTTCGGTGGTCAGCCAGACCTGGCTTACGCAACCCGGCACCTTGTTGGCGGCATTGCGCTCCTCATCTGGAAACGGCGGCAGAGCCTCGCCCAGTTCGATCACATAGCGGTAGCGGTCTTCCCATTCGTCAAGGAACGAAAAGTCGTCGCGGATCGTCTGGATCGTGGTCGTCATAACCCGGATATAGTCACGCAGCGGCGCCGCGTCACGGAAAAAACAAGGACACCGCGGGCGTCGAGAGGGCAGACGACTCCGCGGTGCGCCGTCGAAACGGCTTAATTCTTTATCGGCAGGTTGACGGTCTCGGGCAGGACAACCTCTTGCGGCACGCTGCCCGTCATTGTCGAGGTGTCGGGGCCAGCGGACTTGTCGTCCAGCATGGCGGCCGCGATCTTGGCGGTTTCCTTGGCGCGGGCGGTGATGGTGTGCATCGCCGACTTGCCGGTTTCACAGACATCGGGCTTGCGTTCGCAGATGCCGGCAATGTCGCCCACCGCGTCGCGTGCCGCGAACAGGGCCTGGATCGGCCCGACGCTTTCCTGGCCCGGCTCGTCGGAACCGACGCTCAGCGGCAGCGCCAGCAGCACCAGTGAAAACCAGAAAGCCATTCTTATCAGGAAGAACATGCCTTGCCTCTCGTCGTGACCGGATCATGCATCACACGGCATGACCTCTTTTATGGGCAGGATGTTGGCACACAGGCACAAAGGACGGCTTGCACGTTCGCAGAGAATTTTCCTCAAATTTTAGGCAAATTCGAAACGAAGCGTTTTGCCGTGGATTTGTTTCATATCGGGACGATTTTCGACACCTTTTGATAACCATCTATCGGATTGTTTCTATTGCGGTTTTCTGAAGTTTGGGCGGTTCTCCCTCCGTACGTGGTCCGCTCCCGGCAGGCGTCAGGAGATAACCCTCCATTTACTATGGCGGCATTTGCCCGGGTTTTCGGCCCCTGCCATCCCGATATTTGCCACAGGCCGGGCTTTGGTCGGCGCTGCCTTATCCATTCCTTAAACGCTGGATGAGAGTTTCAGAGCCAATCAAAACAATCTGCAAAAGCAGAGCTGTTCACGACGAGTGCGAGTGCGTTGAGTTGATGCCGATCAAGGCCAGATACGCTGAATTGCCTGGCGCGATTGCCGCCGGCTGCGAACGTATGGTCCATCCCTCGATTCTCGGGCAGAGCGGCCGCGAGCGCCAGCGCCGCTTCATCGGCGTCATGCTGGCGGCGCCGTTCTTTGCCGCCGGTGCCGCGGTCACGCTGGTGACATCAGGCATGGGTGCCGCGGTGACCGTGGCCGCCATCTTCGCGGCCTTCGGTCTGTGCTGGTTCGTCGCCTTGCTGGTGGCGGCGACCGGCAAGATGGCGCGGCGGCGCCGATCGCCTTGGCGATGGCGGCTGTTTCGCTTGGCGGTCTGATCGCCGCCGCCGGCGGGTTGAGTTCTCCTGTCGCCATGCTTGCCGTGGCGCTGCCCTTCGAAGCCTGGTGGATCGGCGCGTCGCGACGCGCGGCCCTGTGGGGAGCGGTCTCGGCCATTGCCGCCATTGCCCTTCAGCCTCTGGCTGCGGCCTTCTTGCCCTTCGTGGGCGCGCAGATCGCCGCCTGGCATTGGCTGGTGCCGCTGGCCTGGGCGCTGACGCTGATCCCGCGCCTATCGGCGTTTCGCGATAGCGCCGGTGCGGCTGATACGCTGGATACCGGCGACCGGCTGGAAGACATTATCGACGCGGTGGTCCTGCGGATCGCTCGCCATGGTGAAGTCCTGGACGCCTCCGCCAAGGCGCGCACGCTTTTGAAATTGCCGCCGGAACTGCTTTCCGGAACCGGCCTCTTCGACCGCGTCCACCTGTCGGACCGTGTCTCCTATCTCAGCGCCCTGGCCGACATGCGCGACGGTGCTGCCTCGCGCCGCCTCGAATTGCGCATCAGGCTGCCGCAGAGCGGCAATGGCCAGAATGACACGCGCTCGATGGCCGACAATTATCGGCCGTTCCTGCTCGAGCTGCTGCGTGGCGAGGAACAGAGCGACGTCTTCACGCTGGTCCTGCGTGAGAATGACGAGACGGCCCGGCTGCGTGAGGACCTCGCGCAGGCCAATGAGACGGCGGCTGCCGCCGAAGTGGCCAAGGGCCGGTTCCTGGCGGTGGTCAGCCATGAACTGCGCACGCCGCTGAACGCCATCATCGGCTTCTCGGACATGCTGCTGCATGAGATGTTCGGCGCCTTCAAGGATCCGCGCCAGAAGGAATATGTCACCTTGGTGCGGGATTCCGGCCAGCATCTTTTGGCCGTCGTGACATCCATACTCGACGTATCGAGGATCGAATCGGGCGCCTACGCGGCGGAACCGGAGCCGTTCCGGTTCATGGAAGCCGTTGACATGTGCCAGTCGATGATGCGGCTGCAGGCTCAGGCCAAGAATATCGACCTGCAGACGCAGATCGCACCCGACGCCGGCGACATCAATGCCGATCGCCGCGCCGTGCAGCAGATCCTGATCAACCTCGTCTCCAATGCGATCAAGTTCACGCCCGACGGCGGCGATGTCGTCGTCGGCGCCAAGCGGATCGGTTCGCGCCTGCATTTCTGGGTCAGGGATACCGGCATCGGCATTGCCGAGGAGGATTTCGCCAATCTCGGCAAGCCCTTCACGCAGATCCACAACGACTATACCCGCCGTTTCGAGGGGACCGGCCTTGGCCTGTCACTGGTGAAGGGGCTGGTGGCACTGCACGAAGGCACCATGTCGATCGAAAGCATGCCGGGCGAGGGCACCACGGTGACCATCAGCCTGCCGGTCAACGGGCCGAAGGGGCGCCCGGCGAACCAGGTAGGGGTGCTGACGATGCCGGTGACGAGGGCGAAAGGGGACAGAAATGGCTCGCTCCGCAAAACAGCCTAAGGCGGTCAAACGCCGCAGCAATGCCTTTCAGGACGGCGCCATCGCCGTCGGCGGGATGATTTCGCGCAATCCCGTGCTGGTCGGCGGGTCGACGGCATTCCTGGTGACGCTGTTCTATGTCTCGGCCAATGCGCTGTGGTATCAGCCCTTCCCGCATGCCGGGGCATTCTTCGCCACCCGCCACTTCCAGGGTTTTCCGCACACGGCTGCCGACGAGCCGGAGACCACGATCAACATCGTACGACCCAATACGGCGCCCGCCCCGATGAAGGGCGATCCGGTGGTCGAGCAGGTGCAAGGCATATTGAAGGATCTCGACTTCTATTCCGGCACGGTCGACGGCATTTCCGGCCCCAACACGCGCAAGGCCATCCAAGCCTATCAGCAGAAGGTCGGGCTCAACGCTTCCGGCGAGATCGACGCGCTACTGCTGGATCAGCTTGGCGCAACGCCGAAGACCGCTGCCGTGCCGAAACCGCAGCCTCGTCCTGACGTGGCGCCGGCCGCCGTTCCGGTGTCCTTGCAGACAAATTCCGGGCAGACGGATGCCGCTCCGACCCAGGGACCCGACCCCCGCATCGTCAAGATCCAGGCCGGTCTCAAGGCCTTCGGCAATGACGACATGCAGCTGGATGGTGTCGTCGGCGCGCGCACCAAGGCGGCGATCAAGGAATTCCAGTCGCTGTTCGGACTGCCGCAGACCGGCGAGCCCGACGAGATCGTCTACGTCAAGATGCGCGAGATCGGCCTGACCAACTGAGGCCTGAAACCGACGGCTCGCGGAGCGGCGGAAATATCGCTAGATAGCCGCACGCTTTCGGAGTTGTCTCATGCGCGTCACATCGGATCTGTGGGTCTCTGCCTTGGTGCGCCGGGTTTTCGGCGCCGGCGGATTTGCTGCCGTGGTCAACCGTGGCGCGACCGAGGCCGGTGCCGTTTTCGTGCTGGCGCGGGGCAGGCTGGGTGACGTCGCCCTTTACGGGCCGGCGCCGCAGACAAGCTACGATTCGGCCAAGCCCGACGACCGTTTCTTCAGCCTTCTCGCCGCCGGCGATGATCCGGCCGTGCTCGATGCCCGTCTTGAGAGGGAAAAGAAGTTCGATCCCGACATCTGGGTGGTCGAGATCGAGGGCGGCACCGTTCCCGTCGAGGAGCTTATTTCCGTGAAGACGCCCTGAGGTCGGGCGCGGCGGCTTCGTCGCTGTTCGACGCCTTGCGGTTTTCGCTGTCTGTGGGCGCGGCGTCACGGACCATCCTGGACAAGGTCTCGGCTTTCCAGCCCCGCACCCGGTCCAGCGCCACATCGCGATGCAGCAGGCGGTAACGGTCGAGATAGGTGCGGATGGCCTGCGGATGCGGGAACAGGCTGGGATAGATGGCGACCGTGATCAGGAAAGCCCGGTCCTCGCTGAAGTCGAGCGAGCGCAGCGCCGCAAGCAGTGGGGCATAGTTCTGGTTGGCGATCAGCGATCGCGCGGTCGAGAAATCAATGTCGAGGGCGTCCGCAAGCGCGGTCTGGAAGAAAGCGGCGTTTCCCGTCAGCGCCGTCTCGCGCAGTTTGACATAGGTATCCGCGCCAGGGAACGCATCGACCTTCGCCGCCGATGCTTCGTCGCCGGTGCGCATCATGGAGCGCAGCCTGCGCCGCGCATTCTCGGCGGCAGTGCCGGCGGACTGTTGCCCTGTCGCACTGGCTTCGGCCGCTTCCGCTCTTGCGACCGCGTCGGTTGGTGCCGCGGGGCTTGCACCTCCGGATCGCGCACCCGCACCAGTGTCGGCCGTTCGAGCACCCTGATCAGATCGGCGATGGTCGGGTTCAGGTCCTTGCGGCGCGCTATGGCGCGCGCATGCGGCAGCCCATGCCGGCCGATCAGTGCGATCAGGTCGATATCGCTGACGGCGCGCGAGCGGATCAGCAGCGGCGCGGCAATGTCGACCGGTTCTTCGCACAGGCGCCGCACGAGTGCCGCGGGGGCATATTCGCATTCGGAAAGGGCGGCGGCCACGTAGCGCCGTGATTCGACGGACACATCGTCGAACAGGGGCAGCGTCAGGTCTTCGAGCTGGCCGATCTCGCGGCGCGACGGGCGGGTCAGCGAGCAGAACGCCGACACCGCGGCGCGGAACAGCCTTTCGGCCTTGCCCGATTCCGTTCGTATCGCGATTTGCCTGAAGTCCGAAGATGACACGAAGGATACCCGATACTCGATACACAGCCTTGATCATGCTCAACCGGACTACGTCGGTTTCGCGATCGCCAAGAACAAAGATCAAGTTAGCGACGATCCGTTAGCGCTCCGTTAACCCTCTGCCTGCCTTAATGATATTTGGAGGCGTTGCGTTGTGCTCCGGGGAAACCGAGAGGAATGCGCGAATCATGGGCATGGTACTGTCTTTCGTGCCGCGTGCGGCACCGACCAATCGAGCCAAGCAAACCACCGAAATACCGGCGGCGGTGATCATCTTTCCCGGCATCCGCTATGAGCGGTCCAGCACCGGCGAGGCGCGGCCTGTCGGGCCCGATAAGCCGGGATCGCCACGGACACCGGTGCCGCACCACTGAGCCTTGCTGAAGCCGCGACCTGATCCGTCAGGCCGTTTGGCCTTGGGCTCTGATGAACTGACCTAGAAATCCTGCAGCTCGCAGGAACTCTGATCGAGAAAGCGCGACACGATCGGCGCCCAGCTGTCGTCCGGCACGAAGCTGCGGATGACGAAGATGCCCTCGTCGATCGGCGCTTCGACGAAGATCGCTCCTTGCAAATCCTCGGGCAAGTCCTTGCGCACGTCGATCATCTGCGCCGGCGTCAGCACGACCGCATCGAGCTTGCCGCCGGTCGCCGTATGGTCGTTGAAGGAATAGATGTTGTGGCCGTTGCGGTCATAGACCGACACCGACCAGAAGGGGACATTGCCCGGCGCCTTGATGCGGACCATGCCTTCCTCGAGGTCGAAACGGCAGGCCGTGGCATAGAACAGCGGGTCGACCGATTTCACCACCGGCGCGCCACCCGCCTCGGCATCGAGCCGGTTCATCCGGTAGAGATCGGATGCCATCGACAGCCGCGACCAGGCGTCGCGTTCCGAAAATTCCGGCACCAGAAGCAGCACGACGATATGCACGATGCCGGCACCGACCAGGCCGAGCAGGACGGCATGGAAAAGCCTGCGCAGCGCGGCCAGGACACTACGCATCGCAGCCGGCCTTCAGGATCCTGGGCAGCGACACGTCCGACAGGCCGGTGCTGCTGGCGATCGGCGTGTCGTAGAAGGTCAGGACGAAATACATCCGCCCGGAACCGTCGGTCAGAAGCCAGTTGCCGGACATTGGGTGATGGCCGACCGAAATGATCACCGAATTGTCGGCCTGGCGCAGCACCTCGTAGGACTGAAGTGCTGCAAGTCGCGGCTTACCGGTCTCGACGACGCCAAGCGACTGATCGGCGGCATAGAGCGTCCAGAAGCGGGCGGTCGGAAATCCGCCCTCTATTCTGTAGCTGCATTCCCGCTTGAGCTGGTCGCCGGCAGCGTCATTTTCCGCGACGAAGGACAGGCCTTCGGCGCGGCCGAGCGCAAGCACGCCCTCGCGCGCCACGCGCGCCTTGGAGTAGGGGTCGGCGGCCGGCGTGCCGATGTCGGGAAAGGCGGTCCATTGGCCGATGCGGATTGCGCCGACGCCGTCCTGGATCTTCAGCGCATACCAGACGCTGGCGCCGCCGCCGCCAATGGCTATGGCAAGCGAAAGCAGCATCAGGAAGGCATTCTTGAGCATGAAGGGCCGGTGAATGAAGGAGTGCGGCTCGGGGATATCGCGGCGCGGGGCCTTGTGGCAAGCGGGCGTGATGGATTTGCGTATTGGCCTGGCCCGCGCCGGACAGATGTCAAAGCGCCGAAAGCGTTTCGGGCGGGGTGGGGGCGTTGAGTTTGGGGGCGGACTGGAACAGCTGCGTCATGTCCCTCAGCGTCTGCGTGGTCCGGCTGGACAGCACCGCCGGGCGTTCGGCGGCCGCGTCGGTCGCGGCCTGTTCATCGCTCTTCTTCTGCGCTTCCGCGGCCTTGGCCGCGATCTCCTCGTCGACGAAGGGTTTGTCGATGCCGGGGATCGGCTTCAAGTCGATGTTCTGGTGCGCGTAGACCATCAGGCGCTGCCAAACCATCGCCGGCAGCGAGCCGCCCGTCATGTTCTTGGTCGGGGTGAAATCATCGTTGCCCAGCCACACGGCCGCCGTGTAGTTGCCGGTGAAGCCGACGAACCAGGCATCGCGATAGGATTGCGTCGTGCCGGTCTTGCCGGCGACGACGATGTTGGGAATTTGCGCCCGCCGTGCCGTGCCCATCACCGGCACGGCCGCCAGCATGGTGTTCATGGATTTCAGCGCCTGCTCGGAGAGCACCCGGTGCGGCGGCGGCGCATCCTTGGTCCAGTCATACACCACGTCGCCGGTGCGGGTGACGAGCTGGGTGATGCCGTGCCTGGAACCGACGAAGCCGTTCTGGGCGAACACGCTGTAGCCCGTCGCCTGGTCCATCACGGTCATGCCCGAAGTGCCGAGCACCATCGTCTTGTGCGCCTCGAGCGGCGATTCCACGCCCATCGCCTCGGCCATAGCCTTGATCGGCGCGATGCCGAGATGGTCCTTGGCCAGCCGCACCGGTACGGTGTTGATCGACTTGGCCATCGCCATGATCAGCGTGATGTTGCCGGCTGATTCGCCACTGTAATTGTGCGGTGACCAGTTGCCCCAGCTGATCGGGCCGCCTGATATGATCGAGTTCGGCGTAAAACCGTGTTCCATCGCCGTGGCGTAGACATAGGGTTTGAAGGACGAACCGGTCTGGCGGAGCGCCTTGGTGGCGCGGTTGAACTGGCTGGCGCCGTAGTCGCGGCCGCCGACGATCGCCCGCACCGCGCCATTGGTCTCGATGACCACCACGGCGCCTTCGGTGACGTTGTACTCCTTGCCGAACTGGCGCAGGTGGAACTCGACGGACTCTTCCGCCGCCTTCTGGATGTTGGCGTCGAAGGTGGTGTGGGCGACCAGCGAGTGCTGGCCGGGCTTGGCGATCTTCTTGACCTCGTCGAAGGCCCAATCGAGGAAATAGTCTGGGCTCTTCTGTTCGCCGCGGTCGACGACGTCAGCCGGATGCAACCTTGCCTGCAACACCTGGCCCTCGGTCATGAAGCCGGAATCGACCAGATTGGACAGCACCACATTGGCGCGCGCACGCGCCGCCGGCAGGTTGATGTGGGGGGCGTATTTGGTCGGCGCCTTGAACAGGCCGGCCAGCATCGCCGCCTCGGCAAGGTTGAGATCCTTGACGCTCTTGCCGAAATAGAAATCCGCCGCCGCCTCGATGCCGAACGTGCCGCCGCCCATATAGGCGCGGTCGAGATAGAGCTGCAGGATTTCCTTCTTCGACAGATTGGCTTCGAGCCACAGCGACAGGAAGGCTTCCTTGATCTTGCGCTCGAACGTTCGCTCATTGGTCAGGAACAGGTTCTTGGCCAATTGCTGGGTGATGCTGGAGCCGCCCTGAACGACGGAATTCGCCCGCACATTCTCGAAGATGGCGCGCGAAAGGCCGAGCACGTCGATGCCGTAATGGTCGAAGAAACGCCGATCCTCGGTGGCCAGCACCGCCTTGATGACATGGTCCGGCATCTCGTCGACCGGCACCGAATCGCGCTGGATGATGCCGCGCTGGCCGATCTCGTTGCCATAGCGGTCGAGGAAGGTGACGGCGAAATCGCCCTGGGCGCGCCAGTCGCCGGCCGTATCCTGGAAAGCCGGAATGGCCAGCGCCAGCATCACTACGATGCCGCCGGCGCCCAGCGTGAAACCTTCGCTCAAAATCTCGATGATGCCGCGCCGCCAGCCCTTGAGACGAAAGCGCCGCGAGAAGATCGTCGCGGCCTCCCAGAACTGCCGCGCCTTGAACCCGATCTCGTAGAGCGAGGAATCGATCCAGGCGTCCAGCGCCAGAAGGCGCGACGCGATCGGACCTCTTCTCTTGCGCGGTTCAGGGCTGACCATTCAAAAACCCGGCTCGACTGTGGCGTGACCTGAAAACCGCAAGCCGGCAATTTCAGGGCGGCGCCCTGTCCCGACTATTCATCCATTTGTGGATGCTCACAAGGGCGGCAAGGACACAGCCGCAAGGTTTGTCGATGGAAAAGGCAGGCAACTGGCGAGATGGTCGCTCGCCCACCAGATTTCCGATCCGGCGGGCGAGGGTGGTTTGCCGTTCTTGGCCAATCAGGCCGCTTCGCGCTTCAGCGCCTGCGCCATGCAGTGGATGCCGCCGCCGGTCTTGGAGATCTCGCTCATGTCGACAGCCGCAACCTCGAAGCCGCGCGCCTTGAGCTGACCGATGAGCGTCTGGCTGGAGGTCGGGGCGATCACCCTGTCCTTGCCGAGCGACATGAAGTTGCACCCGAGCGCCATCGTGTCCTGGAAGGGGACATCGATGATCTCGTGACCCTTGCCCTTCAGCCAGTCGACGATGCCGGGTTCGGTGCAGGCGAGGCAGACGGCCGTGAGCTTTTCCGCGATCGGCACCACCATCAGGTCGATATGGACATAATATTCGTCGATGAAGGCGAGCCGCGTTTCCCAGCCTTCCTTGTCGAACCAGGCCTGGACCTGGCGGGCGCCTTCTTCCTGGGTGCGGGCGCCGCCGCAGCCGATCAGCACCACGCCTTCTTCGATGACGTTGAAGTCGCCGCCTTCGAACGTGCCGGCGGTGACCATGTCGTAGATCGGGATGCCGAGTTTTTCATAGGTGCGGATCGCCGCGTAATTCTCACCGCGCCGCCACCAATTGGCCATGGCGGTGATGAAGGCGCCGTAGGGCGTCATCACGCTGGAATCGCGGGAATAGACCTGCATTGGCAGTTCCGGCGTCGGCTCGTGCCAGTGGATGTTGACGCCGAAATGCTCATAGGCGGCGACCAGGTCCTTGTGCTGCGCCTGCGCGATCTGGACGTTGCAGGGTGCCTCGCGCAGATGTTTGCGCGACAGCGAACTGGTCGACAGATGGCGCAGGAAGTTCGGCGATCCGAGCAGCACATCGGTCAGCACGTCGGTCTCGTTGGCGAAGCCCCATGATGTCAGCGGCTTGGTGCCGCCGGCCGGATTGCGGCGCTGCAGCGAAAACGGCTCGGCGACGATGCGATCATGAACGGTCATGGGGTTCTCCTCGTGGGCTTGTTCTCAAGAGTTGGTCGGGTCATGCATGGCTTGGGATCCACCAGTCGCGGCCGCGCTGGGTGGTGACATATTCCGGCCAGCGGAAGTTGATCGGCGGTTCGTAGTCGCACAGCGGCGCGATCCAGTTCGAACCGCCAACGCCGCCGCCTGTGCGAGAGACGAATTCGTCCATCGCCGCATCGCGGGCGGTCTTGTCCTCGAGCAGCCGTAGCGCCGCCAGCGCGACCGTCTTGGCCGCACAAATGACCATCGGGTCGATGGTGGCGGAAATGCCGCCCAGCGCATTCATCACCCAGGACGGATAGGCGTGGCCATTCGCCGAGCGCAGCGCGGGACGGGCGACATAGAAGCGCGCGGTCGGCGCATGCCAGCTCATGTCGGTATAGTCGTCGGAGGTTGAATTCACCTGCGACGGCGGCAGATCGCGACGCAGGATTGCTTCCGCTTCCTTTGGCGAAATCAGCCGCTCCAACTCGTCGATGAACGGGTTTTCGGTCGCGGCAGCCCCGGCATTGACCTGGATTTCGCGCCCGATCGCCCTGGCGGCCTCGTCCCAATGGGGTGGGCCGACCGTCGACAGTGCTTCATAGGCGATCTCGGCTATGGCGTGATTGGCCAAGCCGGGGCGCGACTTCGACACCCAGTGGCGCTCGTATCGGCAGCCACTCATCGTGGCAGCCGCCGCCGCATTGCGGTCGAGCACGGCGGTCACCTGCTCGGCCATGCCGATGGTCGGCACGCGGATCATGTATTGGATCTCGGCCAACCCCGCCGGCAGATTGTCAGCGGTCGCCTGGCCGGCGGTCAGGATTGCTTCGCTGATCGACCAGCCGCCCTGATGCGGCAGCATGGAATCGCGCAGCGCCTTGGACGCCATGTACATCGTCATCAGCGCGTCGTTGGCGCCGGGGGCGCGGACCGCCGAATGCGCCTGCGGGATCGGCGCGCCGTCGCCTGCGCGAACCCAGTTTTCGGGTTCGTCGCAGATGAAGCGGTAGATCAATGCGTAGGCGGCACCGCAATGCGTGTCCCAGCGCGCCGTGTTGCAGAGCGGCAGCATGTAGAAGGGATGGAACGAGATCATGCCGGCAAGGCCGTCATAATAGCCCTTCGCCGCATGGATCGGCTTCGAGCCACGCACCTTTTCTGCGGGTTCGCCGGTGAAGCGCAGCGTGCCTGGAATGCCGTGCCGCTGCATCGCCGCCTTGGTGGCGAGCAGGCCGCCCAGGCTTGCCATGCCCAACCCCGAATGCGGATCGGTGTGGCCGCCGGCCTCGACGCCAAGGCCGGGCCGCGGCTGCTTCACCGTCACCGCATCCTGGCAGTTGCCGGGCACCGCGTCATATTCGGCATACATGCCGATGGTCGGCCCGTCGCCATTCGTCCAGTGGGCGCAAAAGGCGGTCGGCATGCCGCCGGAACCTTCCTCGACGGCAAAACCCTCGCGCTTCAGTCGCTCCACATACCAGGCGGCCGACTGATATTCGCGCCAGGCAGTCTCGCCGAAATCGAAAATGGTGCGCGTCCACGCCGACAGCAGCGGCTGGATGCCGTCGAGGCAGGCAAGGGCCGTCTCTTGCGCCGATGTCGTCACCGGTTTGTCCATGCCTCAAAGAAAGCAGTGAAGCGGTTCGCTAAAAAGTGATATGTTTTCCCGGTTCGTGCAAATTCGGTTCACCTCTTGAGAATTCCATCCACACAGGCGCTGCGCGCCCTCGACAGTTTCGCCCGCCACGGCAGCGTCTGGCGTGCCGCCGACGAACTGCACCTCACCCGCAGCGCGGTGAGCCATCAGTTGCGGCTGTTGGAGCGCGATCTCGGCTTCGATCTCTTGCAACGCATCGGCAAGGGGGTGGCGCTGACGCCGCGCGGCCAGCGCTACGCGGCCGATGTCAGGAAGGCGCTGACCGTGCTCGGCGACGCGGGGGCGCAAAACAGCGGCGCCGGCGTCGGCGGCTCCTTCGCCATCTCCTGCCCTCCCGGCTTCGCCTCGATGTTCCTGTGCAGCCATATCGGTGAATTCCAGCAGATGTACCCTGACGTGGCGCTGTCGGTGCTGACGCCGCGCCGGCTCGACGACGTCTCGAATCCGGACGCCGATGCCTTCATCGCCTTTGGCGTCGGCAACTGGCCGAACCGGGCGGTGGAACTGCTTTGCGAAGTCCACTTCACGCCGCTTTGCAGCCCGACACTGCTCAACAAGGTCGGCGGATTTTCCAAACCCGCCGACGTGTTGCGCGCCAACCTGCTGCATCTCGGCGATACCGAGGACTGGGCGCGCTGGCTGGCGCTGTCCAAGGTGGAAAACCCCGATACCGAAGGTGGTATCTTCTTTTCCGACATGAACCTCGTCTTCTCGGCGGCGGTCGCCGGACAGGGAATTGCCATGGGCGACGAACTGACCGGCCGCCGGGCCTTGAGCGAAGGCCGGCTGGTCAAGCCGTTTGAAGCGTCCGTGCCTTCGCCACGCTCATATTTCCTGGTCTTCGAGCATGCCAAGGCCGGCCATCCCGTGCTCAACGCCTTCAGTGACTGGCTGAGGGCGAAGCTGTCGGAGAACAGACTCTAATCTCCCCTCGATGGAGAGATTAGACGCGCCCCACCTTCCAGACGTGAATCAAATTTGCCGATCAGGCGAAAACTATTCGGTTGCGGTGAGCCGCGACCCTGCCTACGATTTCACTCGGGACTGAGGAAGAGGCAGGATGCAGCAACCCGGCCGGGCCGCAGAGATCAAGGCAATCGGAATCGGCAAGAGCTTCGGCTCGTTCCGTGCGTTGGACAATCTGTCGCTCAATATCGGCCGCGGCGAGTTCCTGACGCTGCTCGGCCCCTCCGGTTCGGGCAAGACCACCTTCCTGATGATCCTGGCCGGCTTCGTGCAGCCGACCGAAGGCAAGCTTTTCAGCGACGGCACCGACATCACCGACCGCCCGGCCGAACAGCGCGCCGCCGGCATGGTGTTCCAGGGCTATGCGCTGTTCCCGCATATGAGCGTCGAGGCCAACATCGCCTTCCCGCTCAAGGTGCGCAAGAAATCGGCCGCCGACATCAAGAAGCGCGTCGGCGAGATGATCGAGCGCGTCGGGCTGATCGGGCATGAGAAGAAATTGCCCTCGCAGCTCTCCGGCGGCCAACAGCAGCGCGTGGCGCTGGCCCGTGCGCTGGTGTTCGAGCCGGGTGTGTTGTTGCTCGACGAGCCGTTCTCGGCGCTGGACAAGAGCCTGCGCGGCCAGATGCAGGCCGAGATGAAGCGCCTGCACCAGGAAACCGGCACCACCTTCGTCTTCGTCACCCACGACCAGAGCGAGGCGCTGGCGCTGTCGTCACGCGTCGCCATCTTCAATCACGGCAAGCTGCTGCAGGTCGGCGCACCGGACGAGGTCTACGACCGGCCGGACAACCGCTTCGTCGCCGAGTTCCTCGGCGAGATCAACATGCTGCCGCTGAAAGGGGTCAAACCCGCCGACAATGGCTCGACGGGCCTTTGCGAGGACCGCGCGGTCAATATGCACTGCAAGGCCGAGAAAGTCCGTGGCGACGCCATCCTGGCGATCCGGCCCGAACACATGTCGATCGCGCGCGAAGCGGCCGCCGGCGAGAATGGCATCGCGGCGACAGCCATCGCCTCCACCTATCTGGGTGCGGCGACCAAGCTTGATCTTACGACACGCCAGGGCGCCAAGGTGACCGTCTCGGTGCCGAACGAAGTCGCCGCCGCAGCACTGAGCAAAGGCAATTCCGTCTGGCTGACCTGGCCGGCGGAAAAGGGTTTCCTCCTTCCGGACGGAGGACAATGAGCACCGGCGCGGCCTGATCTGCCGCACCGGCTTCCGGACTGAAATCAACGAAAACAAAGGGGAACTGACATGAACGACACCAAGAAACAGGCCATCGAAACGCTGTCCGAAAGGACGAGACGCGGCGAGATCTCGCGCCGCCAGTTCACGCAGCTTGCGGCCCTCGTGCTTGCCGGCACGCCGATGCTGCTGCGCTCGACCGGTGCCTTTGCCGCGGCCAAGGAACTGGTGCTGGTCAATTGGGGTGGCGATGCCATCACCGCCTATGATGCCGCCTACGGCCAGGCTTTCACCAAGGACACCGGCATCACCGTCAAGATGGATGGCTCAGGCCCGACCGAAGGCGCCATCTCGGCGCAGTTCAAGAGCGGCGCGCCGACCTGGGATCTGGTCGACGTCGATCCGTTTTCGGCCATCACGCTCGGCGCTCAGGGCGCACTGGAGCCGATCGACTACAAGATCGTCGACAAGACCAAGATGCGGCCCGGCTTCGGCTGGGAGTATGCCGCTTCGACCTATTTCTTCTCCTACGTCATCGCCTATGATTCCGAAAAGTACGGCAAGGACGCACCGACCGGCATGGCCGACTTCTTCGACGTGAAGAAGTTCCCCGGCAAGCGGTCGCTCTACAAATGGGGCGTGTCGAGCTGGGAAGCGGCCCTTTTGGCCGACGGCATCGCGCCGGCGTCGCTCTACCCGCTCGACCTCAAGCGGGCCCATGACAAGATCGCCGCCTTCAAGGAAAACGTCGTCGCCTATTGGGGTGGCGGCGCCGAGAGCCAGAGCGTGCTGCTCAATGGCGAAGCCTCGATGGCCATCGTCTGGTCGACCCGCGCTTCGCTGATCGAGCAGGATTCTGGCGGCAAGATCAAGTTCATCTGGGACCAGGGCCTGATCTCGCCCGGCGCGCTGGCCGTGCTCAAGAACAACCCCGGCGGCAAGGACGCGGCGATGAAGTTCATCGCCAGCGCCCAGGATCCGCAAAAGCAGCTGGTCATGTTCGACAAGCTCGGTCAGGGCCCGGCCAATCCGGCCACCGACGCGCTGATCCCAGCCGACAAGAAGCGTATCAACCCCGTCGATCCCGAGAACATGAAGAAGCAGATCGCGCTCGACATGGACTGGTACGCCAAGAACTACGGCGCGGCGCTCGACGAATACACCAAGATCATCTCCGCCTGAGAGCGGGATGATGATCTGAGATGAGAGGCGTTCTCTCCGACAGGATGGGCGCGGCGCTGTTGATGGCGCCGCTGCTCCTGTTCCTCATCTTGGCCTATGCCTGGCCGTTCCTCGGCGTGGTGAAGTGGAGTTTCACTCTGCCGACGCCAGGGCTTGGCCAGTACCAGGCGTTGCTCACCGACGATCTGGTGCAGTCGGTGTTCATCCGCACGCTGCGCATCGCGGCCATCGTCACTGTTGTATCCGTCGCCGCCGCCTATGCCATCACGGTCGTCTGGGTGCGCGGCAGCCCGGCGCAGCGCCTCATCGCCGAATTCTGCATCCTGGTGCCGTTCTGGATCTCGGTGCTGACGCGCGCCTTCGGCTGGGTGGCGCTTTTGTCCAATCGCGGCCTGATCAACACCTGGCTGCAATCGATCGGCTTCATCTCCGAACCGCTGACGCTGGTGCGCAACGAATTCGGCGTCGTCGTCGGCATGACGCATTTCCTCATTCCGTTCGCGGTGTTTCCGCTGGCGTCCGCCATGCGCAGCCTTGATGACCGGGTGCTGCTTGCGGCGCGCGGCCTCGGCTCCAGCCGCATGCGAACCTTCTGGACAGTGTTAGTGCCGATGACACGCTCCGGCATCATCGGCTCGGCGCTGATCGTGTTCGTCTTCTCGCTTGGCTTCTTCGTCACGCCGGCGATCCTTGGCGGTGGCCGCAGCGTCATGATCGCCGAACTGATCTATCTCAGGATATTTCAGAGCCCGGACTGGGGGCTTGGGGCGGCGATCAGCGTCGTGCTGGTGCTGTTCGTCGGCGCGCTGATGGCACTGCTGTTTCGCTACGTCAAACCGAAGCAGTTGATCTGATGCCGACCTATCGCCCCGGGCCCGTCTCGCTAGTCATCGCCGTGCTGGTGGCGCTGTTCCTGCTGATGCCGCTGCTTGCCGTTATCCCGGTGTCGCTGACGCCGAGCCGCATGCTGGCGATGCCATCGGGCGAACTGTCGCTGCGCCATTACAGGGCATTGATCGAGGATCCGCGCTGGATCGACTCGATCTTGCTCTCGATCCGCATCGGCGTCGTCAGCAGCGCCTTTTCCACCGTGCTCGCGCTGTGCTTCAGCCTCGGCGTCTGGATGTTCCAGCCGCGCTTTACTGCCGCGCTCGTCGGTTTCGTGCTGCTGCCGATGGTGGTGCCGCCGGTGGTCTCGGCAATCACGCTCTACTTCCTGCTGACCTCGGTATCGGGCATGAGTTCCTTCTTCGGCTACGACACCTGGCTCGGCGTCGCCATGGCGCATTCGGTGATGACGGTGCCTTTCGCCACGGTGCTGATCCTGGTCTCGCTCAGCCAGCTCGATCGGCGCATCGACCTTGCGGCGAGGGGGCTTGGCGCAACTGTCTGGGAGCGCGCCACCCGCATCATCATGCCCAACATCAAGTTCGGCATCATCACCGCGGCCCTTCTCTCCTTCGTGCTCTCATGGGAAGAGATCGGCGTCACCCTGTTCATCACCTCGGTCAACGCCATCACGCTGCCGCGTCTGATGTGGATGGGCCTGCGCGACAACATCGACCCGGCGATCGCCGCGCTCTCGGTGATCCTGATCATCATCACCGTGCTGGTGCTGGCGGTGCGCAGTGTGGTCACCAGGCAGCGCGCCGGGCACTAGACAAACCGCACCGAGACGCGGCCGAACCGGCCAGTCTCCTCGCTTCACTCAACGCTTCGACTGACCGAGGGGCTGCCGTTCGGAATTTCGATCCTTGGTCCTGGGGATTCCGATATGGCTCTGCTGTCCCTTTGCCGCAAGGCGCTCGGGCAATCAGCTGGCTGAGCAGATTGGTTCCGCAAGGTTGCTCGGCATGGCAATCTGTTCATAACAGAGTCGTATTTTCGAGATGATCGGCGATCATGATCGCGGCGAGGCGAATCATGCGATATGGCGCAGACTTGTCGAGCCGGCTACGCTGCGCGAATTTGCCAGTATGGCGAACGGCTTGCACAAGGCGTGACAGGCGAGGGGGGACGACAAATGACCGCGCCCGGCGATTTGCTGCAGGCACTTTTTCTAAGGCTCAAAAGCGATAAGTCGCTGTCTGCGCTGCTTGGTGGCGCCGGGCTGCTGGAACGGGCGACCGAAAATGCCGCCTTTCCGTACGTGACTTTTGGTCAGACCAGCGCCTTCGACTGGGACACCGGCGCCGAGAACAACGATGATCAGCTGATCACGCTGCATGTCTGGTCGAAAGCCCACGGCGACGACGAAACGATTGCCATCATGGATGCCATCAAAGCCCGCCTTGTCGACGCCGCACTGGTGATCGGCCCGCGTGGCCAGACGCGGCTGTCACTTGAATTCACCGAGGCTCGTTACGACGAGGATCTTCTCGTACATCACGGCCTGCTGCGGTTTCGTGCGCTGACGCAGGAAAGTGCCTGACACGCTTTCAATCTGACCGAAACGGAGTCTAGACTGGCATTTCCGGGATTTCGTCGGGTTGGAGCGTCGAAATCACCCTCGGTTGTCTCGCGTTTCAGGGGTGTAGCGAACATGGTTTTCGCATCGATCACCGTTCATTTCACGTTCAGCACCGATGCGTTACAACGCCGGGCATGAAAACGCTTCGCTCCCACTTTCGAACCGCGACCCTGGCGCTCTGTGCTGCCGGGCTGTTCGCGTCGCAGGCAAGCGCCGCGTCGGTCGCGGCGTCCGACCAGGACGATCCGATCGTTGTCGCCGGGAATGACTGCTACGCGATAGGCCAACAGGTGGCCGAGCAGAATGGCGGCACGCTGGCCAAGGCCTCGCAGTCTACACGCGGCGGCCAGCCGGTCTGCGTCATCGTCGTGCTGGTGCCTGGCAAGGACGGGCAGCGTCCGCGCCGTTCCGAGATCGTGGTTCCGCAGAACTGACCCAATCTTCCATCTTGCGAGGCCACGTTTCCCAGGCCGCCGGAATCGGCCTATATCTGCCCAGTCTTCAATCTGCCCAAGTCTTCAATCTGCCAAGCTCTTCAACAGGTATCGATCTCCGCATGCGTGTACTCGTCGTCGAGGATGACAAGGATCTCAACCGGCAGATAGCGGACGCGCTGGTCGACGCCGGCTATGTCGTCGACCGCGCCTTTGACGGCGAGGAAGGCCATTTTCTCGGCGACACCGAGCCTTACGACGCCGTCGTGCTTGATATCGGCCTGCCGCAGATGGACGGCATCAGCGTGGTCGAGCGCTGGCGCCGCGGCGGCCGCAAGATGCCGGTGCTGATCCTGACGGCGCGCGACCGCTGGAGCGACAAGGTCTCCGGCATCGATGCCGGCGCGGACGACTATGTCACCAAGCCGTTCCACATCGAGGAGGTGCTGGCGAGGCTTAGGGCGCTGATCCGCCGCGCCGCCGGCCATGCCTCGTCCGAACTCACCTGCGGGCCGCTGCGCCTCGACACCAAGGCCTCGAAGGCCGACGTCGACGGCGTGCCGCTGAAGCTGACCTCGCACGAATTCCGCCTGCTTGCCTATCTGATGCACCATATGGGCGAGGTGGTGTCGCGGACCGAACTGGTCGAGCATCTCTACGATCAGGATTTCGACCGCGATTCCAACACCATCGAGGTCTTTGTCGGGCGGCTGCGCAAGAAGATGGGCATCGATATGATCGAAACCGTGCGTGGCATGGGCTACCGCATGCGCGAGCCGGAGGCGTAACTCGGAACCGCTCAAACCAACCGCAAGGGCGCCGCTTTCGCTGCGTTTGTGGCCGCGTTCGCTGACGTTCCGCGTCATCGCCTTTTCCACGGTCTGGGCGATCCTGACCCTTGTCGTCATCTTCACCTTGATCACCACCCTCTATCGCCAGGCCAGCGAGCGCGGCTTCGACAGCCTTTTGTCGGCGCATCTGTTCAACCTGATCGGGTCCATCGGCATTTCCGACACGGGAGCGCTCACCGGTGCGCCCGACCTTGGGGACCTGCGCTTCTCGGAGCCGAATTCAGGCTGGTACTGGTCGGTCGAGCCGGCCTCGGAAGGCGTGCACGGCGACCTTCATTCGTCGTCGATGACGAGCAAAATCCCGTCGCCAAGCGTCGCCGAGGTGCCCTTCAATGCCAGTTTCCAGCGCAGCTATTCGGCCGAAGGCATCGACGGCGAGCAGCTCGAAGTGTTCGAGAGCGAATTCGTGCTCGATGCCAAGAACCGCGCCGCGCGTTTTCGTGTCATGGGCAACCAGAGCGAACTCGAACAGGAAATCGCCACCTTCCAGCGCCGCCTGTTGACTTATCTCAGCCTGTTCGGCGTCGGCATGATCGCTATCAACGCCATTGCCATCCTGCTCGGCCTGCAGCCGTTGCGCCGGGTCCGCAACGCCCTTGCCATGGTGCGCGAAGGCACAGCGCAAAGGCTCGACGGCCGCTTCCCGGCCGAGATCGAACCATTAGCCAACGAAACCAACGCCTTGATCGAAAACAACAAACGCATTGTCGAGCGCTCGCGAACCCAGGTCGGCAATCTCGCCCATTCGCTGAAGACGCCGCTGGCCGTGCTGCTTAACGAAGGCAGGGCGCTTGGCGGCGCCAAGGGACAATTGATCGCCGAGCAGGCCGCCTCGATGCAGAAACAGGTCGACCATTATTTGCAGCGCGCCCGCGTCGCGGCGCAACGCGACAGCGTCGTCTACCGCACGCCGGTGGCGCCGCTGGTGCAGCGCATGGTGCGGGTCTTGCAGAAGCTCAACCCGCAGACCAGCCTGTCGCTGTCGCTGCCGGCCACCGAGATCGTCTTTGCCGGCGAGCGCGAGGACCTCGAGGAACTGCTCGGCAATCTTCTCGAAAATGCGATGAAATGGGCAAAAAGCGCAGTGTCGGTCACAGTGGCGCCGTCGGCCGGCAAGGATGACAATCTGTTCGAGATCAGCATTGACGACGACGGTCCCGGCATTCCCGAGGACAAGGCACGCGACGCGCTGAAGCGCGGAAGGCGCCTGGACGAGACAAAACCGGGAACAGGTCTGGGGCTTGCCATTGTCGCCGACCTCGTCAACGAGTATGGAGGCGTTCTCGCGCTCGAACGGTCCGGCATGGGCGGATTGAAGGCGGTGGTGCGATTGCGGAGCCTTCAGTGACGCTTTCTCGGGGCCAATCGACAGCGGTGGACGGCGTATGGTATGGCGATCTATCGATTGATCCCGGAGCAATACCGATTGCTCCAGAAGCGGCTGGCGGCGGCCAAATTTCCGACAAATATCAATACTATGGCCACGCCTACTTCTCCGATGACGCGGCCCCCGGCGCATCCATGGCAGGCTCCAACTCAAGAAAACCGGTTGTTGGCATGAAGATTCGCGTCGCGCTTGTTTCCGCCCTGCTGGCCCTGTCCGGCTGCTCCACGTTGAGCGGCAAGGGCCCAACGCTCGCGCCGACACCGGCCTCGACGCCTCCATCAGCCGGCAAGGTCACCAAGTCGATCATTTCGGCAATGGACGGCGGCCTCATTGGCGGCTCGATCGGCAACGGCCTCAGCGAATCGGAAAAACGCAACGCGCTCGAGGCGGAATACAAGGCGCTCGAATATACGACGAGCGGCCAGAAGGTGGCGTGGAAGGGCGATCAGGCATCCCACTATGGCGAGGTGGTTCCGGCCCAACCCTATCGCGTCGGTTCGCAAGACTGCCGCCAGTATACGCAGACGGTGTTCACCGGCGGCGCCGGGGTAACGGCGCGCGGAACCGCGTGCCGCAATGCCGACGGCAGCTGGACGCCGCTGACCTGAGATTCAGACCGGATCCGGCCGGTTGATGTCGATCAAGGACGTTCGGCGCGCCGACCGTCAAAGCGTCGCAGGATGCCTGTGTTGGCAGGGCAGGGCTCTGCCGTTATTGGAAGAACCATGCTGTTCTGGGTCATAGCCGCATTACTGACGCTCGGCGCGAGCCTGGCGGTGCTGCTGCCGCTGGCCGGGGGCGCCAAGGGCGCGTCGTCGAGCGGCGAGCATGATCTGGAAGTCTATCGCGATCAACTGTCCGAGCTTGACCGCGACGCCGCGCGAGGCCTGATCCAGCCGGCGGAAGCGGCCGAGGCCCGCGCCGAAATCGCGCGCCGCATCCTTCGCCTCGACAATGCGGATACGGCCGGCAAGGCGTCGGCCAGGCAGGCTTCGGTCACGGCACGGCTTGTCGCGACCGTGGCCGTGCTGGCGGTGCCGCTGATCAGTTGGGGTGTTTACAGCCGGATCGGCTCGCCCGACCTGCCGGCTCAGCCGCTCAGCGAAAGGCTGGCCAAGAACCCGGCCGACAGTTCGGTCGACGAATTGGTGGCACGGGCCGAGGCCCACCTTGCCGCCAACCCGTCCGATGGCAGGGGATGGGACGTGCTGGCCCCGGTCTATCTGCGCATGCAGCGCTTTTCCGACGCGGTGACCGCCTATCGCAATGCCATCCGCCTCGACGGCGACAGCGCTGTTCGCCAGGCCGGCCTCGGCGAGGCGATCGCCGGTGCGGCAGGCGGCATTGTTTCCGCCGATTCCCAAGATGCCTTCGAGGCGGCGCTGAGGCTTGATCCAGCCAATGCGAAAGCCAGCTTCTATCTGGCCATGGCCTTGGCGCAGGAGGGACGAAACAAGGAAGCGGTCGCGGCTTGGCAGGCAATGCTGGGCACGTTGCCACCGGATTCACCGTGGCGCGGCGCCGTCGAGCAGGCATTGGCCAAATCCGCCAGCCCCGAAGTCGCTTCCGGTGCCGCCGCGAAGGGGCCAGACGCCGCGGATATCGACGCCGCGTCCTCCCTGTCGCCGCAGGACCGCGAAGCCATGATCAACACGATGGTCGCCGGCCTCGACGAAAAACTGCGGCAAAATCCGCGCGACCCGGAAGGATGGATGCGGCTCGTTCGTTCCTATGTCGTGCTGGGCAAGGCCGATCAGGCGCGCGAGGCGCTCGGTCGCGCCATCGCCGTCTTTGGCGCCGGCAGTGACGAAGCCAAGAAATTCACCGCCTTCGCCGCCTCGCTCGGCCTGACGGCGACGGAGTAGACATGACGCGCAAGCAGAAACGGTTGTCGGTCATTGTCGGCGGGTTGGCTTTCCTGGGCGCCGCCACCGGGCTGACCTTCTACGCGCTTGGCCAGAAGGCCTCCTATTTCTACATGCCGGCCGACCTCACCACGGCGAGCCTCCAGCCCGGCCAGCGCATCAGGCTCGGCGGTTTGGTCGAAAAAGGCACGATCCAGCGCGGGCAGGGGGCGACGGTCGCCTTTTCGGTCACCGACACGCACAAATCGGTCAAGGTCACCTATACCGGCATCCTGCCCGACCTTTTCCGCGAGGAGCAGGGCGTCATCACCGAGGGCAGTTTCGGCCCGGACGGCGTCTTTGTTGCCGACAGCGTGCTGGCCAAGCATGATGAGCGCTACATGCCCAAGGAAGTGGCCGACGGGCTGAAGGCCAAGGGCGTCTGGCAGGAGAGCAAGAGTGAATAACTCTGGTGGGAGAGCAAGAGTGAATTGCGGGAACCACCATGGTTGAGACCGGACATTTCGCCCTGGTCCTGGCGTTTGCGCTCTCACTGGTGCAGATGATCGTGCCGCTGTTCGGCGCGCGCCTCAACAACCAGCGCCTGATGGCCGTCGGCGGCCCTGTCGCGGTGACCGGCTTCGCGCTGACGGCGCTGTCCTTTGTCGCGCTGGCGAGTGCCTACGCGAACTCCGATTTCTCCGTGGCGAGCGTCTGGGAAAACTCGCATTCGCTGCAGCCGATGATCTACAAGATCACCGGAACCTGGGGCAATCACGAAGGCTCGATGCTGCTCTGGGTGCTGATCCTGACCTTCTTCGGCGCGCTGGTCGCGGCTTTCGGCTCCAACCTGCCGGCGACGCTGCGTGCCAATGTGCTGGCCGTGCAGGGCGCCATTGGCGCTGCGTTCTTCCTGTTCATCCTGGCGACGTCGAACCCCTTCATCCGGCTCAATCCGGCGCCGATCGAAGGCCGCGACCTCAACCCGGTCCTGCAGGATCTCGGCCTCGCCATTCATCCGCCGCTGCTCTATCTCGGTTATGTCGGCTTCTCGATCTGCTTTTCCTTCTCAGTCGCCGCCTTGATCGAGGGCCGCATCGACGCCTCCTGGGCGCGCTGGGTGCGGCCATGGACGCTGGTCGCCTGGATGTTCCTGACCGGCGGCATCGCGATGGGGTCATACTGGGCCTATTACGAACTCGGCTGGGGCGGTTTCTGGTTCTGGGATCCGGTCGAGAACGCTTCCTTCATGCCGTGGCTGGCGGGCACCGCGCTGCTGCATTCGGCCATCGTCATGGAAAAGCGCTCGGCGCTGAAGATCTGGACCTTGCTGCTCGCCATCCTGACCTTCTCGCTGTCGCTGCTCGGTACTTTCCTGGTGCGCTCGGGCGTGCTCACCTCGGTGCACGCCTTTGCCACCGATCCGACGCGCGGTGTCTTCATCCTGTGCATCCTGACGCTGTTCATCGGCGGCTCGCTGGCGCTGTTTGCGTTGCGCGCCTCGAGGCTGACGGCCGGCGGCCTGTTCCATCCGATTTCGCGTGAAGGCGCGCTTGTCCTCAACAATCTGTTCCTGACCACGGCGACCGCCACGGTGCTCGTCGGCACGCTCTATCCGCTGGCGTTGGAGGCGCTCACCGGCGACAAGATCTCGGTCGGAGCACCGTTCTTCGACCTGACCTTCGGCCCCTTGATGCTGCCGCTTCTGGCCCTCGTGCCGTTCGGGCCGCTGCTGGCCTGGAAGCGTGGCGACGTCTTCGCCGCATCGCAACGCCTGATGGCCGCCTTCGCTGTGGCGCTGGCGGCGATGCTGGTCACCGGCCTGTTTATCGACGGCTCCTCGGTGTTCGCCGCCCTCGGCATCGGCCTTGCCGTCTGGCTGGTCGCCGGAGCGCTCACCGACCTTGCGGTCAAGTCCGGCGTCGGATCGGTTGCACCGGCCGTCATGTTCAGGCGCTTCGCCGGCCTGCCGCGCTCGGTCTTCGGCACGGCATTGGCCCATCTCGGCCTCGGCCTGACATTGCTCGGCATCGTCGCCACGCTCTCCTTCGGCACCGAGAAAATCCTCGCCATGCGCGCCGGCGAGACGGTGGAATTGTCAGGCCATACGCTGCGTTTCGTCGGGCTTTATCCGGCGCAGGGGCCAAATTACAGCGAGGACCGTGGCCGCTTCGAACTGATCGGTGTCAGCGGCAGTCCTGTCGGCGAAATCAGTTCCGCCAAGCGTTTCTATCCGGTGCGGCAGACGACGACGACGGAGTCCGGCATCAAGACCCTTGGTCTTTCCCAGCTCTACATTTCACTCGGCGATGAAGCCAAGGACGGCTCGGTCGTCGTGCGCCTGTGGTGGAAACCGCTGGTGACGCTGATCTGGGGCGGTGGGCTGGTGATGATGGCGGGCGCTGCCATGTCGCTGATGGACAGGCGCCTGCGGGTCGGCGCGCCCTCACGCCGGCGCAAGCAGGCGGGCGCCGCGGCGCCCGCGGTCCTGCCATGAAGGCAAGGTTCTCCGCCGCGTTGCTCGTCCTGATGCTGGCGCTCGGCTTTGCCGGCACCGCGCTGGCGGTGAAGCCTGACGAAATGCTGGCCGATCCGGCGCTCGAGGCGAGGGCGCGGGCGCTGTCGGAAGGCCTGCGCTGCATGGTCTGCCAGAACCAGTCGATCGACGAATCCGATGCCGACCTTGCCCGCGACCTGCGCATCCTGGTGCGCCAGCGCCTGGTCGCCGGCGATACCGACCAGCAGGTGATGGACTATGTCGTTTCCCGTTACGGCGAGTTCGTGCTGCTAAAGCCACGTTTCGACCTGCGCAATGCGTTGCTTTGGGGCACGCCTGTGCTGTTGCTGCTGGTCGGAGGCGTATTCATTGTGCGGACCGCGCGGTCGCGTCGGACCCTGGCGACAAAGTCCCTGTCTTCAGATGAACAGGCGGCATTGGACGCCATCCTGCACCGCGACTGACGGCCGCGACTGCCCAGCCAACATTACCAAAGTTTCATGTGTCGGAAATGGCGCTGTAATGTGCGCCTCTCTAAGTCTCTCTCCCCGAGGATGCCGATCAAGCAGCGTCCGTTTGAAAGAGGATAAGAGACCCATGAATATTGCCCCCAATTCATATTCCCGCACCCGCAAGCGTCTTCTGGCTGCCGCCGCTTCCGTCGCCATTGCCGGCGCGATCGGCGTTGGCGCACTGACCAGCGGAACCAGCCCCGTTCTTGCCGATGCCGTACGTGTCGAGGCGCCGCAGGTGCAGGGCTTCGCCGATGTCGTCGAGCGCGTTTCGCCGGCCGTGGTCAGCGTCAAGGTGAAGGCCAAGATCCAGCCGACCGCCGATGATGGCTCCGATGATCAGGACGGTCTCGACAATCTTCCCAACAATCCGCAGCTGCGCCGCTTCTTCAAGGAGTTCCGTGGCTTTGGCGACCAGAACGGTCAGAATGACGACGGTCATCGCCGCTTCGGTCACCGCGACCGCGGCAACAACGACCAGCCGCGCCCGGTGGCGCAGGGTTCCGGCTTCTTCATCTCCGAGGACGGCTACCTCGTCACCAACAACCATGTCGTCGAGGAAGGCACCGCTTTCACCGTGGTGACCAGTGACGGCAAGGAACTCGACGCCAAGCTTGTCGGCACCGATCCGCGCACCGACCTTGCCGTGCTCAAGGTCGATGGTGGTGGCAAGTTCACCTATGTCGATTTCGCCGACGATTCCAAGGTTCGCGTCGGCGACTGGGTCGTGGCCGTCGGCAATCCGTTCGGCCTCGGCGGCACCGTCACCGCCGGTATCGTTTCGGCACGTGGCCGTGACATCGGCGCCGGCCCCTATGATGATTTCCTCCAGATCGACGCCTCGGTCAACCGCGGCAATTCGGGTGGCCCGACCTTCAATCTCAACGGCCAGGTGGTCGGCATCAACACGGCGATCTTCTCGCCCTCGGGCGGCAGCGTCGGTATCGCCTTCGACATTCCTGCCTCGACCGCCAAGCAGGTTGTCGAAGACCTGATGAAGAACGGTGCGGTGCAGCGCGGCTGGCTCGGCGTCGAAATCCAGCCGGTTACCTCGGACATCGCCGAATCGCTCGGTCTGAAGTCCAACAACGGCGCCTTGGTGTCGAGCGCCCAGGACGATGGCCCCGGCAAGAAGGCCGGCATCACGGCGGGCGACGTCATCACCCAGGTCGAGGGCAAGGATGTCGCTTCGCCGAAGGAACTCGCCCGCCTGATCGGCGCCTATTCGCCCGGCAAGCCCGTTGACGTCACCGTCTGGCGCGACGGCAAGAGCCAGACGATCAAGGTCGATCTCGGCAAGCTGCCGGCCAGCGACAAGCAGGCCTCGAACGACCAGCAGCAGCAGCCCGCTGCTCCGGCCAAGCCCGACACGCTGGCCGATCTCGGCCTCACCGTCACCAAGTCCGAAAACGGCAAGGGTCTTGTGGTGACCGATGTCGATCCCGACAGCGCTGCCGCCGACCGCGGCATCCAGCCGGGCGACATCATCACCGCGGTCAATTCGAACGAGGTGAACGGCACCGACGACGTCACCAAGGCGATGACCGACGCGGTGAAGGCCGGCCGCAAGGCGGTGCTGATGCAGATCACCCGCGACAACAACAACCGTTTCGTCGCGCTGCCCGTCGCCAAGGGCTGACAACGACTTTTCCGGTGCTGCGGTTTCAAACACCCCCGAGCCGCCGCATGGGAAAGCATGGAGCCGGGTACGTTAGTCAGTCATCGTGCTCTCCTCCAGCGGCAGCGGGCCTCCCATCGCCCGCTGCCGCACATTTTGAAAGTCGCCCAAAAACGCTCCCTCGGGCTGGGCCGGGAGGATGTGGTGATTGCAGGATCATGCCTCGAAACAGGCCCCGAAACAGGCTTGTCGGGGATGAAGACAACCAGAGAACAAGATTTTATCGCGCGCGATCTCGATCATCTTGATCGCGACGTGCTTTGGCAAAGGCTAAAATGCAGATGCCGGCTACTCAACCTTCCAGCGAAATCGCGTATAACGGCCCTATGAAGATTCTCGTCATAGAAGACGATCGGGAGGCTGCGGATTATCTGCAGAAAGCCTTCGCCGAGGCTGGTCATACCGCGCATGTCGCCGGTGACGGCGAAACCGGTTTCGCGCTTGCCGACGCCGGCGACTATGACGTGATGGTCATCGACCGGATGATGCCGCGCCGCGACGGCTTGTCGGTCATTGCCGGCCTTCGCTCCCGCGGCAACACCACTCCGGTGCTGATCCTGTCGGCGCTGGGCGAGGTCGATGACCGGGTTACCGGGCTGCGCGCCGGCGGCGATGATTATCTGACCAAGCCCTATGCGTTTTCCGAGCTTCTGGCCCGCGTCGAAGTGTTGAACCGCCGCGCCAGCGCCAAGGAGGCCGAAACCGTCTACCGGGTTGGCGACCTTGAGCTCGACAGGCTGTCGCATTCGGTCCGCCGGGCGGCGCGCGAGATAACGCTGCAACCGCGCGAGTTCCGCCTGCTCGAATATCTGATGCGCCACGCCGGCCAGGTGGTGACGCGCACCATGCTGCTCGAAAATGTCTGGGATTATCATTTCGATCCGCAGACCAATGTCATCGACGTCCACGTTTCGCGCTTGCGCGGCAAGATCGAAAAAGGCTTCGACAAGCCGATCCTGCATACGGTTCGCGGCGCTGGCTACATGCTGAAGGGCGGCTAGGCGACAGCATGGCTCTTTCCGTGCCCGCCATCATGAAGACGACGGCAGCGCGGCTTTCGGCGCTCTACCTCTTGCTCTTCGCGCTCTGCGCCGTGCTGCTTGTCTTCTACATGACCTCGCTGTCGGCGCGCATGCTGACGGCGCAAACGCAGGAGACCATCAACGACGAAGTGCTCGGCCTCGCCCGCGCCTATCAGCGCGGTGGCCTGCCCGTGCTGGTGCGCGTGGTTGAAAACCGCTCCCGTCAGCCTGGTGCCAACCTCTATCTCATCGCCGATGCCAATGGCCAGATCCTGACCGGCAACGTGCAGAGCCTGGAACCGGGGGTGATCGACACCGAGGGTTGGACGACCGAGCCGTTCTCCTACAAGCGCTTCGGCGAAGGCGAGCTTGACCGCCTGCGCAGCGGAACGTCCGACCAGACGCCGTCTCCTGCAACTGGCGACAATGCGACACCGCCGGCCGAAGGCGAGAAAGGTCACAACGCCATTGCGCTGGTGCTGCGGCTGCCCAATCAGATGATCATGCTGGTCGGCCGCGATCTTGGCGAACCCGAACGCTTTCGTGCCGTCATACGCCGTGCGCTGATGCTGGCGCTCGGCATGATGGGCCTCGGCGGGCTGCTGATCTGGTTCTTTGTCGGCCGCGCCGCGCTGAAGCGCATCGACAGCGTGTCGGAGGCCAGCCGCCGCATCATGGGCGGCGATCTCTCGGGCCGGCTGCCAGTCACCGGCGCCGGCGACGAGTTCGACCGGCTTTCGGAAAACCTCAATTCCATGCTGGCCAGGATCGCCACGCTCAACGAAGGCCTGAAGCAGGTTTCCGACAACATCGCGCATGATCTGAAGACACCGCTGACCCGGCTGCGCAACCGGGCCGAAGCGACACTTTCCGGCAAGCACAAACCGGCCGACTACCGTCAGACGCTCGAAGGCACCATCACCGAGTCCGACCAACTGATAAAGACCTTCAACGCAATCCTGATGATCTCTAGGCTGGAGGCCGGATATTCATCCGAGCACACCAACCGCGTCGATCTGGCGGCGGCCGTTCGTGATGTCGCCGAGCTCTACGAGCCGGTGGCGGAAGAGGCTGGCGTTTCGCTCGAAGCCGAAGTGAATGGTGCTTTTCTCGTCGACGGAAACCGCGAGCTGATCGGCCAGGCGCTGTCCAACATCGTTGACAATGCGATCAAATATTCGACGGACTCCACGTCCAAGCCGGCGGTTCGTGTCACGCTCGAGCGGACACATGGCGAGATCAGGCTTTGTGTCGCCGACAACGGCCAGGGCATTCCGGACGATGCCGATCGCGCTCGGGCGACCGAACGTTTCGTGCGGCTGGAGAAGAGCCGTTCGCAGCCGGGTTCCGGCCTTGGCCTCAGCCTCGCCAAGGCGGTCATGACCTTCCACTATGGACGGCTTGATCTCCTGCCTGGCAATCCGGGACTATCCGTGGTCATGAGTTTCCCTACACGGGAGGATCACTGATGGCTGCGGTTGCGAAACGGACGGTCCCGCATTGGCTGCTGAAGCCGGTGGTTGGGCTTGCCCCTCTCGACGAAGGCCGGGCGCGGCAGGCACTGGCCGAGATCGCCACGGTGGCACGCGAAGAAGGGTTGGCGCGGCTGGCCAAATTCCTGGCCGGCAAGGGGGAGGGCCAGGATTTCCTGGCCGCCGTCTTCGACCTTTCGCCGTTCTTGCGTGACACGGCGCGGCGCCGGCCGCGTATCCTGGATGCCCTTTTCGACCAGCCGGTCGAGGCGCGCCTGAAAGCGACTACCGCCGCGATCGAGCAGGCGCCATTGGCCGAGACGGTTTCCGAATCCAGCCTGATGATGGAGCTGCGCCAGTGCAAGGCCGAGGCGCATTTCCTGATCGCATTGGCTGACCTCGCCGGTGAGGCGGAAACGTCGCTGACGGTACGGCGGTTGAGCGATCTTGCCGATGTCTGCACCCGTGCGGCCGTCGACTTCCTGCTGCGCGACGCGCATGGCCAGGGCAAGCTCAAACTGCCGGATATCGACGATCCGTCACGGCAATCGGGCTGGATCCTGCTCGGCATGGGCAAGCTCGGCGCGCATGAGCTGAATTTCTCCTCCGACATCGATCTTGTCGTCTTCTTCGATCCGGAAGCGCCCGCCGTGGTCGACCCGCTCGACGCCACCGAGCTGTTTTCGCGGCTGACGCGACGGCTGGTGCGTATCCTGCAGGACCGCACCGAGCACGGCTATGTCTTCCGCACCGATCTGCGGCTGCGCCCGGATCCCGGTTCGACCCCGCTGGCGATCCCGGTTGAAGCCGCGCTGCGTTACTACGAAGCGCGTGGCCAGAACTGGGAACGTGCGGCGATGATCAAGGCGCGCCCGGTGGCTGGCGACCTGGCCGCGGGTGCTGCCTTCCTCAAGGAGCTGCAGCCCTATATCTGGCGCAAATACATGGACTACGCGGCGATTGCCGACGTCCATTCGATCAAACGCCAGATCCACGCTCACAAGGGCCATGGCGAGATCGCCGTGAAGGGCCACAACGTCAAACTCGGCGCGGCGGCATCCGCGAGATCGAGTTCTTCGTCCAGACACAGCAGCTTATCGCCGGCGGCCGCTTTCCGGAACTGCGCGGCCGTGAAACCGTGCCGATGCTTGGCCAGCTCGCCGCCCGCGGCTGGATCACCGCCGATGCGCGTGACGCGCTTGCCCGCCAGTACTGGTTCCTGCGCCGTGTCGAGCACGCCGTCCAGATGGTGGCCGACGAGCAGACGCATACGCTGCCGGAAGACGATGAAGGGCTGGAACGCATCGCCCGCATGCTGGGTTTTGCCGATGCGGCTGCGTTTTCCCTGGCATTCCGCGCCTCGCTGCAGCAGGTCGAACGCCACTATGCGGCACTGTTCGAAACCGCTCCGGAGCTTTCGGCGGGCATCGGCAATCTGGTCTTCACCGGCGATGTCGACGATCCCGACACGCTGCGGACTTTGCATGGCCTCGGCTTCCAACGGCCGAGCGACATCTGCCGCGTCATTCGCGGCTGGCATTTCGGCCGCTATCGCGTCACCCGGTCGGCGGAGGCGCGCGAGCGGCTGACGGAATTGACGCCGGCGTTGCTGCGCTCTTTCGGCCAGACGCGCCGGGCGGACGAAGCCTTGATCCGCTTCGACGAGTTCCTTGCCGGCCTGCCCGCCGGCATCCAGCTGTTCTCGGTGCTGCAATCAAATCCGGCGCTGCTCAAGCTGATGGCGACGATCATGGGCGCCGCGCCCCGGCTGGCGGCGATCATCACGCGCCGGCCGCATGTCTTCGACGGCCTGCTCGACCCGGCCTTGCTGAGTGAACTGCCTGACCGCGCCTATCTCTCGGCACGGCTTTCGGCCTTCCTCGAAGGCGACAGGGCCTATGAGGAGGTGCTGGACCGGCTGCGCATCTTTGCCTCGGAACAAAAATTCCTGATTGGTGTGCGGCTGCTTGCCGGTTCGATCGATCCGGCCCGTGCCGGCCGCGCCTTTTCCGATCTCGCCGATCTCACTATCGAGGCGGCGCTGCAGGCGGTGACCGCCGAATTCGCGGCGCGCCATGGCACGATCGCCGGCGGCGTGGTTTCGCTGCTCGGCATGGGCAAGCTTGGCAGCCGCGAATTGACCGCGGGATCGGATGTCGATCTCATCCTGCTCTACGATCATGACGCGGATGCTGAGGACTCCGACGGCGACAAGCCGCTGGCGCCGTCACACTACTACACCCGCATGACGCAGCGGCTGATCTCGGCCGTGTCGGCGCCGACGGCGGAAGGGGTACTCTACGAACTCGACCTGCGGCTGCGGCCGTCCGGCAACAAGGGGCCGGTGGCCACCCACGTCGATGCCTTCAAGAAATACCAGCGCCAGGAGGCCTGGACCTGGGAACACATGGCGCTGTCGCGGGGGCGCGCCATTGGCGGCGACACCAGCCTGTGCGCCGAGGTCGAAGCGGAAGTTGCCGCTGTGCTTGGCCAGCCACGCGACGCGGCAAAGGTGAAGACCGAGGCCTCGGACATGCGCGCCATGATCGAGAAGGAAAAGCCGGCGCGTGACCTCTGGGACATCAAGCTGATCCCCGGCGGGCTGATCGATCTCGAATTCATCGCCCAGGTGGCTGTCATCACCGGGCAGGTCGAGGCCGGGCCGCGTGTCACCGGTACGGCAGAGATTCTGTCTCGGCTGACGCCTGGCTTCGCCGATGCCGGAGTCCGGCAGGAGTTTGGTGCCGCCTTCGCGCTCTATCTGGCGCTGACTCAGATGACGCGGCTCTGCCTCACTGGCCCGTTCGAGCGCGATGACGTTCCGCCGGGGCTTTCGGATCTGCTTCTGGCGGTCACCGACCTGCCGGATTTCGGTGTGCTGGAAGCACATCTCAAGGAGACGTCGCAAAGGTCAGGAAGGACTTCGACCTTTTGCTTCGTGCCGGACGACCGTGAAATAGCTGGTCCGGCCGCATCGGGGGTGACGATGCAACAGGAGAAGACCCATGAGAAAGTCAACCAAGCTTGCCCTAGCCTTCGCAGCACTCGCTGGCGCCGTCGGCACCACCGCCTATGCCGAAAACAATGCCAGCGCGAAAATGCGCGAGGACACGATGATGCGCCTCAACAAGGCGATGAGCGATTCAGACGGCGCCATCACCTTCGACCAGTTCTCCGACGCCATGAACGCCCGACTGAAGAAGCTCGTTGCCGAGAATGGCGGCAAGCTGACCGTCGCCCAACTGGCCGATGCTCTGGAGAAGGCGCGTTTCGAGCGGATAGCTAGGCGCATCATCGCCCGCTACGACACCAAGGGCGACGGCACGCTGACGTCAGATGACATCACCGGTCGTGAGAAGAAGGTGTTCGCCATGCTCGACAAGAACAATGATGGCAAGATCGAGAAGAGCGAACTGCCGAAGGGTGGCCGCTTTGGCCATCATGGCCAATCGGATGAAGACGACGGCGACACCATGCAGTGAAGTTTAGGAGGCAGGCTCCGGCAACATCGGCCGGAGCCCGGCCGCTCAAGCGGCGGCCTTGACGGCCGGCGGCGCCTTTTTCACCGGAATGCGCACCGACACGATCGTGCCGACACCCTCCGTCGAACGGATCTTCAACGCACCGCCCTGGAGCTCGGCCAGCGAGCGGGAGATGGCAAGGCCAAGCCCGGACCCGGCATGGTTCTTGGAGAACTGGTTCTGCACCTGTTCGAAGGGCCGCCCGAGCTTGCCCAGCGCCGCTTTCGGTATGCCGCAGCCATTGTCCTCGATCGTCAGCACCAGCGCGCCGGACGTGTTGCGGGCGCGGACCGAAATATGGCCGCCCTGGCCGGTGAACTTCACCGCGTTGGACAGGAGGTTGATGACGATCTGCTTGATGGCCCGCCGGTCGGCGAACAAGGTCAGCGCATCGGCGATGCGTGTTTCCACGGTGATCGCCTTCTGCGCCGCCTGCAGCGAGACGACGCGCACCGTCTCGCTGATCAGCGGACCGAGGTCGATCTGTTCGCGGTCCAGCGAGAACTGGCCGGCTTCGATCTTGGACATGTCGAGTATGTCGTTGATGACGCCGAGCAGATATTTGCCGCTGCTGTTGATATCGGTGGCGTACTCCTCGTAGCGCTCCGACCCCAGCGGGCCGAACAGCCCTTGTTCCATCAGTTCAGAGAAGCCGATGATGGCGTTCAGCGGCGTGCGCAATTCATGCGACATGTTGGCCAGGAATTCGGATTTGGCCCGGTTCGCCGCTTCGGCGCGCTCGGTTTCCTTCATGTATTTGCGGTTGAGGTCAACCAACTCACTGGAGCGTTCCTCTTCGGAACGCCTGGCGAGGCTGAGATCATGGATCGTGGCCATCAGCCTGCGTTCGCTGTCGACCAGCTTTTCCTGATGCAGCTTGATCTGGGTGATGTCGGAGCCGACGGAGACGATGCCGCCATCCCGGGTCCGGAGTTCATTGACCTGCAGCCAGCGGCCGTCGGCCAGCTGCCGCTCGAAGGTGGCGCCGCCTTGCGGACCATTGGTATTGGCAAGCCGGCGCTCGGAAGCAAAGGCCAGCATCCGTTCTTCCAGCGAAGCGCGCGTCACGCCCGGCATCACGTCGCGATCCGAGAGCCCGTTGTCCTGCTGGTATTTGGAGTTGCACATGATCAGGCGCTGCGCCGAATCCCACAGCACGAAGGATTCATTGATGTTCTCGATCGCGGTCCTCAGCCGCAGATCGGCCGCTTCCGAGCGCAGCGCCAGATGGCGCTGCTCGGTGACGTCGACGGCGATGCCGATCAGCTGGATCTCCGGCGCCTCCGGATCCATGACTTGTGCACGCGCGCGCATCCACACCCATTGGCCGTCGGCATGCCGCATCCGAAACACCTGGTCGATATGGTCGATCTCGCGGGCGACAATTCTGTTGGCGAGCTCGAACAGGTCGCCGTCCTCGGGATGGATGATCTCGTCGACCTCGCCGAAGGACAGCATCGTCTCGCAGGGCTCGTAGCCCAGCATGTCGTACATCGAGCACGACCAATACATCTTGCCGCGCACCATGTCCCAGTCCCACAGGCCGCAGCGGCCGCGCACCAGCGCCATGTCGATGCGCTGATGCGCTTCGAGATAGATGCGGTCGGCGGCCTGCGCGCGTGCCGCTTGCCCGAAATAGGCGTAGAGGATGATGATCAGCACGCCGGCTGTCAGCACGAACAGGGTGACGTTGAGCGAGACGGTCTTGCGCCATGTGTCGAAGACCGCTTGCTGCGGCACCAGGGCCGCCGCCGCTCCCTTCCGATCCTTGGCCACGCTGACCGCCGCATACCAGTCCTGCCCGCCAATGCTGACCTCCATGACGCCGGCGCGGTCGCCGAACATGAACAGCGGCTGGCCGCCCTCGACGAGGCCGTCGAGCGAATGGCCTTGCCATGGCATCGAGCGCGGCGTCACCGCGGTGATCTTGAAGGCGTTGTCGGTGATGACGAGCACGTGGCTGCGGCCCATCGCGCCCTGGCGGCTGGTGGTCTCCAGCAGATCCTGGACGGCGCCGGGCACGGTGTCCGAGGTGGTGGCCAGCGAACTGGCCAGCTGACCCGCCGCCAGCGTCAGGATCGCCTTGGCATCGCGCTCGACGTCGTCGCGTTCGTTCATCAGTGACAGCACGCGCAGCGCCGCGATGACGAGCAGGAAGATGATGATGAGGGCCGGTATCGACCGGCGCAGCAGCGGCTCGGCGGCCAGAAGCCGCTTATAGGCCGGTTCGGCAATGAGCCGCGTATTCCCGGCAAGGCCGTCGCTGCGCGTCCCGCGACGCGCAAAAGCCATCCCACCGGGCGCGCCCCACGCGTCCGCCTTCGCCATAAATGGCACTCCCCGAATTTGCCTATGCTGCTTGGTGATCCGGCAAAACGCCGCACATCCGAATCGTCAGTAAAGAATCAAAGGTGATTCGCCTTGTCCAGTGGTCCGACGAAAAAAGATTAAAAATCGACTAAAATAATCGGTTTTGGAGGTGCGGCGGCCTCGGGCCTTCTCCCCGCACGGGAGAAGGCAAGGGGTGCCTAGGCCAACGTCCGCTCCACAATATCGCGCAGATCCGCCGACAGGTTTTCGGCATTGGCGATCGAAAGCAGGGCTTCCCGGGCCTTGGCCTGCCGGCCCGGTTCGAGCGAACGCCATGATCTCAGCGCCGTCGCCAGCCTTGCCGCCACTTGCGGATTGCGCTTTTCGACCTCGAGCACAGTTTGCGCGAAGAACCGGTAGCCTTCGCCGTCGGCGCGGTGGAAGCCGGTCTGGTTAGCGCTGGAGAATGTGCCGATCAGCGAGCGCACCCGGTTCGGATTAGCCATCGAGAAGGCCGCATGAGCGGATAGCGCCCGAACCGTGTCTATCGCCTGCGGCCCCGGCACGCTGGCCTGGATCTGGAACCATTTGTCCATGACCAGCGGGTCGGATGCATAGGTCTTTTCGAACGCCGCCAGCGCTTGGTTTGCCTCCGGCGAACCATGGTGGCGATATGCAAGCACGGCAAGGGCGGCGGCGCGGTCGGTCATGTTGGTCGCCGATTGGAAATGCCCGGCGGCCAGTGCGGCTCCGCCCGGCAGCAGCGAGAGATAGTCCAGCAAAGTGTTGCGCAGGGCGCGCCGTCCTGCGCTTGCCGCGTCGGGGCTGAAGGCGGTCTTGTCGGCAAGCCTGTGGTAGAGGCTGGAAAATGCCTCGGCATTGGCCGTGGCGATCGCCAGCGCAAGGGCCTGCCGGGCTGCGTGGATGGCGTCGGGATCGATATTCTTGCCGATGTCGCGGGCGATGTCGGCGTCGCCCGGCAGTGCCAGCGCCAGCGCCCGGTAGGCTGGCTCCAGCGTCTCATCGACGGCGATGCTGCCGGCAAGCTCGGTCAGCCGGGTCGCGAAGACCGGGTGCTTGCCGCCAAGGATCTCGCGGAAGGCTGCGATCAGCGCATCGGTGAGCAGCGTGTTGAAGGCTTGCCAGCGCGAGAAGGCGTCGCTGTCATGGCGGGCGAGGAAGAACTGGTCGTCGGCCTTCTGTTCGACCGATAGCGTCACCGGCGCCGAAAAGCCGCGGTTGAGTGACACGGCGGGACGTTCGGCAACGCCCGAGAAACGCACCATATGGCGGCGCTTGCGGAGATGGATGACGCCATCCTCGACGCTGGCGCCCTCGACGCCGCTATAGGCGACAGGCCTGCCGCCAGCGCCGATCAGGCCGAAGGTGAGCGGAATATGCATCAGCCGCTTGCGGCTTTCGGAGGGGGTCGGCGGCACCGACTGCTCGATCTCGAGCGTGAATTCCTGCGCGGCCGCATTGTGCGTCGAACTGACCGTCAGATTGGGCGTGCCCGCCTGATGATACCAAAGCGCGAACTGCGATAGGTCGCGGCCCGAGGCGTCCTCGAACACCTTGATGAAATCCTCGATCGTCGCCGCGTCGCCGTCGTGCCGCTCGAAATAAAGGTCCATGCCGGCGCGAAAGGCCTTAGCCCCGAGGATGGTGCGGATCATGCGCACCACTTCCGAGCCTTTTTCGTAGACCGTCGCCGTGTAGAAATTGTTGATCTCGCGGTAGCGGCGCGGCCGCACCGGATGCGCCAGCGGACCCTGGTCCTCGGGAAACTGATGCGCGCGCAGCAGGCGTACCTCGGCGATGCGCTTGACCGGCCGGGAGCGCTGGTCGGCGGAGAATTCGTGGTCGCGGAAGACCGTCAGCCCTTCCTTCAGGCAAAGCTGGAACCAGTCGCGGCAAGTGATTCTGTTGCCTGTCCAATTGTGGAAATACTCATGCGCGATGATCGCCTCGATATTGGCGAAATCGGCGTCCGTTGCCGTCTCCTGGTCGGCTAGCACATATTTGTCGTTGAAGATGTTGAGGCCCTTGTTCTCCATCGCGCCCATGTTGAAGTCGGACACGGCGACGATGTTGAAGACGTCGAGGTCGTATTCGCGACCAAACGCCTCCTCGTCCCATTGCATCGACCTTTTCAGTGCGTCCATGGCGTAGCCGGCCAGCTTCTCCTTGCCGCGCTCGACATAGATGCCGAGTTCGACCTTGCGGCCGGATACGGTGACGAAACTGTCGGCGACCTGGCCGAGATTGCCGGCGACCAGCGCGAACAGGTAGGACGGCTTGGGGAAGGGGTCGTGCCAGATGGCATAGTGCCAGCCGTCGCCGAGATCGCCACTGTCTCCCGGATTGCCGTTGGACAGCAGCAGCGGCGCCTCGTCGCACAACGCCTCGATGCGCACGGTGTAGACGGACAGGATATCGGGCCGATCGAGGAAATAGGTGATGCGGCGAAAGCCCTCGGCCTCGCATTGCGTGCAATAGACGTTGTTCGAGCGGTAGAGCCCCATCAGGGCCTCGTTGCCGGCCGGCGCCAGTTCGGTCTCGATCAGCAGTTGGAAACGGCGCGCGGCAGGCGGCTTGAGAAGGGTGAGCTGGTCAGGGGTTACCAGCAGGTCCGCGGGTTTTGCCTTCTTGCCGTCGATCTCGATGCGCTTGAGCGTCAGCCCGTCGCCGTCGAGCACCAAGGGCGCCAACGCGGATACGCCGTCGCGGCGTTCGATCGTCAATGTTGCGGTGACGATTGTGGCCTCGGGCGAAAGGCGGAAGGTGAGGTTGACCTGCGGAATGAGATAATCGTTGGGGCGATAGTCTTCGAGCTTGAAGACCTGGCCGGTGTCCGTGCGCATTCCCTGGGTTTTCCTGTTCGATTGCGTTGGAAGCGGACGTTCCCGCTGGTCCAAGAATTTTGAAGTCCGCGCTCTTTACACGAAACAGCCCCTCGACAAAACTCGGCCGATGCCTATTTCAGGCGTTCCTTCTCCACACCCTCACGAGGCAGCCATGACCGTCGTCACACCGAAATTCGGCATGGGCGCTTCCGTGCTGCGGCGCGAGGATGCGGCCTTCATCCAGGGGCTGGGCCGCTATACCGATGATATCCAGCCGGCCGGCGTCCTGCACGGCTATGTCCTGCGCTCGCCGGTCGCCAAGGCGAGCTTCAGCATCGGCTCGACGGAGGCGGCGACGGCGGCACCCGGCGTCCATCTCGTTCTGACCGGCAAGGACCTCACCCATCTCGGCGATCTCAAGTCCGGCGTCATGCAGGCGCAGCCGGATGGCACCAAGGCGCCGACGCGCGACATCCCGATCCTGTGTCGGGACCGCGTCAACTATGTTGGCGACGCCGTGGCCTTCGTCGTCGCCGACAGCCGCGCTCTGGCGCAGGATGCCGCCGAACTGATCGATGTCGACTATGACGGTGAGGATGCCGCCTCCGGCACGGCGACGGCACTTGCCGAAGGCACACCGCTGGTCTGGCCGGAACTCGGCTCCAACCGCGCTTTCACCTACCATATGGGCGACAGGAAAAAGACGGACGCCGCTTTCGCCAGGGCCGCTCACGTCAGCCGCATCGAATTCGTCAACAACCGGCTGGTCTGCAATTACATGGAGCCGCGCTCGGCGATCGGCGAATGGAATGTCGGGGAAAACCGCTTCGTGCTGACCACGGGGTCTCAAGGCGTGCATTCCATGCAGTACATCCTGGCCAGCCTGTTCAAGATCAAGAAGGACCAGTTGCGCGTCATCACGCCCGATGTCGGCGGCGGCTTTGGGCCGAAAAGCTTCGTCTACCGCGAATATCCGCTGGTGCTCGAGGCGGCGAAACGGCTTGGCCGTCCGGTGAAATGGGCCGGCGATCGTACGGAACATTTTTTGACCGACGCGCAAGGCCGCGACAATGCCGTGACAGCCGAAATGGCGCTCGACAAGGATGGCCGCTTCCTCGGCATGAGGGTGAACCTGCTCGCCAATATCGGCGCCTATGTCTCGCAATACGGCCCGTTCATTCCCTATATCGGCGTCACCATGTCGACCGGCGTCTATGACATCCAGGCACTCGATGTCACGGTGACCGGCCTCTATACCAATACCTGTCCGGTCGACGCCTATCGCGGCGCCGGCAGGCCCGAAGCGGCGTTCCTGCTGGAAAAGCTGGTCGATGCCTGCGCCCATGATCTCGGCCTGCCGGTCGAAGAGATCCGGCGCCGCAACTTCATCCGGCCCGAACATTTTCCCTATCGAACGCAGACCGGTCGTCTCTACGACACCGGCGAATTCGAAGGCCATATGGACCGCGCCATAGAACGGTCGGAGTGGAAGGCGTTTCCACAGCGGCTGGAACAGTCGAAGACAGGCGGCAAGATCCGCGGCATCGGCATGGCGACCTATATCGAAGCCTGTGCCTTTCCAGGCTCCGAACCGGCCTTCGTCGAGCTCAATGGCGACGGCACGGTGACGTTGAAGATCGGCACTCAGACCAACGGGCAGGGGCATGCCACCGCCTACGCGCAGTTCCTGTCTGAGAAGCTCAATCTCGACATCGACAAGATCCACGTCCGCCAGGGCGACACCGACGAGTTGAAGGCGGGCGGCGGCACCGGCGGCTCGCGCTCCATTCCGCTGGGCGGTGTATCGGCTTCCCGTGCGGGCGAGGATCTGGCCAACAAGATCAAGCGCATCGCCGCCGACGAGCTGGAAGCTTCGGCCGGCGACATCGAACTGTCCGATGGCATTGCCCGCATCGTCGGCACCGACCGCACGATCGATTTTTCAGCCATCGCCAGGGCGGCGAAAAGCCCCGACGATCTCAAAGGGTTCGGCGAGTTCGTCCAGGACGAGTGCACTTATCCGAACGGCACTCACATCTGCGAGGTCGAGATCGATCCCGACACCGGCACGACCGACATTGTCCGCTACACCATCGTCGATGATTTCGGCGTCACGGTGAACCCGATCCTGCTCGCGGGCCAGGTGCATGGCGGCGTCGTGCAAGGCATCGGCCAGGCGTTGACCGAGGACACCATCTATGGCGAGGATGGGCAACTCTTGACGGCGAGCTTCATGGACTACGCCATGCCGCGCGCCGACAATTTCCCGTTCTTCCATTTCGAGACCCGCAACGTGCCGTCGACCACCAATGCATTGGGCATCAAGGGCGCAGGCGAGGCCGGCACCATCGGCTCGACGCCGGCGGCGCTCAATGCCGTCACCGATGCGCTGTGGCGCGCCTATGGCATCAGGCATATCGAAATGCCGGCGACGCCGGCGCGCATCTGGGCCGCGATCAGGGACGTATCGTCAACGTGACATCAGGGACCCGGCCTGAACCAGAAACGACCAGCGGCCACGGCACGCTAAGGGGCATCGCGCTGAAGATCGTCTCGGTGGCGGTCTTCGTGGGCATGCAAACCTGCATCAAGGCCGCCGGCGATGTGCCGGCCGGGCAGATCGTCTTCTTCCGCTCCTTCTTCGCCATCTTCCCGATCATTGCCTTCCTGGCATTGAAGGGACAGCTGGCGACGGCATTCGTCACGAAACGTCCCTTCAACCATGTCGCGCGCGGCGTCGTCGGCGTTGGCGCCATGGGGCTGGGCTTCTTCGCGCTGACCAGGCTGCCGCTGCCGGAGGCGATCACCCTGAACTACGCGCAGCCGTTGCTGGTCGTGGTGTTCTCCTCCGTCTTCCTAGGCGAGACGATCCGCGTCTATCGCTGGAGCGCGGTCGCCGTCGGCCTTATTGGCGTGCTCATCATTTCCTGGCCGGAACTGACTCTGCTCAACTCGGATGAAGCGCTCGACGACCAGGAGGTCCTGGGCGTCATGGCCGCGCTGGTGGCGGCGGCGATCTCGGCTGTCGCCATGCTGCTTGTGCGCAATCTCGTGCAGACGGAGAAGACGGCGACCATCGTGTTGTGGTTCTCGTCGACGGCGAGCGTGCTCTCGCTGCTGACGCTGCCTTTCGGCTGGCAATCGCTGATGCCGGCGCAAGCCGCGCTGCTCGTCATGGCCGGCTTCTGCGGCGGCCTCGGTCAGATCCTGATGACCTCGGCCTATCGCCATGCCGAGGCCTCGGTGGTGGCGCCGTTCGAATACACCTCGATGATCCTCGGTGTCGTCGTCGGCTATTTCATTTTCGGCGATGTGACCTCGCTCAACACGCTGATTGGTGGTGCGATCGTGGTGGCCGCCGGCGTCTTCATCATCTGGCGCGAGCGGCAACTCGGCCTGGAACGCACCCGAACGCGCAAGGTGACGCTGCCGCAAGGCTGATCAGGACCGTTCCGACCGCTCCTTCGCCACCCGCACCAGCACCGCGCGAGTCAGCTCGTCGGCCGGGAAAAAGGACTCGATCGCCAGTTCCGACAAGGTCACGTCGAGCGGCGTACCGAACACGGTGATGGTGCTGATGAACGACAGCACCTGATCGCCATGGGCGAGGCGCAGCGGATGCACGATCGCATTCGGCTCGACGGGCGTTGGCCTGTTGCCCTTGAGGCCGGAAGGGTAGCTGCGCAACTCATGCTCCAGTTCGACCAGCACCGGATCGCCGCTGGCATCGTTCTGGTGCTTGAGACGTTCGAGCAGATGCGTGCGCCATTCCGCGAGGTTGACGATGCGCGGTGCGACGCCGCCGGGGTGCAGGCTGAGGCGAAGCACGTTGACCGGTGGCGCCAGCAGCGAGGCCTCGCTGACATCGGCGAGGAACGGAGCAATCGCGGCATTCGCCGAAACCAGGTTCCAGTGCCGGTCTACCGCCAGTGCCGGGAAGGGTTCGTGCCCTTTGAGCACGATCTCGACCGCCGCCATCGCCGGCGCCAGCGTCGTGTCGGAGAGCGACCGTTCGCTGAAGCTCGGCGCAAACCCTGCCGCCAGCAGCAACTGGTTGCGCTGCCTCAGCGGGATCGCCAACTGCTCCGCCAGATGCAGCACCATGTCGCGCGAGGGCGCAGCGCGCCCGCTCTCGACAAAGCTCAGATGCCGCTGCGAGATTTCGGCTTCCATCGCGAGATCGAGCTGGCTCATGCGGCGGCGCGTGCGCCATTCACGGATGAGACTGCCGGCGGAAATTTGGGACGTTGTCATGGCGCCATGACTAGGGTGGCGAGAGGCGTATTTCAATTACCTGCGAGGTTATCGCTAGAGCATGATCCCGAAAAGTGGGACCGGTTTTCGGAAAAGATCATGCTCCAACAAAGAGTTAGATCGAGATGACGATTCAACTAAACGTCATCTCGATCTAGGACAGCGACCGCAGCTTTGTCTTGACCTCGAGAAAATCCCGCCATGCCAGCTTCTTGTGCGCCGGCGTCCGCAGCAGATAGGCCGGATGCAGCGTCGGCATGGCCGGAATGGCGATGCCGGAAGCGGTGGTGTGGACGCGCCAGTTGCCGCGCAGCCGCAAAATACCTTCCGAAGTGTTGAGCAAGGTCTTGGCCGACGGGCCGCCGAGATTGACCAGCACCTTGGGATTGACCAGCTCGATCTGCCGCTCGATGAACGGCCGGCAGATTTCGGTCTCGTGCGGCGTTGGCGTGCGGTTGCCCGGCGGCCGCCAGGGAATGACGTTGGCAATGTAGACCGAGGTGCGGTCGAGCCCGATCGCGGCCAGCATGCGGTCGAGCAGCCGGCCCGAGCGGCCGACGAACGGTAGCCCCTCAATGTCCTCGTCGCGGCCCGGCGCTTCGCCCACCAACATGACCGCAGCCTCCGGGTTACCGTCGGCGAACACCAGGTTCTTGGCGGTGGCCTTGAGATTGCAGCCGTCGAATGCCGCCATGTGCTGGCGCAACTCGTCCAGGGTTGTTGCCGTTGTCGCCAACTGGCGCGCAAGTGCTGCCTGGGCTTCGTCCGGCACGGCGGCGACCGATGAACGCGCCGGCGCGTCCGGCACCCGGCTCGCATCCAACCCGGACGATGCCGCGGGCCGCTCCGGCGTCTTGTCTTCGCGAGGCGGCGCCGCCGCTGCCGGTGCACGCTCGACGGGCCTCGGCGCCGCCTCGGCGAAGCGGTTGACAGGGGCGTCTTCCAGCGCCTCATCGACGCCGGCGCTGGCATAGAACGCCAGGATGTCGGCAATATCGGTCGGGCTTGTGGGGGAGGCGGCAGTCATGGCGCGCACATTCGTCCGCACGGCTGCAATTTGCAAGACCGGCTGCTTGCCCTATCCGGTCGGGATGCGCGGATCCTGCACCAGATAGAAGGTCCATCGTGGCGTGTAATCGGTCATCAGAAACTCGAAGCTTACGGTCTTCAGCGGGTCGACCTTGCCGTTCTTGAACAGCAACCGGTCATAGGGTTCGAAGTCGCGGTCGAAGTCGGCGAAATTGCTCGACCAGATATTTTCGGGCGTCTTGTTGCGCTGGTCGAAGGAAAGCCCGTCTCCAAAAACGCTGGGCTGATCGAGTATCTCCTGAAGCTCGAACTGGAACTCGATCCAGGCCTGGCCGCTGTTGTTGAGCACGTCGATGCGCATATACATGATGCCATTGGCGAACTCGCCCGCCTTGCCGAATGTCTCGATCGGCTTTGTGGTGCGGATGGTCAGCGTCACGGGTGTCGCCGAATTCAATTCTTCGGTGATGACCAGCGGATCGTCCTTGGTTCCGATGCCGGAGGCTCCGGTGATGCGGAAGCCGCCAAGCTCGTCGGAGAAGGAGTAGGCGCCTGTCGCCCAGACTTTCACCTCGTCCGCGGCGGCGTGCCCTGGTGCCGACGTCATAAGGGCCAGAAGAATCGCCCGGCAGGCCCGGCCGGGCGACAAAAGAAAGCGCGTCGAAGGAAAGCCGGCTGGCCCAGGAATGCGCATGGCGGGAAGTATGGCCGATAAGCAAGCCGCCGAACAATTAAAAAACGCAAGCGCGGCGGTCTCGCCGGGCACGAACGGCTGCCCTGCCGCAGGATGCGCGACTTTTTGGCCAAATCCGCATTGTCACGTATGCGCCGGTTTCCTGTCGCCAATTGATGCGCTATGCAGCGCAGAAGCCAGCAAGATACGCAACAGCGGCAAGCCAGTGCGGAGGGGTTGATGAGCGATATCGAACGCGAAAGCATGGAATTCGACGTGGTCATCGTCGGTGCCGGTCCGGCCGGCCTTGCCGCGCCATCCGCCTCAAGCAGGTCAATCCCGAGCTTTCCGTCGTCGTGCTGGAAAAGGGCGGCGAGGTCGGCGCCCATATCCTCTCCGGCGCCGTCGTCGATCCGATCGGCATCGACCGGCTTCTGCCCGGTTGGCGCGAGGAGGAGGGCCATCCTTTCAAGACGCCGGTCACGGCGGATCATTTCCTGGTCCTCGGCCCCGCCGGCTCGTTCCGCCTGCCCAACATTCTGATGCCGCCGCTGATGAACAATCACGGCAACTACATCGTCTCGCTCGGCAATGTCTGCCGCTGGCTGGCCACCAAGGCCGAGGCGCTGGGCGTCGAGATCTATCCGGGTTTTGCCGCCGCTGGCCTGCTCTACAATGAAGAAGGCGCCGTCACCGGCGTCGTCACCGGCGATATGGGCGTCGAGAAGGACGGCACGCACGGCCCGGGCTTCGCACCGGGCATGGCGCTGATGGGCAAATATGTGCTGATCGGCGAAGGCGCGCGCGGCTCGCTCGCCAAGCAGTTGATCGCCAAATACAAGCTTTCCGATGGCCGCGAGCCCGGTAAATACGGCATCGGCCTCAAGGAGCTTTGGCAGGTCAAGCCGGAGAACCACCGGCCGGGCCTTGTGCAGCATTCCTTCGGCTGGCCGCTCGACATGAAGACCGGCGGCGGCTCGTTCCTCTACCATCTCGAGGACAACCAGGTGGCGGTCGGCTTCGTCCTCCATCTCAATTACAAGAATCCCTGGCTGTCGCCCTTCGAGGAATTCCAACGCTTCAAGACCCATCCGGCGATCCGCGGCACCTTCGAAGGCGCCAAGCGCCTGGGCTATGGTGCGCGCGCCATCACCGAGGGTGGCTGGCAGTCGGTGCCGAAATTGTCCTTCCCCGGCGGCGCGCTGATGGGCTGCGCGGCGGGCTTCGTCAACGTGCCGCGCATCAAGGGCTCGCACAATGCGGTGCTCTCCGGCATGCTGGCGGCCGAGCATGTCGCCGAAGCGATCGGCGCTGGCCGCGCCAATGACGAGCTTACGTCCTACGAGCAAGCCTGGCGCGCGACCGACATCGGCAAGGATTTGAAGAAGGTGCGCAACGTCAAGCCGTTGTGGTCGCGCTTCGGCACCATCGTCGGCGTTGGCCTTGGCGGCCTCGATATGTGGCTGAACACGCTGTTCGGCGTCTCGCCCTTCGGCACGCTGAAGCACGGCAAGGCCGACTATGCCACACTCGAGCCCGCCGCCCAGCACAAGAAGATCGCCTATCCGAAGCCCGATGGCGTGCTGACCTTCGACCGCCTGTCCTCGGTGTTCCTGTCTAATACCAACCATGAGGAAAACGAGCCGGTCCACCTGCTGGTCGGCGACATGGCCTTGCAGCAGCGCTCCGAGCACGATGTCTTCGCCGGACCTTCGACACGCTATTGCCCGGCTGGCGTCTATGAATGGGTCGACAAGGACGGCAATGCCGCCGCTGATCCTGCGGCGAAGGATGTGCGCTTCGTCATCAACGCGCAGAACTGCGTCCACTGCAAGACCTGCGACATCAAGGACCCAAACCAGAACATCAACTGGGTGCCGCCGCAGGGCGGCGAAGGTCCGGTCTACCAGGGCATGTGACCTCGCGCGGCCGGGCGGTTCAGGTCTCTGCAGTAAAAATGCAGGTGAGGGCTGGCCGTGAGGTCACGCAGGCCGGTAGAACCGTTGAAACGGCCACCGGTCTATGGTTCCTATCTCCAGGGATAAGGAGAAGGCCATGCGCCGGACGGTTCTGACATGCCTCGTCGCCATCGGGGCGCTGTGTGCGCCAGAGGCTTTGGCCGGCACCAGGGCTGTCGTCCAGACGCGGACCTACGACATTACGGGAAGCTCGGGCGCCGCCCTCGTCGACGCGATGGACAGCAAAGGCCCCAGGCACGGCTTCATGACGCATGCCATCGCCACCACGGCCTATACCGTCGACTGGAACCTCAACGCCACTGAAGGCAACGGCTTCTGCCGGATGCGGCGGATCAATGGGACGCTCAACCTTTCCTACACCTTCCCTCGCCTTGCTTCGCCCGCGGCGCCGGAGCTGAAGAGGCGCTGGGGCAGGTTTTTCGCCGGTGTTCGCGCCCATGAGGAAACACATGGGCGCATCGCCAGGGAGATGATGCGCGCTACGGAAAGGTCGATAACCGGCCTGCGGATCGCCAACGACCCGTCTTGCTACAAGACGCGCCGCGAAGCTCAGCTTCGCATCAAGGCTGTCTATGCCGAATATGAGGCCAATCAAAACGCCTTCGATCGGCGCGAGCACAGCAAGGGCGGCCATGTCGAGCATCTGATCGCTGCCTTGATCAAAAAACCATGAACGAGTGATCCGCTCAGCGCCGACGCGCGGGCTTCGCTCAGCCGTGAGGCTTGGCTGACAAGCCGCTCGCCGCGAGCGCTGTGGCGTGGTCATTCTCAGGCTGCTTGTCGCTAAGGCGAAGCGTGAACTCGACCAGCACCGGCAGATGGTCTGAGCCGGTATCCTCCAGCCGCGCCGAAGACAGGATGGTCAGCCCGCCCTTGCTGAACACCTGGTCGATCGGCAGGCCTGCATAGCGGCGCAGGACGTCGGGCAGTGTTCGATGGATCCAGGTTGGGCCGGCCGAAGGCATAAGTGTCAGCCCGCCGAGCGCCGCGACCCGCCGCACCGCCGCACTCCACGGCACGGCGTTGCAATCGCCGGCCATGATCGCGGTCTCGCCCAGCCCGGCCAATGTTTGCGCCAGTTCGCCGATCTGCCAGTATTGCTCCTTCGGCCACGGCCAGCTCAAATGGATCGCGGCGACATCGACGCCGATCCCGCCGAAGTCGACGGTCGCGGTCGCCATCGCGCCACGCGGTTCGCAGCGCGGTGTCGTGCCGGCCAAAAAGGGCCGGCGCGACAGCAGCGCCACCCCGAACATGCCGTTCGGGTAAGGGCACAGGATACGGTAGGGGTAGGCGCTGGTGATGGTGCCAAGCTCTGTCGTCCACATGCCAGACACTTCGTCGAGGGTGATCACGTCCGGGTTGGTGCGGCCGATCAGGGAGAGCACTTTTTTCGGTGTCGGGTTATTGAAGCGCAGGTTCATCTGCAGCAAGCTGTAGACAGCCTGATCTGCGGGCTTGGCAACCGCCGGCTGCGGCCAAAGCCTCGGCAGCGCGCTTGCCGTGGTGGCCAGGCAGGCGATGGCAAAGACCAGCCCCGCTGCCGCCTGCAGCCGAAACGAACTGGCGAGCAGCGGCAGTGCCAGAAGCGCCATGAGCACGCTGAAGTGCATGCGGAAATGCGAGAAGGAATCGAACGCCGGATGCAGCGTGCCGAAGAACCCGGCCAACAGCGCCGCCGACAGTGCCGTCATCGCCAGGAATGCCAACCCAGCCGTCATATTCAAGCGCGCGCCTGTCATCATTGAGGTCGTGTCTGCCGAATGCCGCCTGACGATCCGTTCGACCTGCTTATCGGCCAAAATGCGGCCTGAGCAAGACGACGATTTGCCTCGCCGAGGCTTGGCGAGCGCCTACTGGAACGCTGTCTCCGAAAAGCTCCGGAGCTTGCGCGAATGCAGCCGCTCCATCGGCATCTCGGCCAGCTTCTCCATTGCCCTGATGCCGATGGTCAGGTGCTGCGCCACTTGGCGCTTGTAGAACTCGGTCGCCATGCCAGGCAGTTTCAACTCGCCATGCAGCGGCTTGTCGGAAACGCATAGCAGCGTGCCGTAGGGTACGCGGAAGCGGAAGCCATTGGCGGCGATCGTCGCCGATTCCATGTCGAGCGCGATGGCGCGGGACTGCGACAGGCGCTGAACCGGTCCGCGCTGGTCGCGCAGTTCCCAGTTGCGGTTGTCGATGGTGGCGACGGTGCCGGTCCGCATGATGCGCTTCAGATCGTAGCCGGACAGGCCGGTGACTTCGGCAACCGCTTCCTGCAGCGCGACCTGGATCTCGGCCAGCGGCGGGATCGGCACCCAGACCGGAAGATCGTCGTCCAGCACATGGTCCTCGCGCACATAGGCATGCGCCAGCACATAGTCGCCGAGCGCCTGGGTGTTGCGCAGCCCGGCGCAATGGCCAAGCATCACCCATGCGTGCGGTCTCAGCACGGCGATATGGTCGGTGATCGTCTTGGCGTTGGAAGGGCCAACACCGATGTTGACCATGGTGATGCCGCCATGGTTCGGCTTTTTCAGGTGATAGGCCGGCATCTGCGGCAGGCGCTGCGGTCCAACACCTTCGCTGGGCGCGCTTTGTCCGGCCTTGGTCACGACATTACCCGGTTCGACGAATTCCGTATAACCGCCGCCGCCCTTCTCCATCAGGTCGCGGGCGCGGGCAACGAACTCGTCGATGTAGAACTGATAGTTGGTGAACAGCACGAAGTTCTGGAAATGCTGCGGGCTGGTGGCGGTGTAATGGGTCATGCGGTGCAGCGAATAGTCGATGCGCTGCGCCGTGAACGGCGCCAGCGGTCTTGGTTCGCCGAAGGCCACTTCGAACGTGCCGTTGGCAATCTGGTCGTCGGTGCCGTCGAGATCCGGCACGTCGAACAGGTCGCGGATCGGCCGCTTGATGCGCTCCGCGGCGGCCCCGTCGACGTAAGCTCCCTCCAGGAAGGCGAAATGCAGCGGAATGGGCGTGGTCGATTCTGAAACCGTGACCGCGACACCGTGGTTGCGCATGATCAGGCGCAGCTGTTCGATCAGGTACCGCTCGAACAGCCGCGGCTGCGTGATCGTGGTGGCGAAATGGCCGGGCGTTGGCATATGGCCATAGGCCTGTCGCGAGTCGACCTGGGTGAACGAACTCGTGGTGACGCCGATCTCGGGATAGAAGGCGCGGTAGCGTTTGCTGCTGTCGCCGCCGGCGGCAAGCGCCGCAAAGGAGTCACGCAGGAACTTGGTGTTGCGGTCGTAAAGCCGCTGCAGCGCCGCAACGGCTTTTTCGGCGCTGTCAAAGCTTTGCCGGCCAAAAGGCTCCGGCATGACGACTGATTCGATGGCTTGGGGATAGATTCGCTTTTCCATGGCTCAATATAGAGACTTGGACGAGCGGTTGGGAGGGGTGTCGCTGTCGAAGGCGCCCAAAGCGCCATTTTTCTTTATCCGCGCTGCAGGCTGACCAGCAGAACGAAACCCACGCCTGAATTCCTCAGGGCCGGCGCCTCGATCGTCGAGCCGGCGTCGGCGCGCATCATCGGCACGGCCAGAACCGGCGCTGAAAGAGCCACCAGGACGAGCGCTGCCCGCGGCAGGAGCCGAAGGGTCTGGAGGGTATTGGCAGCGATACGGTTCATGGCTTTTGCTTTTCTCGTTGGATCTGTGTCTTTGTCGCTTCAGCGGCGAAAATGGTTCACGCAACCGAATTGGCAGGAACTGGCTTGGTCCCAGGAGCGGGGGGAACGGCCCGCTTCAGCGACGAGGATGGCGAAGAACATTCCAAACAGGCTCATCAGCAGGCAGACGATGGTGAAGCGGCGAGCAAGCATTGGGTCGTGTCTCCTTCAACACGCGAGAGAATGCCGCAACGCCTCTGAACCGGCTCTGATGCCGGCGTTCATCTGCGGTTCAAATTGATTGACGGGATCCGACCGGGTCGCCGCGAGCCCGGATGGCCACTGCCAGCAGGGCAAGAGCATCAGGGTTCGACGTGCCGCTGAAACGAAAACGGGGCCCGCTGGGCCCCGTCGTCAGGTCACAAGGATATGGTCGATCAGAGCCTGTGCCAGGTCTGGCTCTTGCAGATCAGTCCGCCGAGCACGCATCCGCTCATCTTGAGCGAGGTGCCCGCCAATGTCGCCTTGCCCGAATAGGTCTTGTCGTTCGCCGGATCAGTGATGCTGCCGGCATATTTGTTGTCGCCGGTCGCTTTCAGCGAGCCGATGGTCTTGCCGGCATATTTTCCTGATTTGAGCGTGATGGAAAACGAGCCGCTGCCTGAAATGGCGGCGGTGTCGCCGGCTTGCGTCTTCCAGTTGCCCTCGATCGGATCGGCCCATGCCGCACCCGCCATGATCAATGTGGCTGCAAGAGCCAGGCTCACTTTTCGAAACATGTCTTGCTCCCTTTGGATAGCCGGCCGAATTCTCCGCCTCGCCGGTCTGCCGCTTACGCAAACGTAAGCTAATCCAGCTCCCGGCAAAACAAAAGTCGTGCCGCAACGGAAGACTTTGGGATTTTGAAAGCGCCCGAATCCGCCTTGTCGACAAGGAAATGAAAACGACCGGTGCATCGTGTTTGTTTCCCGTGGTTAGCGGAGTGTTGATTCCGCCCGCGAAAATTTTCGTCAAATTTGGCGCAAATCGGCTGAATTGCTGGCTTCGTATCCTTAACGAATTTCGGCGTTTACCTCTTGTTTTAGCTTTGTTTTCTTCAAATTAAGCACGCCATTTAACGACGGATTCAAGCCTCGCCGGCATTCTCGAAAGCATCGAAAGAGCGGCCCGGACAAGACAAACGGAGGCAGCTCTCGGGAGCCAGACAGGGGACTAAAATGGCACGTTTTGAAATGCTTGAAGCAGGTTTCGGCGCCATGGGGGCAACTGCCCAGGCCGACATTCTTTTCGAACTGGGCATGATGTATGCGACCGGCCGCGACTGCGAGACCGACGTGGTCGCCGCCCACAAATGGTTCAACATCGCCGCCATCAAGGGTTCGGCCCGCGCCGCGGAACTGCGCTCGGAACTGTCGGCGGCCATGTCGAAGGTCGAGATCGCCAAGGCGCTGCGCGAAGCCCGCGAATGGATGACCATGCACTAAAGTTCCGGCAGACGGGGACGCTCCGGCCAAGACCGCTCGAAGACGGTCGGGCCAACAGGGATAAGGCTGCGCAGACAGCCAGGCCACAGGCCATCGACAACAAGAATGCGGCAGGCGGGATAGGCCAAGCTGCACGACGGACATGATCCCGAAAGCGGAATCCGGTTTTCGGACAGGCAGGGAAGACAGGGAAGGCAACGTTGGGGTTCGTGGCGCGGGGGCGCTGGGGAAACAGCCCGACAGGCAAAAAAGCCACGACCAGCCGGAACAAGGCTGGCGTGGCTTTTTTGCTTGAATGGCGCCTCGCAGGCCCAATCGAGTGGCGCCAATGCGCCTAGACAGGCCCAATGAAGGATGAAATTGTCCCGCCTCTCTGGAAGAAGCGCGGCCGGGGCGGCCGCGCGTGAGTGGAGGAGTTCTATTGCTATGAAAAAATCAGTATTTTGAGCGCGGCCATTTTCGGCCTGATGATGAGTGCGCCGGTCGCATTCGCCGACGACATCACCGTTTCGGTGGTCGGCCCGATGACCGGACAGCTCGCCACCATCGGCGATCAGTTCAAGCAGGGCGCACAGGCCGCCGCCGATGCCATCAACGCCGCGGGCGGTGTCAACGGCTCGATGATCAAGCTCGACATCGAGGACGACCAGTGCGACCCCAAACAGGCCGTGTCGGTCGCCAACCGCATCGTCGCCAACGGCGTCAAGTTCATCGACGGTCATGCCTGCTCGGGCTCGAGCATTCCGGCCTCGGCGGTCTATGCCGAAGCCGGTTCGCTGATGATGAGCCCGGCTTCCTCGAACCCGGTGCTGACCGACGCGGCCGCCAAGGCCGGCTGGCCGACCATCATGCGCCTCTATACGCGTGACGACGCGCAGGGCGCCTTTATCGGCCCGTGGATCGCCAAGAAGTATGCCGGCAAGAACGTCGTCATCCTGCACGACAAGAGCGCCTACGGTCAGGGCGTCGCTGATGCCGTCAGGGCAACCATGAACACTGGTGGCCTCAAGGAAGTCTACTATGACGCCATCAATCCTGGCGAGAAGGACTATTCGGCGCTTGTTACCAAGCTCAAGGATCTCAAGGCCGACGTCGTCTATTTCGGCGGCTACCACCCTGAAGCCGGTTTGATCTTGCGTCAGTCGGCCGAACAGAACCTGAAGTTCCAGCTGATCATGCCGGACTCGATTGCCTCGCCGGAATTCTGGCAGGTTGCCGGCCCGGCCGGCGAAGGCACGATGTTCGTCTTCCCGTCGGACCCGCAGGCAAAACCGGAAGCCAAGGCGGCTGTCGAGAAGATCAAGGCCGGCGGCTTCGTGCCGGAAGGCTTCACGCTGTTCTCTTACGCCGTTGTCCAGGCTTTCGCCGAAGGCATCAAGCGTGCCGGCAGCGACGATCCGGCCAAGGTTGCCGAAGCATTGAAGAACGGCACGCCGATCAGCACTGTCGTCGGCGACGTCACCTTCGACGAAAAGGGCGACCTCAAGAACGCCAGCTACGACATTAACCAGTGGCATGACGGCAAGTACGCGCCGATCGCGCAGTAATCGCCGACATCATCTAGCGGCATTGCAGCGCCGCGCGTTCTTCTGGACGCGCGGCGCTCTGATGCAGCGGCCTAATAGGTCACGGTAACGACAACGGTATCGGTATAGACGCCGGCAGAGGGTGTCGTTTGCGCGGGAACACGGCCGTAGATGGTGAGATTTTGCGCCGCACCGCTGCCGCCTCCCGCAACCGTACTGCCTGGCGTCGCTGCGTCGCCCCACACCTGGCTGCGTGCGTTATCCTTGTAGAGACCGTAGGTTACGGTTTCCACGCCCTTGGACATCTTGCGCGCGGTTGGCGCCGAACCAGTCGTTCCGTTGCTGAGCGACACTGTATAGGGCGTGCCCGGGGTGCAGGTGATGGAAACCCCGCCAGTCGCATCGACATTGGCGCCCAGAACGCCGTTTGATCCGAAATCGATGTTCTGGATTGCCAGCAGACAATTGGCCGGAACGATCGCGTTGATCGTGAATGTGGGTCTGTCGACGGAGCCTGCACTGGTGCTGCAATCGTTGCTGAGAGTGGCTCGATAGCGGAACTCGACGTGGCTCCCGGAAAATGTGGAGAGATAGGCCGACGGCACCGCGGTCGCCTGTCCACCCAATACCGCGCCATAGATCGTCTGGCTGGCCGAACCGCTGCCGAGCGCGTTCAGCGTCAGCGCAAAGCCCGGCGCCGTCGGCGGATACGGCCACGCATAGGAGCCCCACACCACCGAGCGCGCGGAATCCGAATAGAGCTGGTAGTCGAGATGATTGGCGCCGCTCAGCATTTGACGAGCAGAAGCCGTCGCGCCGCCGCTGCCCGTACCCAGATTTGGACAGATGAGGATGCGCTGCAACAACAATCCGGAGCAGTTTACGCTGAGCGTGGCTGTTGAATTGGTCGGTGAACCGGAAAGCGTGTCGACCGATCCGAAATTCATCGCCGATACGCCAAAGCTGCAGCTTTGGGCCCAGCCAACGGTCGGCAAGAGCAGGGCGGCCAACAGCATAGCGAAACGCAGCATTGTTCGTCCTCGCCTCAAGAACAGATGACCTGCTTTATGACCACCTGTTGGCCGGGTACCGCTCGATAGGCGAATTCAGCTCGACACGAGCTGCCATCCGGCAATTCAATGGCCACGGCATTTTGTCGGTGGAGGGTGCGGACATAGGCCTCGCCGTCATAGCCGATCACGAATTCCTCGTCGGCGCCCTCGACACGGCCCTTGGCGCCGACGGCGATCGGCGTGCCTTTGCTGTCGACCAGGGAGACAAGCGCCGCATCGGCAGCCTTTGAGACGCCGAAATCCAGGACGACGCCACTTCGACCAGCCGGCACGACGATTTTGCGTGTCTCCGGCACATCGGCATCGACCGGCAAGTTCCTTGGATCAATCGAAATGGTATTGTCTTCGTAGGAGTTCAGATCGGGAACCAGGATCTTTCCCTGCCGGTTGCTGACGCCGACCCGCCTGTTCTGGTGCTGGACTTCCACGCCAGCAACACCGACATCGACAACCGCGAACGCGTCGTTGATGTGGTTGGTGGCAAAAACGCCGCCGCCGGCGACGGCGATTGCCCCATCGACCTCTGCGGTTCCGCGAACGCTCTTGTCGAATTGCTGGATGCCGGCCTCTACGCGCGCCCATGGTGAACGGTAGCTGACGGCCGCAGACCGGTTGGGTGTGCCGCCCTCGGACGTCCTGGCACGCCAGCCGATGCTGCCGTTCTCCAGCCGTTCGGACTTGGCGATATCGGCGACCACCGACACGCCGTCGGGGCCGCCTGCGACCCCGGTTGAGGCGGTGACATCACCGCCGAGCGGTACGGAGATGCCCGCAAACACGCCAAAACTGTTTTTGTCGTCAAGGTCGGTGAAGGCGGTGGCATAGAAGCTGCTGTCCTTGAACACTGTTTGGCTGTACGAAACGCCGACGATCTGGCTGCTCTCTCCATCGGCGCTCTTAAGGTGCGCGTAGGAGAGGTTGAGGTTTGAAAAATCAAGCGGCATCGGCACGCTCAGCGTTACCTGGTCGAGCGCGCGAGGAACGCCGGCTGTGAAGATCGGGAACTCGTTCGGACCCGGTACAGCATTGATTTCGGCGGTGACCGATGCAATGTCCTCGTAGTCCCCCAACGCGCGCTGCATGCGGCCATAGAGCGACCACCCATCGTAGCTCAGCTCAAGCGAGGCGTTGACGAGCGCGCCCGTCTGGCCATTGTGACGACTGCCGGCCGCAGCAATGGAGGCTGCGCCGAAATAGCTGAGCGGAAACGCTATGCCGGCGCCGCCATTCACAAGATCTTCGCCGCCTTCGACGTGGCCTTCCAGTGTCAGCCGGTTGGTCAGCCCATAGCGCGCGCTTGCCGAGCCATAAATGCCGCCGTCATAATCATACGATTCGACACCGAAATTGCGTCGCGGAGAGCCGACCTCGGCGGAGAAGTCGAGCAGGCCCCGTTTCAGTAGCATGCTGGAATTGTAGAATGGCAACGTCACGGTGGTTTCGCGGCCGAGGCTGTCGCGCAGGACAATCTGGGCTTGGCCAGCTCCGGTGAATATTGGCAGGTTTGTCACCTGAAACGGCCCGGCCGGGACGTCGCTGGTATAGGTCCGCACATTCTGCGTATAGACTTCGAGCGTGGAGGGGACAGCAGCTGTTCCCGAGAAGCTCGGAAGCGGCAAGGTGACGAGATCGGAACGCAAGGAAAAATTGCGCTGGACCTGAAAGCCGCCGAGATACACCGGCCTTGTCCATGCCAGCCCACCCGAGACGAAGTCACCCGCCTTGTAGGTCAGCAACCGCTCGGGATCGGAATAACTCCAGGTCGTGTTCAGCCGGGTGAAGCCGTCAAGTTCGCCGTCTGACAGGCTAACGATAAAGCCTTGGCTCAACGTTCCATAAGGGCTGAAAAGCCGCGCATCGAAACCGCCTGAGACGCCACTAAAGAGCTGCAAGGTAGGATCCTTCAGATCGTTGATGCTGGCGAACAGGGAGTAGTTCAGCACGCCGCCAAAGCCGGATTGCGGCTCGAGCCTGTCCTGCTTACCCCGCGGAGCGATGTCGATGACGTGGGCGGAGCGTGCCGCATTGGTGGCCGTCACATAGAGACGTTGGGTCGCTTCATCGATACGATAGGAGACGTCAGGGAGCCGATCGACCCGCACTAGGTGATCGGCACCCATCGCACTTTCGACAGGTTGCAGCCCAACCTGCTGCAATTCGTCTGGCGTAGAAGCCAGGCCGCCATCCGACAGCTGCCTGAAAGCGCCGATCAACCCGGTCGAGACATCGTTGACGAAGACTTCCAGATACAGATCGCGGCCGTCGGCTGGAGCCGCCGCGGAGCCTGTTGCCGCGGGGGTCGGCAACACATCTTGTGCTTTGACCTGCATGGTGGAAAATGCGGCCACGACAGCGGCGATCGCGACCCTACTGGCCCTTGATCGAAACGTTGGCATCGAACGGTCCAAAATCGCTCTGGGCCGACAGCGAAACCGCTCCGCCCGAAAGCGTCTTCCCCGCGATCGGCCATTGCATGGTCGCACCGCCGAGCACATAGCCGACAAGACCGTTGCGGTTGCCGAGTTTTCGCCCGCTCTGCGTCAGCGTCAAATCGGACAATCTCAAGCGACTTTCGCCGGTGTTTTTTGCTGTCAGGAGCAGCCCGCGCCCCTTGCCGGAGAGGCTCCAGGAAACATTTGGAGCAGCCGCGTCGGGATTGCGAAAGAACACCGGAACCGAATAGCGCAGGACCAGACTGACGGTACCGGCCCTCTTTCTCGACGGATCAGGAAGTTCGTCGATGATCACACGATAGCTTTCCTCGCCTGCAACGGCTGATTTCGATGCCCGCACAACCCGCACCAGATAGTCGGCGCCGGGGCCAAGCTTCGCAGCCGGGGGACTGGCAACAACATCACTGGTCGGCTCGAGCCGTTCGATGCCGCCCTCTTGAGTCCAGCGAAACACTCTTATCTGTACGTTGATGGGCCGTTTCGCCTCGTTGCGCAGGGTCAAGACCGCCGCGCTGTCCGGCGCGATCATCTCGATGCTGGTCGGCGCCACCCGAAGCGACGCTGCTTGCGCCAAACCGGCCGCGAGGAGCAAAAGCGCGATCGCGCTAATGCTTTTGAGCATGGAACGCATGGCGTCCTCCGTGTTTGAAAGCAGCTTAGTAGGTGACGGTGATCGCAACCGTGTCTGTGTAGACACCCGCACCAGGCGTTGTTTGCGGCGGCACGCGGCCATAAACCGTAAGTGGTTGCGCGGCGCCATTACCGGTGCCTGCCACCGTGTCGGTGCCTATGGTGGTGCCCCATAGCTGGGCTCGCGCCACGTCGCGATAAAGCGAGTAGTTGACGACCGCGGCTGCTGGGCCGGTCATCTTGCGGACGGCGATCGTTGCCCCAGCGCCGACACCGGCGCCCAGGCCGACATTGTAGGGCGTACTGTTGGTGCATTGCACCGAAATGGTGCTGGTCTGGTCGACATTGGCGTCAATGACACCATTCGTGCCGAAATCCATATCGGTCGCGGTCTGGACCTTGCACTCCGCCTGAATGGTGATCCGGACTGTCATATTGCCGGAGGCGGTCGCTCCTTGTGCGGGACTGAACCACTGCAGTGCCAACGCGGTGGTCAAAGCGAGCGCTTTGATGGAAGTCTTCATGGGTTTTCCTCGAAAAGGCCCGCGTAAGGAAATCCGCCCGATCCCGTTAACGCCAGCCCATTATTTGCAGATATCAAACCCAGGGTAGGTATAGGCTATAAATAAACCCAAAGCAAATTTCAGGCCAGCGAATGGTAAAAAGGTCTTTGAGTAAAATATTATGTATGCTTTTTTCTATCCAATGGACCCTGAATAAGCCAAGAGCGAGATTGACAATATCGACATATAAAAAGGGGTTGCGTTTTATGTTTTATCGCGATTGGGCGCTGCCGGCGGCCATCTCGTCGCGGCCGCTTTCATTTTGGCAGGGCGCTTCCAATGCGCCTTGGGATGTCGCGATAGATCATTTCCGAAAACCGGATCCAGTTTTCGGGATCGAGCTCTACGCGTTCTGCTCCTCGACGAACCGCACCAGCACCGTCCCGTCGGTGACCTGTGCTCCCTCCACGGCGATCTCGGCAACCACCCCGTCATGCGGGGCGGCGATGGTGTGTTCCATCTTCATTGCCTCGAGGATCAGCAGCGCTTGTCCCTTGATCACCGCGTCGCCCTTGGCCACGCGCACCAGCTTGACCAGGCCCGGCATCGGCGCGCGCAGGCTGCCGGAGGCGGCAGCTGCGTCATCGCTGCGAGCCAACGGGTCCTGCACCGCGAATGTATAGCCGACGGCGCCTTCGAACACCGTGATGTGGCCCGGCCAGCGGGCGAGGCGGGGAACGGCGCGAAAATCATGTGCATTGGCGCTGTCATAGGGCGCACCGAGCGCCACCTGGAAGCGCCCGTCCGGCCGCACCGAAACCTTTGCCAAAATATCGGCCTCGCCGAACTTCAGCCCCGTGCGCCGCGCCACGCCGTGGAAATGCGCGTAGCCGGAAAGCGAAGACCATGGCTCGTTCGATGGCGGCAAAGCTTCTGCGCCGGAGGCGGCAAGGGCGGCAGCCGCGACGATTTCGCCGGTCGGCGGTGCGACCTCGGTCAGTGCCGCCTGATGTCTGCCGATCAGGCCGGTGTCGACGTCACCGGCGCAAAAGTCCGGATCGGCGGCAAGGGCGGCAAGAAAGGCGGTGTTGACGGTGGAGCCGGCGATCTCGGTTTGCGACAGGGCCGTGCCGAGGGCTTCCAGCGCTGACTGCCGGTCCTTTGCATGGACGACCAGCTTCGCGATCATCGGATCGTAATAGGGCGAGATGGCATCGCCGGCCCGTACACCGGTTTCGATGCGCATCGTCGCCGCGTCGGGTGCTGCTTCCGGAAATTTGATATGGTGCAGCGTGCCCGTTGCCGGCAGGAACCCTTTTGCCGCGTCCTCCGCATAGATGCGCGCCTCGAAGGCATGGCCGGCAAGCACGATCTCGGTCTGCGTCTTCGGCAGCTTTTCGCCGCTGGCGACCCGCAGCTGCCATTCGACCAGATCGGTGCCGGTGACCATTTCGGTGACGGGATGCTCGACCTGCAGGCGCGTGTTCATTTCCATGAACCAGAAGCGGTCGGCCTGGAGGCCTTGCGAGGCATCGACGATGAATTCGATGGTGCCCGCGCCGGAATAGTTGATCGCCTTGGCGGCCTTCACCGCCGCTTCCGTCATCGCCTTGCGCAAAGCCGGCGTCATGCCGGGGGCGGGCGCTTCCTCGATCACCTTCTGGTGGCGGCGCTGCGCCGAGCAGTCGCGTTCGAAGAGATGCACGGCATTGCCGAAATTGTCGCCGAACACCTGCACTTCGATGTGCCGGGGCTTGTCGACATATTTTTCGACCAGCACGCGGTCGTCGCCGAACGCGGCTTTCGCTTCGCGCCGGGCGCTAGACAGCGCTTCGGAGAAATCATCGGGATGCTCGACGCGCCGCATGCCCTTGCCGCCGCCGCCGGCGCGCGCCTTGATCAATACGGGATAACCGATTTCGCGTGCCTTGGACGCAAGCAGCACGATCTCCTGCGCCTCGCCATGATAGCCCGGCACCACCGGCACGCCGGCCTTTTCCATCAGCCGCTTGGCGGCGTCCTTGAGTCCCATGGCGCGGATCGAGGCCGCCGACGGGCCGATGAAGGTGAGTCCCGCTGCCACCACCTGGTCGACGAAATCAGGATTTTCCGACAGGAAGCCGTAACCGGGATGGATGGCCTGCGCCCCCGTCGAAAGCGCCGCCGCGACAATCTTGTCGCCACGCAGATAGCTCTCGCCGACTGGAGAGGCGCCGATATGAACAGCCTCGTCGGCCATTTCGACATGCAGCGATTTCGCGTCGGCATCCGAATAGACGGCGACGGTGCGCACACCAAGCTTGCGGGCCGTGCGGATCACACGACACGCGATCTCGCCCCGATTGGCGATCAGGATTTTGCTGAACATGGAGCCTCCATAGCCAGGGCTTGCTGAAAGCGATGCAGGCGTTCCTTCGCGCCCCCCTCTGTCCTGCCGGACATCTCCCCCACGAGGGGGGAGATTGGCAGCTGCAGCGCTGCCGCTCTTCTTTCAATGGTGGGAGTTGGCGATAGCCGAGGCGCCGATCGATCTCCCCCAAGCGGGGGAGATGTCCGGCAGGACAGAGGGGGGCGCTGTCCCGCAAACCTACATGGATAGGCTTTCCCCTCGCCGGATGCTGCTTTGCAGTCCGCCGCGCGTAGAGCACTCCCTTACCAAGGGAGTGCTCTACCAATGACGCCCGCCTGCCTACTTCGATGCCGAGATCGCGCAGCCGCCGCTTGCGGTCTTGACCTTCCACTTCGACAGGCCGGCCTGGCAGCCGCGCAGCGCCATTTCTTCCGCTGCCTTCTGGGACGGCGCGTTGAGCTTCGTGCCGCAGATGATGTAGAGGTCGACAACGCGCGAATAAAAGGTCGTGGCGTAGGCCGAATGACCGCTCGCCGCGACATAGGCCTTGTAGGCAACGTTGCATTCGCTCTTCGGATCCGAGCCCATGGTCGGCGGAAAACGCACGTCTCCCTTGCTGCCTGAAAGCGACCCGGCCTGGCTGTACCCTGTTGTCGAGAATATTAGAGGGAGGGAAAGTATCGAAGCGGCAGCTATCCGGCAATATTTCAGTTTCATTTCCACCCTGTCCCCATTGATCTGAACAGGGCGAGCAGTAGCGAATATTTTGCCCCGCCGCCAGTTCGTTGGCGGGGATTCGAGTTTGCCTATGCTGATGAATCGATTGGTCCATACAGTTCAGCCTTCCCCAAGCGCAGCAACGGTTCGTCGGTATAGTTGCGCCGTTTGCTCGTCGAAGCAGCAGAAGATGACGGTTTCGGGCATGTTTTTCTCTTCGACGACCATGCTGACCGTGCTGACGGCGATCTCGGTCGCCTCATCTTTCGGGTAGCGATAAACACCGGTCGAGATCGCCGGAAACGCCACCGTGCGGCAGCCATTGGCGGCCGCGAGTTCCAGCGACCTGCGATAGCAGGAGGCCAGCAGTTCGGCTTCGCCCTTGCCGCCGCCTAGCCAGACTGGTCCGACCGTGTGGATGATGTGCCGAGCCGGCAGTTTATAACCCTTGGTGATCTTGGCGTCGCCGACCTTGCATCCGTTCAGCATCCGGCATTCGAACTCGAGTTCGCGGCCCGCCGCGCGATGGATGGCGCCATCGACCCCGCCGCCGCCCAGCAGCGACGAATTGGCGGCATTGACGATGGCGTCGACATCCAGTTTCGTGATGTCGCCGATGTGGATGCGGAGCCTGTCCAGCGCCTTGCTCATCTCACATCCTGAACACGCCGAAGCGCGTGTCCTCGATTTCGGCGTTCAGCGCCGCGGACAGGCTGAGCGCCAGCACCTCGCGCGTCTTCGCCGGGTCGATGATGCCGTCATCCCAGAGGCGGGCGGACGAGTAGAGCGGATGGCCCTCATGCTCGTATTTCATCAGGATCGGCTTCTTGAATTTCGCCTCCTCCTCCGCGCTCCACTCCCCGCCCTTGCGCTCGATGCCTTCGCGCTTGACCATGGCAAGCACGGTCGCCGCCTGCTCGCCGCCCATCACCGAGATGCGGGCGTTCGGCCACATCCACAGGAAGCGCGGCGAATAGGCCCGGCCGCACATGCCGTAGTTGCCGGCACCGAACGAACCGCCGATGATGACGGTCACCTTCGGCACCCTGGCGGTGGCAACCGCCATCACCAGCTTGGCGCCGTCCTTGGCGATGCCGCCTGCCTCGTACTTCCGGCCGACCATGAAGCCGGTGATGTTCTGCAGGAAGACCAGCGGGATCCTGCGCTGGCAGCACAATTCGATGAAGTGCGCGCCCTTCAGCGCGCTTTCGGAGAACAGCACGCCGTTGTTGGCGATGATGCCGACCGGCATGCCGTGGAGATGGGCAAAGCCGGTAATCAGCGTTGTGCCGTAGTTCTGCTTGAACTCGTCGAATTCGGACCCGTCGACAAGGCGCGCGATCACCTCGCGCACATCATAGGGCTGGCGCAGATCGGTCGGCACGACGCCATAGAGTTCGTCCGCCGGATGAAGTGGCGGAATCGATCTCTGTAAGTTCAGACTTACGGTCTTGTTCCGATTTAGGTTTTTGACGATGCGACGGCAGATGGCGAGCGCATGTTCGTCGTCCATCGCATAGTGGTCGGCGACGCCGGAAAGCCGCGTATGCACATCCGCGCCACCCAGATCCTCGGCGCTGACATCCTCGCCGGTGGCCGCCTTCACCAGTGGCGGTCCGCCGAGGAAGATCGTCGCCTGGTTGCGCACCATGATCGTCTCGTCCGACATCGCCGGCACATAGGCGCCACCCGCGGTGCAGGACCCCATGACGCAGGCGATCTGCGGGATGCCGGCGGCGGACATGTTGGCCTGGTTGTAGAAGATGCGGCCGAAATGCTCGCGGTCGGGAAACACCTCGTCCTGGTTGGGCAGGTTGGCGCCGCCGCTGTCGACCAGGTAGATGCAGGGCAGATTGTTCTGCAGCGCGATCTCCTGGGCGCGCAGGTGCTTTTTCACCGTCAGCGGATAGTAGGTGCCACCCTTCACCGTGGCGTCGTTGACGACGATCATCACCTCGGTGCCCTCGACCCGGCCGACGCCGGCGATCATGCCGGCCGAGGAAATCTCCTCGCCATACATTGACCACGCCGCGAACTGGCCGATCTCGAGGAACGGCGAGCCGGTGTCGAGCAATTGCGCGAGCCGTTCGCGCGGCAACAGCTTGCCGCGGCCGACATGGCGCTCGCGTGCCTCCTCCGAGCCGCCGCGCTCAACGGTGGCAGCCTTTTCGGCGATATCAGCGACCAGTTCGCGCATGCGTTCGGCATTGGCGCGAAAGGTGTCGGAGGAGGGGGAGATCTGGGTTTGCAGGACGGCCATGCTCACACCCCCTCCGCCATGATCTCGCGGCCGATCAACCAGCGCCGGATTTCGCTGGTGCCGGCGCCGATCTCGTAGAGCTTGGCGTCGCGCAGCAAGCGGCCGGTCGGATAGTCGTTGATATAGCCATTGCCGCCCAGCAGCTGAAGCGCGTCGAGCGCCATCTGCGTCGCCTTCTCGGCGGCGAACAGCACGCAGCCGGCGGCATCCTTGCGGGTCGTCTGGCCGCGGTCGCAGGCGGCCGCGACGGCGTAGACGTAAGCGCGCGCGGCGTTCATCACCGTGTACATGTCGGCCAGCTTGCCTTGCACCAGCTGGAATTCGCCGATCGGCTGACCGAACTGCTTGCGGTCGTGCACATAGGGGATCGCCACATCGAGGCAGGCGGCCATCAGGCCGATCGGGCCGCCGGCAAGCACCGTGCGCTCGTAGTCGAGGCCCGACATCAGCACCTCGACGCCACGTCCTTCTTCATGCAGCACGTTGTCGAACGGCACCTCGACATCCTCGAACACCAACTCCCCGGTGTTGGAGCCGCGCATGCCGAGCTTGTCGAGTTTCTGCGCCACGGAGAATCCCGTCATCGCCTTCTCGACGATGAAAGCGGTGATGCCGCGCGATTTCCGCTCCGGATCGGTCTTGGCGTAGACGACCAGCGTATCGGCGTCCGGCCCGTTGGTGATCCACATCTTGGTGCCGTTGAGCACATAGCGGTCGTTGCGCTTTTCGGCACGCAGCTTGAGCGAGACGACGTCGGAGCCGGCGCCGGATTCCGACATCGCCAGCGCGCCAACGCGCTCGCCCGAACACAGCGGCGGCAGGAATCTTTCCTTCTGCGCCGGCGTTGCCCAGCGGTTGATCTGGTTGACGCAAAGATTGGAATGGGCGCCGTAGGAGAGGCCGACTGAAGCCGAGGCGCGGGAAATCTCTTCCACCGCGATCACATGGGCGAGGTAGCCCATGCCGCTGCCGCCGAAATCGGGATCGGCGATGATGCCGAGCAGGCCGAGTTCTCCGAGCTCGCGCCACAGATGCGCCGGAAATTCGTTCTGGCGATCGATGTCGCCGGCGATCGGCGCGATCCTGTCCTGGGCGAAGCGCCGCACCAGGTCGCGCAACGCCTCGATGTCCTCGTCATGCCCGAAGCTGAGCGTGTTCGTGTACATGGCGTTCCTCCTGCCGCATGACCCCGAAAATCGACTTCGATTTTCGGAAAGGATCATGCGCAAAATTCAAGTGCTACAGCGTCCTTTGCACGTCCGAGGGGCGTGCGGCGCTGTAGGTATCCATCCTCGCGCCAACCAGGCGCATTGTCATCGAAAGATATGTCGCTGTTACTTCAGGAACCGACAGCCGCTCGCCAGGGCGATACCAGACGATGACGCCGGTCATCATCTGGATTAGCGCCATGGCCGTCAGGCCGGTGTCCTCGATGCTGAAGGCGCCGGTCTCGGCGCCATCGCGCAAGATGGTGCGCAGTTCCTTTTCGTAGGCCGTGCGCATGCGCAGCATTTGTGTCAGCCTGTCGGGCGACAGGCTGCGCAATTCCATGTTCGACACATGCGTGGCGTGCCGGCGCTCGATGTGGAAAGCGATATGGTTGCGCACATAGGCCGCAAGCTGCTCTGTCGGATCGGCGCCGGTTGGCCTGATATGTTCCCAGGCCTCGCGAAGCCCTTCCATGTGCTCGCGCATCAGGGTGAACAGCAGGTCTTCCTTGGTTGGGAAATAGCGGTAGAGCGCGGCCGCCTGCACGCCGACCTCGGCGGCCAGCTGGCGCATCGACATGGCCTCGTAGCCGTGGCGCGCGATCAAATTGACCGCCGCTTCGCGGACCGCCGCTTCAGTTCGCCCGCCGTCGGATCCTGTGGTGCGCGCCATGATCACCTCGTTAAGGCGAAGATAATAAAACGAACGTTCAATTAATTCAAGGGCATCCGATGAATTCAAGACGCGCATGCACCTATGCGACGATCCTGAAGTCTCCAGGCGCGGTCCAGGTCTCGAACTCCTCCACGTCGACCCGTGAGACCGAAGCGCCTGCCGGGCCTTGCCAGAGCCGTTCGATCATGGCCGAAACCGCCGCGTCGGCGCCGGCAAGCCATGCCGTCACCGAGCCGTCTCTTTCGTTGCGCACCCAGCCCACCAGCCCAAGCCCGGCCGCTTCGCCTCTCGCCCAGATCCTGTAGCCGACGCCTTGCACTCTGCCGTGTATGCGGGCCTGCACTGCCCGTTTCCGATCGTTCATCGCTCGCTCCCTTGCACAGAGTCTGGCGCAGGATCGAACGAAGGCAACTGGCTTGAACGGAGGATGCTATCAAATTGAGTCATCGCTTGTCCTGAGATAGATGACTTGCGCCAATAAATAATTGACTAAGTCAACTTTTTCGCGATGATCCGGCAGCATGGAAATTGTCTGGGACGCTTGACATGCCAACCGATCGGAATGCCTTGGTCCGCGACCTCAGGTGCTTCAACCGGTTCTATACCGGCCTGATCGGGCTTCTCGACGAAACTTTGACGCACAGTGCCTATACGTTGACCGAGGCGCGGGTGCTGTTCGAACTGGGCCGTCGGCCCGGCTATATTGCGACCAGCCCTGGCGGCAAGGCAGGCTTTCTCGCACGGGCGCTTCAGATCGATTTCGGACCGGCAGCGTCCGACATTGCCCGGGAGCTCCAGCTGGATCCTGCCTATGTCACGAGAATCCTTCGAAAATTCTCTTCCGCCGGCCTGATCGAAACGCTCCCCGGCTCCGATGCTCTGCGCCGGCGTGTCCTTGCGCTCACCGTCCGCGGTGAGGCCGCGCTTGCCGCACTCCAGGCGGCGGCGGATCGCGATCTTACCCGCCTGACCGCGGGCCTGGGCGACGAGGAGGCCGCCGAGTTGTCGGATATGCTGGCACGCGTCAGGGATCTGCTAGGCGGAGCGCCGGCATCCGAACGCCGCGAAATTGGCTAGTTCCCTCGCGCCGCCGCCAAGGCGCCGGGCAATTCCTCGGCAAAAATGTCCAGCTCGTGGTCGAGGCCGACGCTGACGCGGACGCAGCGGTCGAGCCCTGGCGCCATCGGCTTGCGGATGAACACATCGCGCGACAGCAGCCCCTGCAGCACTTTCAGCGCGAAGGCACCATCATGGCCACAATCGATGGTGACGAAATTGGTCGCCGAGGCCAGCGGCTGCAACCCGTTCTGCTCGGCGATCGCCGCGATGCGCCGGCGCCCGGCAGCCACCCGCGCCACCACCGTCTCGAGATAGGCCCGGTCGGCAAGCGCCTCGACGCCGGCGATCTGCGCCATGCGGCTGACGCCATAGTGGTTGCGGATCTTCTCGAAGTCGCGGATCACCTGGGTCTCCGCAATCGCATAGCCGCAGCGTATGCCGGCAAGCCCGTAAGCCTTTGAAAAGGTTCGCATGCGGATGACATTCGGCCGCGAGACATCGATCGGCGGCAAAGCCGAGGCCGGCCCCAATTCGCCATAGGCCTCGTCGAGCACCAGCATGGTGGTCTGCGGCAACGCTTCGATGAAGCGGATCACCTCGTCCGCTTCCCACCAACTGCCCATCGGATTGTCCGGGTTGGACAGATAGACCAACGGTGCCTTCTCCTTGACGACAGCCGCGAGCAAACCATCCAGACTTTCGTGGTCGTTCACGTAGGGGACGGCCACCAGCCGCCCGCCGACGCCGGCAACATGGAAGTTGAAGGTCGGATAGGCGCCGAGCGAGGTCACCACCGCATCGCCAGGCGCCACATACATGCGCGCCACCAGGCTGAGCAGGCCATCGATGCCTTCGCCGACAACGACATTCTCGATTGCCACGCCGTGATGCGCGGCCGCCGCCACCTTCAACTCGTAATTATCGGGATCGCAATACATCCACTGGTCGCGCGCAACGCGCTCCATGCGGGCGATGACGCGTGGCGAAGGGCCAAAACTGCTTTCATTGGCGCCGATGCGGGCACGAAAAGCCCGCCCGCGCTCGCGCTCCTGTGCTTCCGGGCCGACAAACGGCACGGTTGAGGGGAGTGCTGCAATGATCGGCGAGAGGGCAGGGCGCTGACGCATGGTGGGAGCTCGCTTGGAAAGGGAGTTTCTTGCTAGCGTGGCGGGGGGTGGTGCAAGTCCGGAGGAGGCGTCGGCAGGGAATGCGATGTGTCCTTGGAGGTCAGCATCACGTCGGATTTGCCGGATTCTCCCGCCCCTTTTGCCGGCGAGACAAGATGGGCAGCCGCTCGCCTGGTCAATGTACCTGAAGGTCCCAACCCTCGGCCAAGACGGTAGGGGCGAAGGCCGCACCACCAAGGCGTTCTTCGACTGCCCCGCTTCACATTTATTCTCCCCGATATCCATGCCACCATCTGATGGTCGAGGGTCGTGCCGGCAACGAAAACCCGGCGGTTGCCCGCCGGGTTTCTTGTCTCCGAAAGTATCTGGTCTTAGAAGTCGCGCTGGAAGCGGATGATACCGCCGACGCTGTTCTTCTTGGTGGCGCCGGTCCAGTTCGAGTTGTCGGCCTCGTCGAACTTGCCGTCGTGAAGGTAGTCAACTTCGCCGGTGACCGTGAAGCCCGGAACGAGAGTGTAGGCAACGTTCGCCGCGACCCCGTAATTCTTCCACTGATCACCCGACACCTGGAGATTGAACGAGGTCTTCTCGTTGAACTTGTAGGTGCCGCCGGCCCAGAATGCCCAATTGCCGCCCCACTGTTTGTAGAAGCCGCGGCCGCCCGCGGGGCTACCAACGATGAAACCGCCGCTATCGCGATTAACATCATTGAGCTTGCCGTCAGAGCCGTAACCACCGATGACGAACAGCGACAGTTCGTTGGAGACGTTGACGTCCAAGCGAATCTTGCCGGCCACCGACTCATAGTTGCTGTCATAAGCAACGACGCCGCTGATGCCGCCCCAGCCCTGCGTCCACTTCACGCCGCCGACGACATGCGGAACATAGCTATCAATCGTGCCCACGCCGTAGAAGCCAGGAGTGCCGCCGCCCGCACCTTCTTCCAGCGAAACCACGGCCGAGAAACCGTTGCCGGCGTCGAAGTAATACTGGATCTCGTTCGTCTGGAAATCGCCATAAGGAACCAGCGTATCGTTGATGACGTTGCCGGCGTAGCCGATGAACGTATCGAAGGCCGATTCGTCGAGACCAACGCGCAGACCGCCGAGCTGCACCCAGGCGAAGTGCAAGTCGAAGTCCTTGTTGCCGGCGGAATTGACATCGTCATCAGCGTTATGATTACCGAAATTCATGCGCATTTCGGTGTAGGTCTTCAACGTGCCGAGCTCGGTTTCCTGGCCGGTCCAGGTCTTCAGCGTGAAGCGGGTGTTCTTGAACCAGGTGCCCTGGTCCTTGCCGCTCGTCACGTCACCAGTGCGAGCACCATCGAACGAGCCGATATCGCCGCCGGCGGCATCGTAACGGACATAGCCGCCGATGCGCAGGCAGGTCTCGGTGCCGGGGATGTAGAAGTAGCCAGCGCCGTAGACGTCGCAGATCTTGACGTATTCAGCGGGTTCCGGCTCGGCGACGACGACGGCGTCGGCGGCGCGCGCACCGGAAACTGCGATCAGGGCCGCAGCGGAGCCGAGAAGAAGGCTCTTGATGTTCATTTTCTGACCTCCAGTCAGAATCGAGATCGGAGGTCAGCGAAAAGCAGATCGGATGGCCGTTTCTCGTTTTATCTCAGATAGATAGCGTCATGGGCCATCAGTGGGGCTCAGATCGCCAAAATCGCTTGCTCGCAAAAGCCTTGCCCGATCCGGTCTTGAAATATCGCTCGAGCTGCCGTGCATTGGCCTCGGTTTCGACCGCAATATACGTCTTCAAGGCGACAGGCAGATGAGCCTTGGTCGAAGTCACATAGCCCGACTGATGTGATTCGAACCGGCGTCGAAGGTCGTTTGTCGACCCAACATAGACGTCACCATTATGGAGCTGCAGGAAATAAACGTACCACATAGTCCCCCTACGCTACTTCGTAGCTTCGGGCGACACCCCACGCCCAAATGCGGCTTCGGGTGGCCTGCCACCCGAAGCCCGCAGGGCGTAGGGTGGCGGAGAGGATGGGATTCGAACCCACGAGAAGCTTTTGACCTCTACTCCCTTAGCAGGGGAGCGCCTTCGACCACTCGGCCACCTCTCCGTTGCGCCGCTGGATAAAGAAAAGCGCCGGCACAATCAACAAGCCCGCGTCATTATATGGAAAAATAACGGCGCACCGAACCGCGGCTTTCCCAGGTGCGGCGGTTCTGCGGCAATTCCCGGGCCGGTGACTCGCGGCCTTGCCATGATTCCGTCGGCCGGTTGCCGGATTCGGCTGGAAATAGGCCGCTGCGGCGGAGCCAATGGTTAACGAGAGCTTTCTGAGTGAGGCCAAATCGTGTCATTTGTGCAACAACGCTGGGGGATAGCAGCCGAACAGCCCTTTCGCAGGTACGATCGTGGTTGAACGCCGCCGCCTCATGGGTAATGTCGAATTCGAAGGAGCGGCGCGGTGCGCATCTTTTTCGGTAGTGGGGATGGGGCAGGGAACGCTGTCCTTCAGCAAAGAATACCCAGACCCGTTTTTTAACTTTTGACTGGAGGTCAGAAAATGAACATCAAGAGCCTTCTTCTCGGCTCCGCTGCGGCCCTGATCGCAGTTTCCGGTGCGCGCGCCGCCGACGCCGTCGTCGTCGCCGAGCCGGAACCCGCTGAATACGTCAAGATTTGCGACGTCTACGGCGCTGGCTACTTCTACATCCCCGGCACCGAAACCTGCCTGCGCATCGGCGGCTATGTCCGTTACGACATCGGCGGCGGCGACATCGGTTCGTTTGACGGTGCGACAAGCGCCGATCACAGGGATGGTAGCAGCAACGACACCTGGTTCAAGAAGGCCCGCTTCACGTTGAAGACCTGGACTGGCCAGGAAACCGAACTCGGTACCTTGAAGACCTACACCGAAGTCCGCTGGAACTTCGCCAACCATCAGTCCGACTTGGGTGCTGACCCTGACGGCCCCGGTCCGCTCACCAACTCGCTCAATGAGGCCGGCAACAGCACCTCGCTGAACTTCGCCTGGATCCAGCTCGGTGGTCTCCGCGTCGGTAAGGACGAATCGGCCTTCAATACGTTCATCGGCTACGCCGGCAACGTCATCCAGGATACGCTGGTTCCGTATGGTGATTTCGACACCAACGTCATCCAGTACTACTTCGACGCTGGCAACGGCTTCTCGGCCGTGGTCTCGCTCGAAGAGGGCTCCGGTTTCCATACGATCGACAGCTACGTTCCGCATGTCGTCGGTGGCGTGAAGTGGACTCAGGGCTGGGGCGCGATCACCGGCGTTGTGTCATACGACAGCAACTACGAAGAAGTGGCCGGCAAGGTTCGCTTGGACGTGAACGTCAACGACGCCATCCAGCTGTGGGTCATGGGCGGTTACGGCTCCGACAGCAACCTCTCCGACGATGCCGGCAATGCGTTCGACGCGCACGGCCGCGGCTTCTACAAGCAGTGGGGCGGCAACTGGGCAGTGTGGGGCGGTGGCACCTACAAGTTCAACGAGAAGACCTCGTTCAACGCCCAGATTTCGTATGACGAGTGGAAGAATCTCGGCGTCGCCGCGAACATCGCCTACGACATCGTTCCCGGCATGACGATCACGGCCGAAGTCGACTACCTCAATGCAGGCAAGTTCGACGACGCCGACTTCTCCAACTGGACCGGTGCAACCAAGAAGAGCAGCGTCGGCGGTCTCCTCCGCTTCCAGCGCTCCTTCTAAGGGCTGGTTCCTTACAGGTGAAATCCAGCCCGGGCGCACAAACGCCCGGGCTGTTTTTGTTTCGTGACTGGGTCAACGCAACAGAAGGAACAGGGGGAATCGGTAGCTGAATAAATCCGCGGGACGATGTCGTGGGATCCGTTGATGGGCGGATGGGATCACAACCGCGTGATTAAAATCTCTTGAAAGGACGCTTCCAAGCGGATAGGGCTGATCTATCCACTCGGGGGTGTGATCAATTATGACCAACGAAGCGATTCAAGAGGGTAGCCCCCGGATCCGTTTTCGATGTTTTCTTCTCAGAACTCAAAGATCAAGTACACCTACAACAAGATAAGAGAAGTAAAATCGTACAGGGTCGGAGAGCTTTTTTCAGCTTACCGGGATATACTTTGGGATGATGGGCGGCATAAATACAATGTCAGCTCTTTCATCGGCGAGATAGACGAGATCCTCCTTGGGGAGCGTTTCAGCGCCTTTGACCAAAGTACCCTTGATAACCTTATCGGCACCTTGCGCCAGCGCGGCAACAGCAATGCAACCATCAATCGAAAGATGGCTGCCCTCAGCAAACTGCTGCGCAAGGCTTACAAGATGGGAGATATCCACAGCCTGCCCGAGTTCCGCCGCCAGAAGGAGCGGGCGGGGCGGATTCGCTTCCTCGAGAGGGAGGAAGAGGCAAGGCTGTTCGCTGCCATCAGAAGCCGCAGCGAGGATGCCTACAGGCTTTCGGTTTTCCTGGTCGACACCGGATGCCGCCTTGGCGAAGCACTCGGACTGATCTGGAATGACATCCAGGAACATCGCGTCTCCTTCTGGATCACCAAATCCGGCCGCAGCCGCACCATTCCGATGACCGAGCGGGTCAAGGAAGTCATCAAACTGCCTCCGACCGAAGGCCGCCGGCCCAAAGGCCCGTTCACCAAACTTAGCCAGGCACAGTTCCGTGCGATCTGGAACGAGGCGAAAGCCGAAGTTGGCCTTGGCGCCGACGATCAGGTCGTGCCGCACATCCTGCGCCACACCTGCGCCTCGCGCCTTGTCCAGGGCGGCATCGACATCAGGCGCGTGCAGATGTGGCTTGGTCACCAGACCTTGTCGATGACCATGCGCTATGCCCATCTGGCCACCAACGATCTCGATGGCTGCGTCGTGGTGCTGGAAACGCCGAGAAGCGAAGAGTCGCCGCGCGGTGCCGAAAGCTCGGTGTTTTCGTCTCCATTGACCGCGGCTTCGACGCCAAAGCGGGGCCAGACAGGCGAGGCGGCCGCGGCGAAGCCGGCCAAAGCGTCCGGGAAAAGCTCGAAGGCTAAATAGTTCCCCTGGCTGCATATACTGTCATGATGATCCCAGGACCAGATCTGGTCTTGGGGTTTACTTTGTTTGGTCCAGAGCATGATGCCGAAAGTGTGAAGCGGCTTTCGGACGACATCATGCTCCAACTCCAATGCATATCGTCTAGAAGTGACCTCGGTTTTGGGAGAACGACATGCATAGAACAAAGACCTAGACTAAAGCGCGTCGCATAGATCCGTTCAGACGCGACGAGCCTTAGCGCTCAGCCCGATCAAGGAAGGCCGCTATATCGGCGGGCAGGTTGCCGGTTTCGAGGAATGGCGCGTGACCTTGGCTGTCGACCGTGATCGTTTCCATCGCCGTGTGGTGCTCACGCATCTGCCGCATGGTGTCCGCGGAGAGCACTCGCGAATTGGCGCCGCGGATGGTGAGCAAGGGAATGGCCGCCAGTGCCTCGAATTGCGGCCACAAGGCGGGCAATGGCTGCGACAGGTCGATATTGGCAACCGTGTCGACCAGTTTCGGGTCAAAATCCGGCAACAGCCCTTGATCCGTGTCGCGGTAGAGCGCCGACACCATCCGTGTCCAGTCGGCGTCGGTGAGCATGGGAAAATCCTTGCCGTGAACGCTGCGCTGGGCATCCACCGCCTCGGTGAAGGTTCTCGGCTTCGGCGCTCGTTCGAGATAGGACTGGATGTGGGCGAGACCGGCCGGCGCGATCACCGGCCCGATATCGTTGAGAACAATGGCTTTCAGCGCGGCCGGCCGCAAGGCGCCAAGCACATGGATGATCAACCCGCCGCGTGAGGTGCCGATGAAAGCCGCCTCCTCGATGCCGAGTGCGGCCAGTCCGGCAAGGATGTCGCCAGCCTCGACGCCGACATTATAGTGGCTGACATCGGGATCGTGGGCCGATTGTCCGCGTCCGCGATAGTCGAAGGCAACCACCTGGCGCGCTACCGGAGATCGCGTCGAAAGATACAGTGCCAGCTCATGAAAATCCCGTGCGTTGCGGGTCAGGCCAGGCAGGCAGACGACCGGCCAGTGTCCGGAATTCGCTTCGCCATAGACGCGCGCATGAAGTCTCAGTCCATCCGGCGCGCTGTAGAAGCAGTCGGAAAAAACTTCGGTGCTCGACATCTGAAATGACTCCCTGGCCGGATCGTCTCCGACTGCTACAGACGAGGGCAGGGATGGTCAAATGAAGGTCTTCCCTTCTCCCACAAGGGGAGAAAGGACAAAAAGGCCTCAGCTGCGCCCGTTCACCAGGTCGCCGACAATGTCGTATTTGCCGGAAATGCGCATCTTGTAGACCTCGTAATTCTCCATCACGCGCTGCACGTAACTTCTTGTTTCCGTGTAGGGAATCCGCTCGATCCAGTCGACCACCGCATCGATGTCCTTGCCGCGTGGGTCGCCGTATTTCGCCACCCACTGGCTGGCCCGGTTGGGGCCGGCATTGTAGCCGGCGAAGGTCAGCACATAGGAGCCGTTGAAGCGATCGAGCTGCTCGCCAAGGAAGGCTGAACCGAGTGTCGCGTTATAGCCGGCGTCGGTGGTCAGGCGTGCCTGCGAAAACTGCAATCCGGCCTTCTTCGCCAATTGCTTGGCGGTTCCCGGCATCAGCTGCAGCAGCCCGCGCGCGCCGGCACTTGATACGGCGCCGACATTGAACTCGCTCTCTTGCCGGGCGATTGCATAGGCCAGTGCCTTGCCCGAGCCGGAAATATTGGCCGAATCAGGGATGACGCCGAGCGGATGCGACAGCGCGCCGACATCGATGCCGCGTGCCCCGGCGATCTTGCCGACCTTCAACGCCATGAAGTGGTTGTCCTGCTTTTCGGCAAGGACAGCGAGCAGCGCCAGTTCGCCCGGGCTGGTCAACTGCCCGGCAAGGTCGCGATAGAGCGTTTCGGCATAGCGATCATAGCCTGCCTCCTGCAGCCGCTTGATGGCGCTGACGGCTTCGCGGCCGGCAAAATTCTGCCGGTCGGCGGCACTGGGCGTGGGATAGACGATGTTGAGTGCCTGCCGGCCGACACGTTCGGCGGCAAGCTGGCCGTAAAAGGTCGTGCCGTAAGTGGCGGCGCGCCCAAAATAGTCCTTGGCATTGCCGGGGCCGCCGACTTCCGCGGCACGGCCGAGCCAGTAATAGGCACGCGACAGGGTCATCGGCCCCTGGGCAAGATCGGCGATGCGCGAAAAATGCGTTGCGGCGAGCTTGGGGTCGTTGAGGCCGCGCAACGCGTACCAGCCGGCATGGAACTCGGCCTCCGCTGCATTGGCGGCACTTTCGGTGGCATGCGTGGCGACAATTTTATACGCCGTCTTCATGTCGCCCTGGTCGACCAATTCGCGCGACAGCACTCGGCGCTCGACCCACCAGGCGTCCGGATCGACCAGAGCCTCGCGGTCCGTCGGCGCCTTCATCACGACGGCGGCGGCGCCGGCAAAGTCCTCCTGTTTGCGCAGGTATTCTGCCTGCGCGAAGAAATAGCCGGCCGAACGCTGGGATGCCGGCACCGCCTTCAGCTGTTTCAGCGCATTCTTGTCGCCTCTGTCGGCCGCGGCCCAGGCCTCGGCAAACTGTTGGGCGCCGGCAAGGCCAGCGACGCGCAGCGCGGAATTCACCCGATCGGCATAGAACATACGGTCCATGCGAAAACGGTGGTCGGCGGCAGGGATCAGACTGCCGAATTCCTTGATCAGCGCCGTCTCGTCCTTGGCTTCCAGGATCGTGGAGCGCCAGAACGGCGACAGCACCGAGCGTGCCGCCTTGACATTGTTCGTCGCCACATAGGCGCGGGCGAGAACCATGACGCCTTCGAATGTCTGCGGCTGGCTGCCGTCGAATGCCGCAATGACGATGTCGGGGGCGGGGTTCTCGCTATAGAGCGCCCGCTCGCTGTTCTTGCGCAAGGCAATTGTGCCCGGCCAGTTGGGCAGCATCTTCGCAGCGGCGGCAATGTCGCCGCTCGGCACCTTGTCGCCGCCGTAAAGCGCGATCGCCCAGGCCAGTATATGCTGGTCGAGCGATTGAGCGGGAAGCGTGTCACGCACGCCACGGGCGGTAGGAATGTCTCCGGCCGCCAGTGCATCCAGCCCGCTTTTCAACAGCGCAACGCTGAGCGAGGGGGCCTGCTGCGCATTGTCCTGCGGGCTCGGCATCGGGATCGCCGAGGTGACCCGCGCATCGACGCTGCCGCTGATCGCCACGCCGGGCATCAGCGCGGCGATGGCGCCAAGCAGCGCGAAGAGGTGGGGCCGACGGGTCGGCATGATCTCGTGTCTTTCCCCTAATCCAGCATTCTACCAGCCGGCGAAGATGCCTCGAAGCCTAAACTTAGGTCGTGAAGGGCTCGTAAACAAAGAGTTATCGAGGCCGTTCGAATTGCGCTTGCTGGCACCATGGCAATGCTTGCCGCGCAACCATGTCGAGACTATGGTGCGCCGCTTCGCTTTCGGTTAGAAGGCGCGCACGACGAAAACACCAATGCATGTCGTCCAAAAGTGGATACCGGCTTTGGGCAACGACATGCATAAACCAAAGATGCATGTCGCCCAAAAGTGGATACCGGTTTTGGGGACAACGACACGCATAAACCAAAGATGCATGTCGCCCAAAAGTGGATGCCGGTTTTGGGGACAACGACATGCATAAACAAGGAAGTCCCAAGGAGTTGGACGACATGCTGAGAGGCTCGCTTACTGCGCTCGTGACACCGTTCGAAAAGAGCGGGCGTTTCGACGAGAAAGCCTTTCGCGCGTTTGTCGAATGGCAGCTCGCAGAAGGCACGACAGGCTTGGTTCCCGTGGGCACGACCGGCGAGTCGCCGACGCTGTCGCACGATGAGCACCGCCATGTCGTCAAGGTCTGCATCGAGGTGGCCAAGGGCCGCGCTCCGGTCGTCGCCGGCGCCGGTTCCAACAACACCGCGGAAGCCGTCGGCCTCGTGCAATACGCCGAAAAAGGCCGGCGCCGATGCCGCCCTGGTCGTCACCCCCCTATTACAACAAGCCAACGCAGCGCGGCCTCTACGAGCATTTCGCTGCCGTCGCCAGGGCGACCAAGCTGCCGATCATCATCTATAACATCCCGCCGCGCTCGGTGATCGACATGATGCCGGAGACGATGGGCCGGCTGGCGCACGACTTCAAGAACATCGTCGGCGTCAAGGATGCCACCGGAAAGGTCGAGCGTGTGTCCGAGCAACGCATGACCTGCGGCAAGGACTTCATCCAGCTTTCCGGCGAGGATGCCTCGGCGCTCGGCTTCAACGCCCATGGCGGTGTCGGCTGCATCTCGGTGACGTCGAATGTCGCCCCGCGGCTCTGCGCCGAATTCCAGGAAGCGACGCTGTCCGGCGACAGTGCCAAGGCGCTCGAGCTGCAGGACCGTCTCTTGCCGCTGCACAAGGCGATCTTCCTGGAGCCCGGCGTGTCCGGCGCCAAATACGCGCTGTCGAAGCTCGGTAAGGTCGAGAATGTGCTGCGGTCGCCGCTTGTCACGGTCGAGGAGTCGACCGCCGCGAAGATCGATGCGGCGATGAAGCACGCCGGCTTGATTAATTGAGGATGAGGCGCCACCTCTCCACATCATGAATCAAGTCAGAAAAGCCGATCCCAACAACAAGACCGTTGCGGAAAACCGCAAGGCGCGGTTTTCCTATGAGGTGCTCGACACGATCGAGGCCGGCTTGGTGCTGACCGGCACCGAGGTCAAGTCGCTGCGCCAGGGCCAGGCCAACATCCAGGACAGCTATGCCTCGGTGGAGGGCGGCGAGATCTGGCTGATCAATTCCTACCTGCCGGAATATCTGCAGGCCAACCGCTTCAACCACGAGCCCAGGCGACGCCGCAAACTCCTGCTCAACAAGCGCGAGATGGCCAAGCTGTCGCAGAGCGTCGACCGTGAAGGCATGACGCTGGTGCCGCTAAAAATCTATTTCAACGACCAGGGCCGCGCCAAGCTCTTGCTCGCCGTCGGCCGCGGCAAGAAGCTGCACGACAAGCGCGAAACCGAGAAGCAGCGCGACTGGTCGCGTGAGAAGGGCCGACTCTTGAAGGAGCGCGGGTGAGGAACATCGCGCGGTAGCCCTAGAAAAGCCTGCTTGGCTTTCAAGTTTCGTGCAAGCGCGGTCGGCAGATGCCAGAGGGGGGCAGCCTTGAAGAACCGGATCATCCTCTGGGGATCGGTCACTTTGGTTTTTGCAGCGCTGGCCGTGGCCGGTGGCTTCATCTACTTCCACACCTATTCTCCCGACCGTGGCAAATATCCGGTCAGGGGCATCGACGTCTCCCATCATCAGGGCCAGATCGACTGGCAACGCGTTGCTGCCGACGATGTCGCCTTCGCCGTCATCAAGGCGACCGAGGGCGGCGATCATGTCGATCGCGCCTTTGCCACCAATCTGCGTGAGGCTCGTGCGGCTGGCATCGCTGTCGGCGCCTATCATTTCTTCACCTTTTGCCGGCCCGGCGCCGACCAGGCGAAGAATTTCATCTCGGTCGTGCCGCAAGATCAGCCCTTGCTGCCGCCGGTCGTCGACGTCGAGTTCGGCGGCAACTGTCCGCAACGTCCATCGCCCGAACAGTTGAATGCCGAACTCCAGGCTTTCCTTGGCCCCGTCGAGGCGGCGTTCGGCAAGACGGCAATCGTCTATCTGACCGATGAGGCTGAGGCCGCCTATGCCGGACAGATCGCCGCTCGCCCGCTCTGGCTTCGCTCGCTGCTGATGGAGCCGGACCGCCACGACTGGATCTATTGGCAATACCACAACAGGGGGCGCGTGGACGGTATTGTGGGTGACGTCGACCTCAACGTTTTGCAGGGCGGGCCGGAGAAATTGGCGGCGCTGTTTGCATCAGCACATTGAGGTCTTCCGGCCGACGCGATCAGGGCCACATGCCCGAATCAGTTTCTTCGAAAATCGAACTATGCTGTTGCAAATATTGACGATCCGGCTGCTGCCGGCATCGTCAAACCACGTGGTTGCACGTCCCGCCATTGCTGAGCAGCTGCCGCCGCTTCAAGCCGCGGCCTGGGATATCTCCGGCGCTAGCGTCACGTTCGCATCGCCCCACGCTTTCAACGCTGTGATCACCGGTTCCAGGCTCCTGCCGCGCGGCGTCAGGCTGTACTCCACCTTCGGCGGCACTTCCGGATAGATCTTGCGGGCAATCAGTCCATCGGCTTCTAGTTCGCGCAACTGGTTGGTCAGCATGCGCTGCGTGCAGTTTGGAATGCGCCGACGGATCTCGTTGAAACGCAGCGTGCCCTCGAACAGATGGTAGAGCACGACACCTTTCCACTTTCCGTCGATATAACGGAGCGTTCCCTCGACAGTGCAGCCGGGGCTGCAGTCGAATCGCTCATGGCGAATGCGCGGCATAACGGTATCCTTTTCGAGACTATGTGCTTTATATGTGCATTCTTGCGCTTCGCGTACATAATCCGCATCTCAGCCCCACACAACGCTCAACAGCAATCGCGGAGACCAGAATGCGCGCCGTCGGCTATCAAATCCCAGCCCCCATCACCGATGAGGCCTCCCTTGTCGACATCGACCTGCCCAAGCCGGAGCCGAAAGGCCGTCAACTGCTGGTCGAGGTGAAGGCAATTTCGGTCAATCCGGTCGACACCAAAATCCGGAAAAGTGCCAAACCCGAAGCGGGAGCGTGGCGGGTGCTTGGTTGGGACGCCGCCGGTCGGGTCGCGGCGACAGGTTCCGATGCCAGCCTGTTCAAGCCTGGTGACGATGTCTTCTATTCCGGTGCGCTCGCGCCGCAAGGCACCAATGCCGAGTTCCACCTTGTCGATGAGCGTCTTGTCGGCCGCAAGCCAGGCTCGCTCGACTATGCGCCGGCGGCGGCGCTGCCGCTGACGGCCATCACCGCCTTTGAGGCGCTGTTCGACCGCCTTGACGTGAAGAAACCGGTCGTGGGCGCCGCGAATGCCATCGTGATCATCGGCGGCGCCGGTGGCGTCGGCTCGATTGCGGTCCAGCTCGCGCGCCAACTGACCGACCTGACGGTGATCGCCACCGCGTCAAGGCCAGAGACACGCGACTGGGTGCTGGATCTTGGCGCCCATCATGTCGTCGATCATTCCAAGCCGTTGGCTGCCGAGGTCGCTGCCCTCGGCATCGGCGCACCAGCCTTCGTGTTCTCGACGACCAACACCGACCGGCACCTGGCCGAGATCGCCGAATTGATCGCGCCGCAAGGCCGATTCGGGTTGATCGACGATCCCCAGACGCTCGATATCAATCCGTTCAAGCGCAAGAGCGTTTCGGTGCATTGGGAACTGATGTTCACCCGCTCGCTGTATGAGACGCAGGACATGGCCGCGCAGGGCGAGCATCTGAACGAGCTGTCGCGGCTTGTCGACGCCGGCACCATCCGCACCACCCTGGGCGAGACGTTCGGTCCGATCAATGCCGCCAATCTGAAGCGCGCCCATGCGCTGATCGAGACCGGCAAGGCGAAGGGCAAGATCGTGCTGGAAGGGTTCTGAACAAGCGTTATTTCCGCAGGAACGCCGCGATCTGGCCGAACACGTTGACGAACATTTCCTCCGTCAAGACACCGGTGTTGGTGTTGTAGCGCGAGCAGTGATAGCTCGAAAACAGCGTGATGCCGCCGGCCGGCAATTGCCCGCCATGTTTGAACGGATGGGCGGCAACGCGCCCGCCGAGCGCGCGCACGGTGGACTGGTGCGCGATCGATCCCAGCGCCAGCACGGCGCGCAGGTTTGGGAAGCGGGCGATCGTCGGCACCAGGAATGTCCGGCAGGTGGAGATTTCGGCGCCGACCGGCTTGTTCTCCGGCGGCACGCAGCGCACGGCATTGGTGATTGCCGTGCCGACGAGCTCCAGCCCGTCATCTGGCCGCGCTTTGAACTCGCCACGAGCAAAGCCGTGCGCGATTAGCGTCGAGTAGAGCAGATCGCCGGCATAGTCGCCGGTGAAGGGACGCCCGGTGCGATTGGCGCCGCGCAGGCCGGGCGCCAGCCCGACGATCAGAAGCTGGACGGTATCCTCGCCGCCCAATGGCAGGAAGGTCGGCACCGGTGCGTTGAACCAGGACGGCTCGCGCTGCCGCCACTGCGCAATGAAATCATGCAGCCGCGGGCAGAGCGGGCAGTCGCGGTTCGGTTCGGCAGCCGGAAGGGCGGTCAAGGCGACCGGCCTCAGTAATCGTCCTCGTCGACTTCAGCCGGTTCGGGCCGGCGCACGGGCCGCTCGGAAGGATCACGGCCGACCTCGTTCTTCAGCGTCGTCAGGTCGATGAAATGGTCGGCCTGGCGGCGCAGATCGTCCGAGATCATCGGCGGCTGCGAGGCCATGGTCGAGACGATTGACACTTTGCGGCCACGCCGCTGCAGTGCCTCGACCAGCGTGCGGAAGTCGCCGTCGCCAGAGAAGATGACATAGTGATCGACGACATCGGCGAGTTCCAGCGCATCGACGGTGAGCTCGATGTCCATATTGCCCTTGATCTTGCGGCGGCCGGTCGAGTCGGTGAATTCCTTGGCCGGCTTGGTCACCACCTTGAAGCCGTTGTAATCGAGCCAGTCGATCAGCGGGCGGATCGAGGAGTATTCCTGATCCTCGACCAGCGCGGTGTAATAATAGGCGCGCAAGAGATAGCCGCGCTTCTGGAAGCTCGACAAGAGCTTGCGATAGTCGATATCGAAGCCGAGCGCCCGCGACGTCGCATAGAGATTGGCGCCGTCGATGAACAGGGCGATTTTTTCACGAGGGTCGAACATGGAAAATATTCCTTTTCGAAAAATGCGGCCGTCTAAACGAAATGCGGTAGCGACTATCGGTCAGGCTCATAATAAACCGGCTGACCTTGTCCATCCGAGATAACGCCAGTTTGCTGGCAATCCAAGGCGAGATGGGGCAATGCAAGCAATTGTGATCGCGGCGTCGGACGCCATGGGCACAACGGCGTTTGCTTCAATCGGGTGTTTGACCACAGGATTGCGTGTCCTGCAGCGCCGACTTTGGCATGATGCTTGTATTTTGGCGGCGTTCGGGTTATGGACCGCGCCTGTTTCCATCAAATCCAGGCATGAAAGGGGCAGTCCATGGCCCGCGTAACCGTTGAAGATTGCATCGACAAGGTCGACAACCGCTTCGAGCTGGTGCTTTTGGCCGGCCACCGTGCTCGCCAGATCAGCCAGGGCGCGCAGATTACCGTTCCTCGCGACAACGACAAGAACCCGGTCATCGCACTGCGCGAGATCGCCGACGAGACGCTGTCGCCCGACGACCTCAAGGAAGATCTGATCCATTCGCTGCAGAAGCATGTCGAGGTCGACGAGCCCGAAGCCGATGGCGAGGTGATCGCCGACCAGACCGGCGCCGCCGTTGCGGCCGCCGACACCGATGACGCCGAGGAGAATGTCACGTTCGATCGGATGACCGAGGAAGACCTGCTCGCCGGCATCGAGGGTCTGGTTCCCCCGGAAAAGAGCGACGACTACTAAGCGAGCGCTCTGGACCTGCCCGGAATACGTTTCCGGCACTTCCGTCCAGTCAGTTTCGTGGCTATCTATGAGATGCGCCGTACGCTAGTGCGGCGCATCAATCATTTCAGCACCGCGAGATTCCGCCCATGATGCGTCAGTATGAGCTTGTCGAGCGCGTCCAGCGCTACAAGCCTGACGTCAACGAGGCGTTGCTCAACAAGGCCTATGTCTATGCCATGCAGAAGCATGGCCACCAGAAGCGCGCTTCCGGCGACCCCTATTTCTCGCATCCGCTCGAAGTCGCCGCCATCCTCACCGAAATGCACATGGATGAGGCGACGATCGCTGTCGCCCTGCTGCACGACACCATCGAGGACACGACCGCGACGCGGGCCGAGATCGACGATCTGTTCGGTCCTGAAATGGGCAAGCTGGTCGAGGGCCTGACCAAGCTGAAGAAGCTCGATCTCGTCTCCAAGAAGGCCGAGCAGGCGGAGAACCTGCGCAAGCTGCTGCTGGCGATCTCGGAAGATGTGCGCGTGCTGCTGGTCAAGCTCGCCGACCGCTTGCACAACATGCGCACCCTCGACCACATGCCCGAGGCCAAACGCTTGCGCATCGCCGAGGAGACGATGGACATCTACGCGCCGCTGGCCGGGCGCATGGGCATGCAAGGCATGCGCGAGGAGCTGGAAGAGATCGCTTTCCGCTTCATCAATCCGGAAGCCTACCGCGCCGTCACCGCGCGGCTTGCCGAGATTTTCGAGCGCAACAAGGACGTGCTGACCGACATTGAAAAGGCGCTGTCGGCGCTGTTTGAAAAGCATGCCATCAACGCCAGCGTGAAAAGTCGGCAGAAGAAGCCCTGGTCGGTGTTCCGCAAGATGGAAGCCAAGGCGCTGTCCTTCGAGCAGCTGTCCGATATTTTCGGCTTCCGCGTCGTCGTCGATACGGTCGAAGACTGCTATCGCGCGCTCGGCGCCATCCACACCACATGGTCGATGGTTCCTGGCCGCTTCAAGGACTACATCTCGACGCCGAAGCAGAACGACTATCGCTCGATCCACACCACCATCGTCGGGCCGTCGCGCCAGCGCGTCGAACTGCAGATCCGCACCCGCGAGATGAACAAGATCGCCGAATACGGCGTCGCGGCGCATTCGATCTACAAGGACACCGGCGGCAAGACGAACGGCGCGGCCCATGCGATCTCGAAGGAAACCAATGCCTATGCCTGGCTGCGGCGTACCATCGAGCAGCTCGCCGAGGGCGACAATCCCGAGGATTTCCTCGAAAACACCAAGCTCGAACTGTTCCAGGACCAGGTGTTCTGCTTCACGCCGAAAGGCATGCTGATTGCTCTGCCGCGCGGCGCCACGCCCATCGATTTCGCCTATGCGGTGCACACCGATGTCGGCGACACCTGCGTCGGCGCCAAGGTCAACGGCCGCATCATGCCGCTGATGACGGAACTGAAGAATGGTGACGAGGTCGAGATCATCCGTTCCAAGGCGCAGGTGCCGCCGGCCGCTTGGGAATCGGTCGTCGTCACCGGCAAGGCGCGCGCCGCCATCCGCCGGGCCACCAAGAACGCCATCCGCAAGCAGTATTCGGGCCTCGGCGCGCGCATTCTGGAGCGCGCTTTCGAGCGGGCCGGCAAGAGTTTCACCAAGGAGAGCCTGAAGCCGGTGCTGCACCGGCTGGCGCGCAAGGATATCGAGGACGTGCTGGCGTCGGTCGGCCGTGGCGAACTGGCCTCAACCGACGTCATGAAGGCGGTCTTCCCAGACTACAAGGACGAGCGTGTCACGCCAGCAGCGCCCAAGCAGCGCGAGGAGGGCTGGTCGAAGATCCGCAACGCCGCCGGCATGCTGTTCCAGATTCCGGGCCGCGCCGCGCGCAAGGACAAGGACCAGCCGCGCGACGGCGCCGTGCCGATCCGCGGTGTGCGCGGCGACCTGCCGGTGCGCTTCGCGCCGGAAGGCGCGGTGCCGGGCGACCGTATCGTCGGCATTGTCCAGCCGGGCACCGGCATCACCATCTATCCGATCCAGTCGCCGGCGCTGCAGGCTTTCGACGACCAGCCGGAGCGCTGGATCGACGTGCGTTGGGACATTGACGAACGCACCAAGGAACGCTTTCCGGCGCGTGTCTCAGTCACCGCCATCAATGCGCCGGGGTCGCTCGCCGACATCGCCCAGGTCGTTGCGTCCAACGACGCCAACATCCATACGCTGTCAATGGTGCGCACCGCGCCCGATTTCACCGAAATGCTGATCGATCTCGAGGTCTGGGATCTGAAGCATCTCAACCGGCTGCTGTCGCAGCTCAAGGACAATTCGAGCGTCAGCGACGCACGGCGCGTGAATGGCTGACATGGCTGATCTATCTGGGGGCAGGCGCAGATGAAGACCGATGAAGTGCTGGGCATTTTCCGCGAGGCCGGTGCTGTTCTGGAGGGGCATTTCATCCTGACATCGGGCCTGCGCAGCCCGGTCTTCCTGCAGAAGGCAAGGGTGTTCATGCATGCCGACAAGACCGAGCGGCTGTGCAAGGCGCTGGCGACAAAGATCCGCGCCGCGGTGCCGGGCAAGATCGACTATGTCGTCGGCCCGGCGATCGGCGGCCTGATCCCGGCCTACGAAACCTCGCGTCATCTCGGCGTACCGGCGATCTGGGTCGAGCGGGAAGGGGGCGAGTTCCGCCTGCGCCGCTTCGAAATCGCCAGGGGTGCGCGCGTCGTCATCGTCGAGGACATCGTCACTACTGGGCTCTCGATCCGCGAAACCATCGACTGCCTGCGCGAGCTTGGCGCCGAGGTGGTGGCCGCCGCCTGCATCATCGACCGTTCGGCTGGGAAAACCCATGTCGGCGTGCCGCTGATCGCACTCGCCGAATATGAGGTTCCGGCCTATCCGCCGGACCGGCTGCCGCCGGAACTTGCCGCGATACCGGCGATCAAGCCAGGAAGCCGCAATATCTAACGAGGAGGTCGAAATGATCGTTGGCATCGATCATTTCGTGTTGACGGTCGCGTCGCTCGAAGCAACCTGCGCCTTTTACCAGCGCGTGCTGGGCTTTGAGCGCATCGACACGCCGGGCCGGCCGACCGCGCTGGCTTTTGGCAGCCAGAAGATCAATGTCCATGAGATCAGCCGCACTTTCGAGCCGAAGGCGAAGGTGCCGACGCCAGGGTCAGGCGATTTCTGCCTGATCACCGAACGGCCGCTCGACGAAATCCGTGCCCGGCTCGACGCTAACGGCGTTGTGCTCGAGCTGGGACCGGTCGAACGCATCGGGGCGCAGGGTCCAATGATGTCTGTCTATTTCCGCGATCCGGACGGCAACCTTGTCGAAGTCAGCCAGTACTTGCGGTAGTGTCTCAAGCATCCGGCTGCGACAATAAGCCGAAGGCATTCTCAAATTCGCCGTGATTGTCCGGTGTTGGAAGAGGGAACCTTACCAAAAATTATGGCGGTGCGGTCGCTGAGCAGCTGGCCTTTGGTTGTTGTGGGGGTTGGAGATGGCTATATCAAAGTGGCGATTGCCTTTGGGCGATCGTAAAGCGCAAGATGTGGCGGTCGAAGCCTGGCTGGAAACAGTCGGCATGTAAGCTGCAAGTTGTCGGGAATAGGAAAAGAGTGCTTTTTCGTCGCCGCAAGCCTGATGGCCTTTTTGAGCGGGTGCGCACCTATCTGTGGCCGCGCCGGTCGTTTTCGCGCTCGCTTCAGTATTTCTCCAAGCGCATCCTGCGGCTGAAGGCCACGCCGCATGCGGTGGCCGCTGGTGTCGCGGCCGGTGTCTTCGCTTCGTTCTTTCCCGTGGGCTTCCATTTCATCATTGCCGCCGTTCTGTGCTGGGTGATCGCCGGCAATCTGGTGGCGGCGGCGCTCGGCGCTGTTTTCTTCGGCAATCCGCTGACTTTTCCGATTCTGTGGGGCGCATCCTGGGAGACCGGCAAGCTCATCCTGCACGATCGCCTGCCGGCGCATGGTCCGCCAGCGCATCTGGGCGAGATGTTGCACACGCTTTCCTTCGCGAAACTATGGCATCCTGTGCTGGAGCCCATGCTGATCGGCGCGGTACCGCTCGGGCTGGTGTTCGGCCTGCTGTTCTACGGTGTGACGCGCTGGGGCATGACCGTCTTTCGCGAGCAAAGGCGCAAACGGCTGGCTGAGCGCGCAAGCCGTGGTCAGCAGCCGCCTCATCCCGGTGCGAGCATCGGTTCCGCCGCACGATGATCATCGGCATCGGCAGCGATCTGATCGATATCAGGCGTATCGAGAAATCGCTTGAGCGTCACGGCCAGCGCTTCGTCCAGAGGATCTACACCGAGGTCGAACAGGCGCGTTCGGAGAACCGCCGTGCCCGTGCCGCCTCTTACGCCAAGCGCTTCGCCGCCAAGGAGGCCTGCGCCAAGGCGCTGGGCACCGGCCTGGCGCAAGGTGTCTTCTGGCGCGACATGGGCGTCGTCAACCTGCCCAGCGGCGCGCCGACCATGGCGCTGACCGGCGGCGCGCTGGCGCGGCTGCAAAAGATCCTTCCGAAAGGCCATCGGGCGGCGATCCACCTCACCATCACGGATGATTTTCCGCTCGCTCAAGCCTTTGTGATCATCGAGGCGTTGCCCGTCGAAGAAGCGCCACATTGATTGCATCTGACGACCGGCATTGACGTTGCCCAGCGCGCGCCGAGACTCTATACATCCAACGCACAATCGAGGACGACATGAGCGTGGCTGAAAAATCCCAGAAGAAATCCGGCGGGCTTGGCGAAACCGTCAGCGTCATCGTCCAGGCGCTTTTGCTCGCCCTGGTCATCCGCACGCTCTTGTTCCAGCCCTTTTCGATCCCGTCGGGATCGATGCGGCCGACGCTTCTGGAAGGCGACTATCTGTTCGTCACCAAATGGTCCTACGGCTATTCGCGTTATTCGCTGCCTTTCGGACCGGACATTTTCTCGGGCCGTATCTGGGGTTCCGAGCCCAAGCGCGGTGACGTGGTGGTGTTCAAGTTCCCGCCGGATCCGTCCGTCGACTATATCAAGCGGGTGGTCGGCCTGCCCGGCGACAAGATCCAGATGAAGAACGGCCAGCTGTTCATCAATGGCGTCGGCGTGCCGCGGGTGAAGACCGGCCAGATCGACAATCCCGATATCACCGAAATGCCTCAGCCGATCGACGTCTACCGGGAAACCCTGCCCAACGGCGTCAGCTACGACACGCTCGACCTCAATCCGAATTCGATCGGCGACAACACGCGCGAATTCGACGTGCCGCCCGGCCACTATTTCATGATGGGCGACAACAGGGACAATTCCGCCGACAGCCGGTTCACCGTCGGCTACGTTCCGGCCGAGAACCTGGTTGGCCGCGCCAACCTTGTCTTCTTCTCGATCGGCGGCAAGGCAAGCCCTCTCGAAATCTGGAAATGGCCGTCGCTGATGCGCGTCTCGCGCCTGTTCCATTTCGTCAACTAGGGATGGCAGCGGCAAAACGGCTGACCGCCGACGCGCTCGCCGAAGCGCTTGTGGAACGCACGGGCCATGCCTTTGCCGACCGCCAGCGCCTGCAGCGTGCGCTGACCCATGCCAGTGCCCGCGGTGCCAATGCCGGCACCGACTATGAGCGTTTCGAGTTTCTCGGCGACCGGGTTCTCGGCCTGGTCGTTGCCGACATGCTGCTGGCCGCGTTTCCCGATGCGGCGGAAGGCGAACTGTCGCTGCGGCTCAATGCGCTGGTCAATGCCGAGGCTCTCTCCGAGATCGCCGAACATATCGGGCTGCCGGACCTGATCCGCGCTGGATCGGACGTGCGCGGGCTCGAGGGTCGCAAGCGCGTCAATCTGCGCGCCGACGCCTTGGAATCGCTGATCGCCGTACTCTATCTCGACGGTGGGCTGGAGGCGGCACGCGCCTTCATCCATAAGTACTGGCAGCCGCGTTCGCAGGCTTCCGGCGCGGCGCGGCGCGACGCCAAGACCGAATTGCAGGAATGGGCGCATCAAGCGGCGAGTGCCGTTCCGGCCTACCAGATCGACAGCCGCGAGGGACCGGACCACGATCCGCTGTTCACCGTCAGCGTCAGGGTTGGCGCTTTTCAGCCGGCGACCGGCAGCGGCCGTTCCAAACGTGAAGCGGAGCAGGCAGCTGCGGCTGCCCTTCTGCTGCGCGAAGGTGTATGGAACGCGGCATGACAGATATTGAAACTGCTGAAGCTCCCGCCACGCATTCCGGCTTCGTCGCGCTGATCGGCGCGCCCAATGCCGGCAAGTCGACGCTGGTCAACCAATTGGTCGGCGCCAAGGTGTCGATCGTCACCCACAAGGTGCAGACGACCCGTGCGATCGTGCGTGGCATCGCCACGCATGACAATGCGCAGATCGTCTTCGTCGACACTCCGGGCATCTTCAAGCCGAAGCGGCGCCTCGACACCGCGATGGTGACCACCGCATGGGGCGGCGCCAAGGATGCCGATATCGTGCTTTTGCTGATCGATGCCGAGCGCGGCATAAGGGGCGATGCCGACGCCATCCTCGAACGGCTGAAGGATGTGCGCCAGCCAATGGCGCTGATCCTCAACAAGGTCGACCGGGTCAAGCACGAGACGCTTCTGGCCCTTTCCGCCGCGGCGAACGAGAAAGTACCGTTCAAGCGCACCTTCATGGTCTCGGCGCTGACCGGCTCCGGCTGCAAGGACCTGCTCGATTATCTGGCGCAAGCGCTGCCGGCCGGCCCCTGGTACTACCCGGAAGACCAGATTTCCGACCTGCCGATGCGCCAGTTGGCGGCCGAGATCACCCGCGAAAAACTCTATCTCAGGCTGCATCAGGAACTGCCCTATTCCTCGCATATCGAAACCGAGAAATGGGAAGAGAAGCCGGACGGCTCGGTGCGCATCGACCAGACCATCTATGTCGAGCGCGACAGCCAGAAGAAGATCGTGCTTGGCCATAAGGGCGAAACCATCCGTGCCATCGGCCAGGCGGCACGCATGGAGATTGCAGGCATCCTCGAGCAGAAGGTGCACCTGTTCCTGTTCGTCAAGGTGCGTGAGAACTGGGGCGATGATCCCGAGCGTTACCGCGAGATGGGGCTCGAATTCCCGCATTAAATGGACGGCAAGCTCGCCATCGACACGGCTCTGGCCCGCCGGTTGGTCGCCGCGCAATTCCCCCAGTGGAGGGATCTTACCGTCAGGCCGGTCGAACCTGGCGGTTGGGATAACAGGACCTTTCATCTTGGCGATGAGATGACCGTGCGACTGCCGAGCGCGGCCGCCTATTCCCTACAAGTGGAAAAGGAACATCGCTGGCTGCCGAGGCTGGCGCCGCTTTTGCCGCTGCCCATCCCGGTACCGCTGGCGATGGGCGTTCCAGCCGAGGATTATCCCTGGCATTGGTCCGTCTGTGGCTGGATCGAAGGTGAGACCGCGAGGCGGGAGAACATCGCCGACCTGTCGCAATTCGCGGCTGACCTTGCCGAGTTCCTGATTGCATTGAAACGCGTCGACCCATCAGGCGGGCCGGCGCCAGGGCAGCATAACTTCTTTCGCGGCGGACCGCTGAGCGTCTATGACGGTGAGGCAAGGCAAGCGAATCACGGCACTCTGTGGCCGTATCGATGCCAGTGCGGCGAGTGCCGTTTGGGAAGAAGCCCTTGCCGCGACCTGGCAGGGACCGCCTGTCTGGTTTCATGGCGATGTTGCCTCGGGAAATTTGCTCGTCGAGGACGGCCGCTTGAGGGCCGTGATCGACTTCGGCATCTTTGGCGTCGGCGATCCCGCATGCGACCTCGTGATCGCCTGGACCCTGTTCGAGGGCGAGAGCAGGGAGGTTTTCCGCGCCGACATCGCTGTCGATGGCGCGGCCTGGGCACGCGGACGTGGCTGGGCGTTGTGGAAGGCGCTGATCACCGCCGCCGGTCATATAGACAACCCGGTTGAAGTCGACAAATCCTGGCGCGTCATCGCCGCGGTGCTGGCCGATTACCGACGCTGGACGTGATGTGATTCCTTGATCGTCCTTGTTTCTGCTCGCCTGCGTTTGTCGCATTGAGCTTGAGAAAGCGGTCCCGTGCCGGCTCACGGTGAGCGGGTGGCTGTCACAATCGATACGCTGGAGCGTGTGACAGCCTGTTTCGACCGCCTTGGCGAGATTTGGCCGACTTAGCAGGCGGTGTTGGAATTCCCTTGCGTCATCGCGGGCAGAGGACGCCTGCTTCACATCTGTGGCAGGCAATGTAACGGTTACTTTTCAATCTAAGTAGCCAAAAAATACCATTTTCAGCCTATTAATTGGAAATATCTCGTGCTGAGCGCATAGTTAGCCGAGAAACTATCCGAATATATATTGAATATATGACGTTGTGCCAATTGTGCCAGCCGCTAGATTGGTAAGTGTTATTTCTGCAACACAGCATTAATCTGTTCGCGGAATCAACGTTATTTCAAAAACCGTCATTGAAGGCGGAGGTTTGATGGGTATGTTCGCCGCGAAAAGGGGACGCGGTGCGCGCCTTTTTCGTTGTGGGGGTGAGGCGGGAAAACATATCCGCCAGCCACAAATCCGAAGCCATTTAAACTATGACTGGAGAGGTCAGAAAATGAACATCAAGAGCCTCCTTCTCGGCTCAGCCGCGGCACTGATCGCGGTCTCCGGCGCTCGCGCCGCGGACGCGGTTGTCGTCGCCGAGCCGGAACCGGCCGAATACGTCAAGATCTGCGACGTCTACGGCGCCGGCTACTTCTACATCCCGGGCACCGAGACCTGCCTGCGCATCGGCGGCTATCTCCGCTATGACATGGGCGTTGGCGATTCGGGTACGTTCGATGGTGTCAATAACGTTGCCGATCACATGGATGGCGGCAGCCACGACACCTGGTACAAGAACATGCGTTTCACGCTGAGGACTTATACCGGCCAGGAAACCGAGCTCGGCACGTTGAAGACCTTCACCGAGACCCGCTGGCAGTTCGGCAATTCCTCCGGCGACTATGATGGAAGCGCAAGCACTGGCTGGCAGGCCGCCAATACCAAGGCAGATGGAACCAGCAAGACTTCGCTGAACTTCGCTTGGATCCAGCTCGGCGGCCTGCGCGTCGGTAAGGATGAGACAGCATACGATGCATTCATCGGTTACGCCGGCAACGTCATCCAGGACACGATCATCCCGTATGGCATCAAGGACACCAACGTCGTCCAGTATTATTTCGACGCTGGCAGCGGCTTCACGGGCGTGGTCTCACTCGAAGAAGGCACCGGCACCAGCACGATCGACAGCTATGTTCCGCATGTCGTCGGCGGCTTGAAGTACAAGGGCGACTGGGGTGCGATCACCGGCGTCGTCGCTTATGACAGCAACTATGAAGAAGTGTCCGGCAAGGTTCGCCTGGACGTCAACGTCACCAAGGAGCTGTCGCTCTTCGTCATGGGCGGCTACGGCACCGACGACAATTCCAAGGACGACGCTGCCAACTTCCTCAAAATCCATGGCCGCACCCAATACAAGCCATGGGGCGGCAACTGGGCCGTCTGGGGCGGCGGCACCTACAAGTTCAACGACAAGACCGCGTTCAACGTCCAGGCCTCGGCTGACGACGACAAGAACTACGCCTTGGCTGCGAACGTAGCTTATACCATCGTCCCCGGCTTCACGATCACGACCGAAGTCGACTGGGATCACTACGGCAACTACGGCAACCCCTCCGTCTACGGCAACTGGTCCAAGGCCGACAAGAAGGACGGTATCGGCGGCATCGTCCGCTTCCAGCGCAACTTCTAATCGATCGACTGACCTTACCAGGCCGCCCGCAGCGATACGCTGCGGGCGGTTTTTTATGTGTTCTCGCGAGCGTTGGCCCCGGTGCCGGGCCCATACCTTGATTTCGTCACCCGATCGGTGAAAAGCTCCGGCATGGAATGGCGCGACGAGGGAATCATTCTCGGCACCCGCAAGCATGGCGAAACCAGCGCCATCCTCGAGGTGATGACGCGTGCGCATGGCCGCCATCTCGGTCTCGTGCGCGGCGGTCGTTCGCGCAAGCAGCAGCCCGTTCTCCAGCCAGGCAATCGCGTCGATCTGTTATGGCGGGCGCGCCTTGACGAGCATCTCGGCACGTTCCAGGCCGAGGCCATCGAGATGAATGCCGCTCGGCTGATGGACAGCGCCGTCGCCGTCTATGGCCTGCAGACCATGGCCGCGCATTTGCGCCTCTTGCCCGAGCGTGACGCCCATGGCGGCCTTTACGAAGCGCTCGCCGTGATGATCGCCCATCTCGACGATGCCGATGCCGCAGGCGAACTGGTGGCGCGCTTCGAACTTCTGATCCTCGATGAGCTCGGCTTCGGCCTCGATCTCAGCCAATGTGCCGCCACCGGCACGAGGCAGGATCTGGCCTATGTCTCGCCGAAGTCGGGCCGCGCAGTGTCGCGCGAAGCCGGTGCGCCGTGGCGCGACAAGATGCTGGTACTGCCGGCCTTTTTGCAGCGCGGCTCCGGCCTGCGCGCCGATCCTGCGGCGGTCGAGGACGCCTTCCGGCTGACCGGGTTTTTCTTCACGCGCCACGTCTATGAACCGCGTGGTATCGACCAGCCCGATGCCCGCGCCGGCTTTCTCGCCGCACTGCGCAAATATCACGCAGCGCGCAAGGCTATTGCCGGAGACAATGCTGCATGAGCGAAGTCGTCTATCCAGGCTGGGTTGGTCTCGCCGCTCTGCCCTGGAGGCAAGCTCTTGGCTTTCGGCACCGAGACATGTTCGATATTTCCAGCCGCCAATCTGGCGGCACGTTGAGTTTTCCAGCCGTTTAGCCGCCGCATTTGGATGTCAGTGAGATGAAACGTCAGTGAAAACTGGCCTGGTTTGGGGGAACCGCCATGTTTGAAAGCCTGATCGGGCTTGTCGCCATCATCGCCTTGTTCGTCATCATTTCGCGCCAGCAGAGCCGCATCGGCCTTATCGAGCGCGAACTTGGCGCACTGCGCAGTCTCGTCCTTTCGGGCGCGGCGCCGCCGGTAGCCAAGCCGGCAGAACGGATAGCGGCCGATGCCAAGGCCGACGCGGCGCCGATGGCTGCGGCAGCGGCCGATATCGCCTCGCCAGTGGTGAGCGAACCGGTCACGCAGGCGCCAGCTACAGAAACGGAAGCTCCGGCCGGCGAGGCTTTGCCCGGCCCCTGGTCCGCGGGCGAGGCTCCGAAGGCAGCAGAACCTGTCGAGCCGATTGCAGCGGCCAAGGCCCCCGGCAAGCCGGATATCGAAACGGCGCTCGGCACGCGCTGGGCGGTCTGGGTCGGCGGCATCGCACTGGCGCTGGGTGGTCTGTTCCTGATCCGCTACACCATCGAGGCCGGCATTTTCGGCCCTGGCGTGCGGCTCACCATGGCGGCGGTGCTCGGGCTGGTGCTGGTCGCCGGCGGCGAGTTCATTCGCCGCACCGGCTTCAAGGTGCCGGTGCAAGGTGTTGCCGGCGCCTATATTCCGGCGATCCTGACGGCGGCCGGTGCCTTCATCCTGTTCGGCACCGTCTATGCCGCCCATGGCATTTACGGCTTCATCGGCCCGGCGCTTGCCTTCACGCTGCTCGGCGCCATCGGCGTCGCGACGATCGTCGCTGCTCTCGTTCACGGTCAGGCCCTGGCCGGCATTGGTCTCGTAGGCTCCATGGCGACGCCGGCGCTTGTGTCCTCGCAGGCGCCAAATCCATGGGCGCTGTTCGTCTATCTGGCGATCGTGCTTGCCGCCACAGCGGCGATCGCCCGCATGCGCGACTGGAAATTCCTGATAGCGGCCGCTTTCTTCGGCACCGGCGCCTGGACCATCGCCTACATGACGAACGCGCCCGGCGCCGACCTTGCCGTCATCCTGTTCATCGACGCCGTGACGCTTGCGGTGCTTGCCCTTGTCTGGCTGGGCAGTCGTGGCGGCGAAGAGGAAACGGCAAAAAAGGGTTTCGACTGGCCGTCGATCGTGCCGGGCGTTTTTGTTGCGTTTTCGGCGCTGGGCCTATCCGTCGATTCCACACTTGTCGCTGCCGGCGATGCCTTGCCGGGCGCCCTGGTCATCGTCGCCCTTGTCGCCACCGCGCTCTACCGACCGCGCGCGGTGCCGCTTCTGCATGCCGCGGGTCTGGTGAGCGTGATGATCTATCTCGGCATCATTCCGCCCACCACCATCGGCTCCGATTTGTCCCAAGGCAATGTAGGCTTTGACGGCCTGCGGGTGGCGGCCGGAAATCCCTTGACGCTGCGTATCGGCATTGGTCTCGGCCTGGTCTTCGTCGGCGCCGGTTTCTGGGCCGCCCGCCGTTTCGCCGCTGTCGCGCAGATCCGCGCGGCATGCTGGGCGGCATGGGGCATCGCTGCGCCGCTGGTCATCCTGCTGGCGCTGTGGCTCACCTACGGCAATCTCGACCGCGACTTTGTCTACGCCGCCGCAGCAGCGCTGCTGGTGGTGGTTTTCGCCGGCGGCGGCGAGTGGATCGCGCGTGCCGAAGAGCCGCCGCTCAAAGGCGGCATGGCCGTGTCGTTTGCCCTCGGTGGCGCGGCGATCGCCGGCCTCTTGATGCTGCACATGGCCTTCAATTCCGGCTGGACCACCATCCTGCTCGGTGCCGCTGCCATCGTACCGGCGCAGGCAACGCGTTGGCGCTCTTACCCGGTGCTTGGCTGGATTTCGGTGGGCGCGGCGATCGCCGTGCTTGGCCGCGTTGCCTTCGATCCAACCATCGTCGGCGCCGAATTCCTCTCCAAAACACCGGTGTTCAACTGGCTTCTGCCGGGCTATGGCGTCCCGGCGCTGGCCTTCGGCTTCGCTGCCTGGCAGCTCGTCCGCACCACCAACGGCCGGCCGCGCCTCGCCATGGAAGCGGCAGCCGCGCTGTTTGCGCTGCTTGCCGTTGCCATGCTGGTGCGTCACGCCATGCATGGCGGTGTCATCGACACGGGGGCGATGACGCTTGCCGAGCAGGCGATCTACACCCTGATTGCCATCGGTGCCGGCGCCATCCTGGTCGCCGTCGACATGCGCTCGCCAAGCTCGGTGCTACGCTATGGTTCGATGGCCGCCGGCGTGGTTTCGGTTGCCTTCATCGTCATCCGGCATTTCGTGGTGCTGAACCCGCTGCTCACCGACGAATCGACAGGCCAGATCCCGGTGTTCAACCTGTTGTTCCTCGCCTATCTCCTGCCGGCCATCGCTGCCGGCGGGCTGGCGCTGTATGCCCGCGACAAGCGGCCGAAATGGTATGCGCAGATGTTGGCGGTGGTGGCGGCCGTGCTTGCCCTGGCCTATGCCACGCTGTCGGTGAGGCGGCTGTTCAAGGGCGAGTTCATCGGCCTGTGGAGCGGGCTCGGCCAATTGGAGACTTACACCTATTCGGCGCTCTGGCTGGTGATCGGCGTGGCGCTGCTCACCGCCGGCGTCTGGCTGAAGTCGCAGGTGCTGCGCATTGCCTCGGCCGCGCTGATCGCGATCGCCGTGCTGAAGGTCTTCCTCTTCGACATGTCGGAACTGGAAGGCGTGCTCAGGGCGCTATCCTTCATCGGCCTGGGCGCCGTGCTGATCGGCATCGGCCTGTTCTACCAGCGGCTTTTGACCAGGGCAGCGAGGGAAAACGGATAAAGGCAAACAAGAACAATAAGATTTCAGTCCGACCGGGAATAAACCGGCACCCGCCGGCGTTGTCTCATTGCTTGGGTGACCGGGGCGGTGGACCGCTTCGCGCTGGCCGCTTGCGTCGCGCCCGGAAGGCGCGTTGAATCGGGATCAATGAGGGCGATTTCAGAACCAGCGGTCATGGACGAAAAGAAGGCAGCAATCCTTGGCGAAATACCGCGCCTGCGCCGCTACGCACGCTCGCTGTTGCGCGACCGCGATTCTGCTGACGACCTCGTTCAGGACTGCCTCGAGCGCGCGCTCATGCGGCTCGACAACTGGCAGACGGGAGAAAGCCCCAGGAGGTGGCTGTTTACGATCATGCATCATTTGTTCATCGACCAGATGCGCAAGGTGAACCGTCGCGGCGAAGCGGCGATGCTGCCGCTCGAAGCCGGCGAGGCGGTGGCCCAGCCTGCCGAGCAACTGGAGGGCATCGCCTCACGCGAGATCATCGACGCGCTGCAGGCGATCAGCCCCGATCGCCGCGCCGCCCTTGTCATGGTCGCCATCGAAGGCTTTTCCTATGCCGAGGCCGCCAACATTCTGGGCGTGCCCGCCGGCACGCTGATGTCGCGCATTGCGCGCGGGCGTGAGGAATTGCGCGGCTTGCTGGATGACACGGCGCGCCGCCGCGCGATAAGGATCGTCGAGAAATGATCCGCCGCGATTTTTCAGAACGTGACATCCACATGGCGCTCGACGGCGAACTGCCGACCGACGAGCGCGCCGCCTATGATGCCTGGCTCGATGCCAATCCCGAGATGAAGGCCAGAAGCGCCCGCTTCACAGCTGACCGGGAGGCATTGCGCTCGGCCTTTGCCGGCGTGCTGGATGAGCCTGTTCCCGCGCGCTTGCGCAAGGTGGTGCTCGGCGAAGCGCCTGTTAGGGCCGCGGTGCCACGCTCGCGCTGGTGGCTTGCCGCTGCCGCGGCCGTGCTTTTGGCCACGGGCGGATTTGGCGGCTACTTTGCCGGCATTGATGGCATCGGACAGGAGGATCCGGCGGAGGATCGGCTCGCCGAACAGGCAATTGCCGCCCATGTCATCTACGCCGCCGAGAAGCGGCATGCGGTGGAAGTGCCGGCCAGCGACAAGGATCATCTGCAGACCTGGCTGTCCAACCGGGTCGGGCTGAAGCTGGTGGCGCCGGATCTGACCGCGAACGGTTTTCAACTGGTCGGCGGCCGGTTGCTGCCGGCCGGCGAAGCCAAGGCCGCGATGCTGCTCTACGAGGACGACAAGGGCGAGCGCATATCGCTTTTCGTCACCGCGAATCGGCTGAGAATGCCAAGGGCACCTATGCTTCGGCGCAGGACGGCCCGCAGGCCGTCTACTGGCTGGACAAGGGCTATGGCTGCGCTGTCGTCGGCTCGTTGCCGCGCGAGCAATTGGCGGTCGTGGCCAAGAGTGCCTATGGCCAGCTTCTGGCAGGCCTCGCAAGCTGAGTGGGCCGCAATTGTTCACGGCCGGTGGCCTATCAAAACAGCGATCCTGTTCAAAGCCCGCGGGCTTCCTTGCCGGCGCGGAAACTGTCACAATTCGGCCCTAATCAAGGAGCGATAGCGCTTGATGAATACCGGCGCTTCAGCCGGTGTTTGCGACGCTTTTGACCGGGGCCGTTTCCGCAACGCAATCGAGGTTTTCTCAAGTCGCATGCCTGCCGAGATCCGCACGGCCCGCGCGTCTGACGTCGATGATCTCGCCGCCATCGAGAAAGCCGTTTTCTCGAGCGATCGCATTTCCCGTCGCTCCTTTCGCCTGTTCATTGAGCGCGAGACCGCCGAGACGCTGGTCGCCGAAGTCGATGGCCGAGTCGCCGGCTACGCGATCGTGCTGTTTCGCAAGGGCAGTGGGGTGGCGCGGCTTTACTCCATAGCCACGGGTCCATTTTTTGGCGGGCTGGGTGTCGGCCGCATGCTGCTCGCGTCGGCGGAAGACGCAGCCTTCGAACACGACCGCATGATGCTGCGCCTCGAAGTGCGTGAGGACAACAGCCGGGCCATCCGCATCTACGAGCAGGCCGGCTACCGCAAGATTGGCCGTGAGCCGGGCTACTATGAGGATGGCGAGACCGCACTTCGCTATGAGAAAACCTTGCGCGGCGACGTTCCGATCGCCACCAGGGTGCCGTTCTATCAGCAGACCTGCGAGTTCACCTGCGGCCCATGCTGCCTGATGATGGCCATGGCCAATTTCGACCGCGCCTTCGTGCCCGATCCCGTGATGGAAATCCGCCTCTGGCGCGAGGCGACGACCGTCTTCATGATGTCGGGGCCGGGCGGCTGCGAGCCGTTTGGCCTTGCTGTGTCGGGGTACGAAAGCGGGCTCGCGGCGGAGATTTTCGTTTCCTTCTACGGCGCGCTGTTCCTGCAATCGGTGCGCAGCGAGGACAAGCGCCGGGTCATGGAACTGGCCCAGGTCGACTTTCGCCGCCGCGCGGAACTATACGGCATCCCGGTGAATTACCGCTCATTCAGCATCGATGACATCCGAACCGCGATCGCTGCGGGAAAACTGGTGCTGGTGCTGATCAGCGGCTTCCTGATGTTCGGCAAGAAGGTACCGCACTGGGTGCTGGCCATAGGCGATGATGGCGATCATATTCTGATCCACGATCCCTGGGTCGAGGACGAAAGGCAGGAAACCATCCTTGATGCCGCCAACATTCCCGTGCCCTACGGCATCTTCATGAACATGGCGCAGTTCGGCCGCGACGGACTGCGTGCCGCCATAACTTTGGGGAAGCGCGACACACAATGACCTGGGTCATCCTTACCGGCCGGCAGAGCGATCTCGACCAGGTGGCGACACCGCACAAGATCATCACCAATCGCGATTATCTCGCGCATCCGTCGCTGTTCCGCGGCCAGCGGCCGAAGGTCATCAACCTGTCGAACAACTATGGCTACCAGAGCCGCGGCTACTATGCCTCGCTGCTGGCGAGTTCGCGCGGCCACAAGGTCATCCCGACCGTCGAGACGATGATCGACCTGTCGGAGCGCAAGCTCTACGAACATGCGCTGCCGGAGCTGGAACTGGCGCTCAACAAATGCCGCAAGGACCTCGGCGGCGCCTTTCCGGCCAAGGTGTGCATCTTCTTCGGCATCGGGCCGTCGAAGGTGTGGGACCGCTTCGCGAAGCTCCTGTTCGACTGGTTCCGGGCGCCGGCGCTCGAGGTCCATATCAAGGACAGCGCCGAATGGGCGTCGATCCGCAAGATCGGCTTCCATCCGCTGGCGCGCATGACCGAGGACGAAGAAAAGAGCTTCATCCAGTGCCTGGAGACCTACACCAACCGCGAATGGCGCGACACCAAGGGGCGCACGCCGGCGCGCTACACTTTCGCCACGCTGGTCGATCCGCATGAGGAATTGCCGCCGTCGGAAATCTCGTCGCTGCGCTACTGGGCCAAGATCGCCGAAAAGATGGGCGTCGAAATCGAGCCGATCACCAAAAAGGATCTCGCCAAGCTCGCGAACTACGATGCGCTGTTCATCCGCGAGACCACCTCGATCTCCAACCACACCTATCGCTTCGCCCGCCGCGCCCAGCAGGAAGGCATGCCGGTCATCGACGATCCGCTGTCGATGATCCGCTGCACCAACAAGGTCTATCTCAACGAACTGATGTCCTACAACAAGGTGCCGGTGCCGCCGACAGTGATGATCGCTGGCACCTCTGACTTCGAACTGGCGGCACAGACGCTTGGCTTCCCGCTGGTGTTGAAGATTCCGGACTCCTCCTTCTCGCGCGGGGTCAAGAAATGCGAGAACCTAGAGGAACTGACACGGCTTGCGACCGAATGGCTGGAGGATTCCGACCTCCTCATCGCCCAGAAATTCATTCCAACCGAATATGACTGGCGCGTCGGCGTGCTCGGCGGCCAGCCGCTGTTTGCCGTGCACTATCTGATGGCCAAGAAGCACTGGCAGATCGTCAACCACAAGGCCAATGGCAAGCCCGACCAGGGCGGTATCAAGACCTTCACCCTGAAGGAGACGCCGCCCCATGTCGTCGAGACCGCGGTCAAGGCGGCACGCTGCATCGGCGATGGCCTTTACGGCGTCGACCTCAAGGAGACCAAGGACGGCGTCTTCGTCATCGAGGTCAACGACAACCCCAATCTCGACCATGGCTGGGAGGATTCTGGCGAGAAGGACGAGGTCTGGGTGCGGTTGACGCAGTGGTTCCTGGAGCGGCTCGACCGGCCAGGACGACAATAGTTCAACTGGAGCCGCTCTATCTCTTTGTTTTGAAGCAATTCCTGTGGGAAAACCGCTTCACACTTTTCCTGGAATTGCTCGGGGGAAACATGCAGTTCATCGTGATCGAGGATTTCACCGACTGCGATCGCAAGGATATCTATCGCCGCTTCCGCGATCGGGGCCGCCTGAAGCCGGAGGAACTTGTCGTGCACCACAGCTGGATCGCGGCGGATATGAGCCGCTGCTTCCTGCTCGTGGAGACGGACGACGTCACGCTGCTGCAGCGCTGGGTCATCGAATGGGCTGATCTGGTCGAGTTCGAGATCATTCCCGTGGCGACGAACAAGGATATGGTGGCGGCCTTGAGCGGGCACCTCTGATCATCGCAGTCTGTGAGATCAACGCAGCGCCGGCGAGCCCACCGCGCGCTGGCATTCGTTGATCAGCCAATCGCGGAACGCTGCCACGACATCGCGCCTGGCGCTGCGCTCCGGAATGGTCAGGCAATAGGGCAGACGCAACGCGATCGCCCTGGCGGCGGGCCGGACAAGCCTGCCATCCTCCACCGCTTGCGCACAATAGACCCCTTGCGCCAGCGCCACACCCAGCCCCGAAATGGCGAGATCGAGTGCCGCACGCGACGAGTTGGCCGACAGGCCGCGTTGCGCTGCCCGGCCGGGCTGGACACCGGCAGCTTCGAACCAGTTGCGCCAGGACGGAAACGAGGCGCCGGTCGGCCCCCAGTCGGTATGGATCAGCGGCAGCCCGGCGAGCGGACCGCCATCCGCCTTGATCGCGCTGGCAAGGCCCGGCGCGCAGACGGGATAGACGGCGTCCCGGGCGATGTCCTCTGTCGGGTGCTCGCGATAGTGCGGACCGTAGGAGAGCCTGATGTCGATCAGCTCACGATCGAACGGCACCGGGTCGTCGTCACCGCGCAGAGATATGTCGGCGGCGCCATGGCCGGCGACGAAGCCGGCAAGACGCTGCGAGAGCCAGCCCATGGCCATGGATGGCGGCACAGAGACCACCAGGCGCGGGCGGAATGCATCGCCGCCCAATTCGCGCGAGACACTGCCGATTTCCTGGAAGGCCATGGTCAGCCGCGGCAGCATCTCCACGCCAGCCTCGGTGAGCACAACTCTGCGGTTGACCCGATGAAACAGCTTGCGCCCCATCTGTTCCTCGACGGTGCGGATAAGCTGGCTGACAGCTGCCGCCGAGACCGAAAGCTCCTCCGCCGCCGCGGCAAAGCTGCCCGTGCGCGCCGCGGCCTCGAAGGCCTGAAGTCCTTTCAGGGATGGAGATGTGACCATGATTCCCAAATAGATAAGGTAAGCTTATTCAAATCGCAGGAATCGTCGTTTTTGGAAAGCTTTTTCAACGATTAGAGTAGGCCTCATCAAATCGCCAGCTTGGATCGAAGCCGATGGACCATCGCGACATCATCGCGTCACTAACCCCGGAAGAGCGCAGTCGCCTGACCGCCAAGTCCGATGCTGCGGGTCTCGTGCAGCTCGGCGCCCACTGGGGTGCGATTGTGGCCCTTGGATCGCTGATTGCAGCCAAGGTACCATTCTGGCCGTTGCTGATGCTGCCGCAAGGCATCCTGATCGTGTTCCTGTTCACGCTGCTGCACGAGACGGTTCATCGCACCGCCTTCGAGACGCAGTGGTTGAACGATGCCGTGGCGCGGATCTGCAGCCTGGCGCTGGCGCTGCCGGCCGACTGGTTCCGCTATTTCCATTTCGCCCATCACCGCTTCACGCAGGACCCCGAGAACGATCCGGAGCTGGCCTTTCCCAAACCGGAAACGCTGCGGCAGTATCTCGTGCATGTTTCCGGCATCCCGCTGTGGTGGGGCCATCTCAAGACGCTCTACGCCAATGCCTTTGGCGGCAGCCAGGAAAGCTATGTGCCGCCGAAAGGCCGGCCCAAGGTGCGAGCCGAAGCGCGTGCCATGATTGCCTTCTATGCCGTCGTCTTTCTGCTCGCCGTTTATTTCCGGCTCACCGTGCTTCTCTATGTCTGGATCATTCCCGCTCTGCTCGGCCAGCCGTTTCTGCGCCTCTATCTCCTGGCCGAGCACGGCCGCTGTCCGTTCGTTGCCAACATGCTGGAGAATACAAGAACCACGCTGACCAATTGGGTGGTGCGCAAGTTGGCGTGGAACATGCCGTTCCATGCCGAGCATCATGCCTATCCCGGTGTGCCCTTTCATCAATTGCCGCAGTTTCACGCGCTGATCGAGCGGCATCTGAAGGTGGTCGAGCCCGGCTATGTCAGCTTCCACGAGAAATATCTGGAAGCGCTGCGTTGATGATGATGCGCAGTCGGCAGCCGGTCGCCCCCGCTTGAGGACGCGACCGGCGTGATGGGCTAGACCTGGGCGGTGCCGCCGTCGACGAACAGCTCGGCTCCGGTGACAAAGCTGGAATCATCAGAGGCCAGGAACACTGCCGCCTTGCCGATCTCGTTAGGGTCGCCGAGCCGCCCCATCGGCACCTGGGTAGCGAGGAAATCAAGCAAACCCTTCTGCTGTTCGGCTTCGGGTCCGGCAAGCTCGGCGAGGCCTGTCGTACGGGTCGGACCGGGGCTGAGGATGTTGACGCGGATCTGTCGCTCCTTAAGGTCGATTATCCAACTGCGGGCAAAATTGCGCAGCGCAGCCTTCGACGCGCTATAGACGCTGAACGCCGCCGCGCCGGTTGAGCCAGCGGTCGAACCGGTCAGGATTACCGAGGCACCGTCGGCCAACAGTGCGAGCGCTTTCTGCACCGTGAACAGTACCGCCTTGACGTTGCGGTCGAATGTCTCGTCGAAGTGCTGTTCGGTTATCTGGCCGAGCGGCAGCATGGAACCACCGCCGGCGTTAACCGAGAGCACATCGATACGGCCGCTTTGCGCTTTCACCTGAGCGTAGAGACGGTCGAGATCGGTGAAACTGGTCGAGTCGGCCTGGATACCGGTGGCGTTTTTGCCGATTGCCGCGACGGCCTTGTCGATCTCGGCCTGTCGCCGTCCGGTAATGTAGACATGCGCACCTTCCGCGGCGAAGCGCTTGGCAATGCCAAGGCCGATACCGCTGCTGCCGCCGGTAACCACGGCGATCTTTCCTTCGAGTTTGTTTGTCATTTTCGTCACTCCTTGTTGTGGGTGACAGAGACATATGGACAGGTCGATCCTTTCGAAATAGCAATGCTTGCAAACAATCATTGCAGAATTGCTAATGTCGAAAGCCCCGGATTTTGAAGGTTTGGCAATGTTTGCCAAGGTCGCGGAGGAGCGATCCTTTGCCGCCGCGGCACGTGTGCTTGGCCTGTCGGTGGCGACGGTGTCACGTGGCGTCAGCCGCCTGGAGGAGCGGCTTGGCGCGCGGCTTTTCAACCGGACGTCGCGCCGCCTGGCCCTCACGGATTTCGGTCATCGACTCGCCGAGCGTGCGTCTCGCCTTTACCGCGACGCGGAGGATGCCGAGAACGCGGTGCGAGAACTGTCGGCCAGTCCTCGCGGCCTTGTACGTCTGGCCGTTCCAATGTCGTTCGGGCTGAGGTGGGTGGCGCCGCTGCTTCCTGATTTCTTCAAGCTCTATCCTGACGTGTCGATCGACATGCATCTAAGCGATGCGGTCGTCGATCTGATCGGCGAGGGGTTCGATGCAGCTTTGCGGATTGCCGTGTTGCCGGATTCCTCGTTGGTTGCCCGGCGCTTGTGCAACATTGCGCCGTTCATCGTTGCGGCGCCATCCTATCTTGCCAGGCATGGCCGGCCGAGCACGCCACGCGAACTCGACGCACATCACTGTCTTGGCTACGCCTATCGGCCGCGGCAGGACGTTTGGCATTTCAGCAATGCTGCGGGCGATGAAGAGGTTGTCACACCGTCCGGACCGTTGCGGGTCACCAATTCCGACGCCCTTGTTCCGACCGTGCTGGCCGGAACTGCGATCGCCGAACTGCCGGAGTTCATTGCCAGCGAGTATCTTGCCGACGGGCGTCTGGAAGCGATCCTGACCGATTGGACTTTGCCCAGGGGCGCGCTGTATTTTGTAACGCCGTCGGCCCGCGCGCGCCCGGCCAAAGTCGAGGCCGTCGCCGGTTTCATGGCTGCCCACCTGTCAAAACCGAGCTGGCAACCGATCCATCAATAGAGGGCAGGGCGCCCTCGGACGAATCAGCCGGCGTGGCTGTGCAGCGCACGCGACTTCAGCAGGCGCTGGATGTCCGTAGCCTTCGACGGCACGCCGATCAGATAGCCTTGCGCCTCGGCACAACCATTGTCGCGCAGCATGTCAAGTTGCACCTCGGTCTCGACGCCTTCGGCAGTGACGACAATGCCAAGCTCGGTACCGAGCCCGATAATGGTGCGAACGATCGCCGCCGTGTCGCGATTGCCCATGTCGTGAATGAAGGAGCGATCGATCTTGATCTTGTCGACCGGGAAACGCCTGAGATAGCCGAGCGAGGAATAGCCGGTGCCGAAATCGTCCAGCGCGATGCGGATGCCGAGATCGCGCAGCTGGCGCAGCGTCTTCAACACGGCTTTGCTTTCGTCCATCAGCACGGTTTCGGTGATTTCCAGTTCCAGCTGTCCGGCCGGCACGCCGGAAAAGGCCAGAGCCGAGATGACGCTGCGGGCAAACCCACCGCTTTTGAGCTGCACGGCCGAGACATTGACCGCGATGCGCAAGCCCGGAGGCCAGCTTGCCGCCGCTGCGCAGGCTTTCCTCAGCGCCCACTCGCCAAGCGGCACGATCAGCCCTGTTTCTTCGGCGACCGGAATGAACGCGTCCGGCGCGACCGTGCCGCGCGCTGGCGAATGCCAACGCATCAAGGCCTCCGCGCCGATGATCTCGCCGGAAGCGATGTTCATGATGGGCTGGAAATCGAGATCGAACTCCTGGCGCGGCAGCGCCGCCTCTAGGTCGACCTCGAGCGCCCGGCGGGCCTGGACTATGGCGTCCATTGCGGGTTCGAAGAAGCGATACAGGTTGCGCCCTTCGCTCTTCGCCCGATAGAGCGCCGTATCGGCATTTTTCAGCAGCGTATCGACGTCCCTGCCGTCTTCGGGGAAAACGGCAATGCCTAGGCTGATGCCGACATGCATGTCCCGGCTCTTGTCGCGAAATGGTTTTGCGATTGCCTCGACGATGCGCTTCGCCAGTTTTTCAGCATCGGCAATGCCCCTGGAATTGAACTGCATGACGACGAACTCGTCGCCGCCGAAGCGGGCGACGATGTCTGTTTCATTGCGCACACAACGCTGCAGCCTCTCGGCCACGCTCTTCAACAGCCAGTCGCCGGCAGGATGTCCCCAGGTGTCGTTGATCGCCTTGAAGCGGTCGAGATCGAGCGAGAAGATCGCCAACGGTGTGGCCGCCGCCTCCTCCAGCGCAAGGTCGAGCCGTTCGCGGAACATCGAGCGGTTGGGCAGTCCGGTCAGCGTGTCATGATGTGCAAGATGGATCATGCGCTCTTCGGTGCGGCGACGTTCGGTGACGTCGTCGAAAGTCACCACCCAGCCACCGCCGCTCATCGGCTGGCGTGTGACCAGAACCGTCCTGCCGTCGGTAAGATAGCGATAGGCCGAATGCGGTTTTGCCGCCAACAGGCAGGCTTCGGTCTTGGCGACCTCGCTGTCGACGTCGATCTGCTGATAGATGCCGAGTTCCAGCAATTTTTCGAGCGCGTCGCGGTGCGTCGTTCCGAGCGGAAAGTCCGCCGCGGTGACGTTATAGAGCTCCAGAAAACGCCGGTTGCGCACGATCATCTTGCCGTCGGCGTCGTACATCAGCAGGCCTTGCGACATGTTGGCGAGTGCGGCGTCGAAACGGCGATGCTGCTCCTTGAGATCCTGCTCGGCGCGCCGCTGTTCGGTGATGTCCTCGTAGATCGAGACCCAGCCGCCCAGGGCCAGCGGGCGATGCGAGATGTTGATGATGCGACCATCCGACAGCGTCTCTTCGTAGGTCGAGGGCTTCGCCTGGTCGATATAGGGTTTGCGGATGGCATAGAGTTCTTCGGCGCTTTGCGAGGCGATGCCGATGTCGACGCTGTGCCGCAGGATGTCGAGGAAGCGGATGCCCGGTCGTACCAGCTTGGCGTCGAGGCAGAAGATGTTGAGGTAGTTGCCGTTGCAGATGATCATGCGCTCGTCGGCGTCGAACATGCACAGGCCATGCGACATGTTCTCGACAGCGGCTGAAAAGCGTTCGTTCTGGTCGCGCAGTTCGTCTTCCATACGTCGCGGGCGCTCCACGCCTTCGGGCGCCCGCTCGGGGACGATCGAACCATCCTTGACATCCACGACGGGCATGAGGCGCGCCTGCGGTGTGATCGAACACCACACTGTTGCCGTTTCCGGTTAATTTAGCGTTCTCTACCCTACCGCCGACGTCGCAACTGGGTGCCGCGACTTCTCGATCGCCGAAAATCGCTTCAGGAATGCGTTCTGCGCCCAGGTTACCGAGCGTGGCGTGAAGTCGAAGCGCTCGGCGGAAAAACCGCGCGGACGGCCGAAGAATTCGGTCGCCTCTGCGGTTGAGAAGCCGGCAAGCAGAGTCGCCTCGAAATAGGCGGCGATCTGGTCGGCGCGCTTGATGTCCCTGCGCAGCGCCGCGCCGGTTCGGCAGGCAGCGAAAAGCGCAGATGGATGGCGCGCTGCAGGCGCAACTCGCAGTCCTTGTAGCTGCCGCCCATCACCGACTTGAACGGTGAGATCATGTCGCCGATGACATATTCAGGCGCATCGTGCAGCAGAGCCGCGAGCCGATCGGTGGCCGAAGCCTGTGGCACCAGATCGTTGAACAGCGACTCGACCAGCAGCGAATGCTGGGCGACCGAGAACGCATGCTCGCCGCTGGTCTGGCCGTTCCAGCGGGCAACGCGGGCGAGCCCATGGGCAATATCCGAAATCTCGATGTCGAGCGGCGAGGGGTCGAGCAGGTCGAGCCGGCGGCCGGACAGCATGCGCTGCCAGGCGCGTGGCGGCGCACCGGTGCGGTCTGCCGCCATCAGGCTTCCTCCGCGCTGACGGTTTCCTGCGGAAAGCTGAATTTGGCCCAGGCGGGAATGGCCACCGTCACCGGCACATCACCGGCCAGGATCGGCTGGCCGGCGTCCAGCGCCGCCTTGACTCTATCGATGCGGGCAATGGCAAGCCCGGTTGTGCCGGCACTCGAGCCGAGCGTGCCGACCGCCCGTCCCTCGACGGTGAGTTCGGTGCCGGAAGCCGGCAGGGGAAGCTCGGCTCGGACGATCAGCACACGCCGCCGCGCCGTGCCACGATGCTGCATGCGCGAGACCACTTCCTGGCCGACATAGCAGCCCTTCCTGAAGCCGACGCCGCCGGTCTCGTCGAGAAGCACGTCATGCGGGAAGGCGTCGCCCAACGCGTAGTCGGCGCCGCTTTGAGCAATACCGTGCGCGATGCGGAAGGCCTGCCATGCGGCGATGTCGCCTGCGTCCGCAGTGTCGGCATAGGTTCGCGTGACGCTTTCATCGCGAAAGCGCCTGTCGGCAAGCGCGGTTGAATCATTCTCTGAGGCGATTGACTCTTTTCCCCACGCAACAGTGACAAGCGCCTGTTCCGACTTGGCAATCTCGACCTTGGCGCGAAGCTTGTAGAGCGTCAGCCGGCGAATGAAATCATCTGAAATGTCGGCCCGGCATTCCAACCGGAAGGCATTTTCACCGGCGCGCGAGATCAGGAAGTCGAACAGGATCTTGCCTTGCGGCGTCAACAGCGCGCCGGGCTTGGCTTCGCCGGCGCCGAGCGTATCGAGATCGGTGGTCAGGATGTTTTGCAGAAAGTGCTCGGCATCCGGGCCGGAGACGGAAATGAGCGCGCGGTCTTTCAGCAGGGCAAAGGGCATGGGGAGGATAAAAGCCTGATCTTGCAAAACGGTTGGCCATTACGTAAGCCGCTGACACTCCCCCGCAAGAGAGCATGGCCATGACCTACGACCTCATCCTGACAGGCGGCACAGTGGTCAACCATGACGGCGAGGGGCCACGTGACATCGGCGTGAAGAGTGGGCGCATCGCCGCAATAGGCGATCTCCGCCAGGCCTCGGCCGGCGAGGTGATAGACTGCCGCGGTCTGCACATCCTGCCGGGCGTCATCGACAGCCAGGTGCATTTTCGCGAGCCGGGCCCGGAGCACAAGGAAGATTTGGAAACGGGCTCGCGGGCGGCGGTGCTTGGCGGCGTCACCGCCGTGTTCGAGATGCCCAACACCAATCCATTGACCACCAGCGAGGCAACGCTGGCCGACAAGGTTCGGCGCGGCACCGGCCGCATGCATTGCGATTTCGCGTTCTGGGTCGGCGGCACCCGCGACAACGCCGGGGATGTCGGCGAGCTCGAGCGGTTGCCGGGTGCGGCGGGAATAAAGGTTTTCATGGGCTCGTCCACCGGCGACCTGCTGGTCGAAGATGACGAAGGCGTCGCCTCGATCCTGCGAAACACCCGCCGCCGTGCCGCCTTTCATTCCGAGGATGAGTTCCGTCTGCGCGAGCGCCTTGGCGAACGCATCGAGGGCGACCCGTCATCGCATCCGGTCTGGCGCGACGAGATCGCCGCCTTGCGCTGCACCGAACGCCTGGTGCGCATCGCGCGCGACGCTCGCGCCCGTATCCATGTTCTGCACATCTCGACCGCCGAGGAAATCCTGTTCCTCGAACAGCACAAGGATGTCGCGACCTGCGAGGCGACACCCCACCACCTGACGCTGAGCGCCGACGATTATCTCAGGCTCGGCACGTTGATCCAGATGAACCCGCCGGTGCGCGCCTCCCGCCACCGCGACGGCGTCTGGCACGGCATCGCGCAAGGCATTGTCGACGTGCTCGGCTCCGATCACGCACCGCACACGCTGGCCGAAAAGGCAAAACCCTATCCGGCCTCGCCCTCGGGTATGACCGGGGTACAGACGCTGGTGCCCATCATGCTCGACCACGTCAACGCCGGCCGGCTGACCCTGCAGCGTTTCGTCGATCTCTCCAGCCACGGCCCGCAGCGTATCTTCGGTATGGCCAGAAAAGGCCGCATCGCCGCCGGCTACGACGCCGATTTCACCATCGTCAACATGAAGCGGCGCGAAACCATCACCAATGCGCAGGCCGGCTCGAAGGCCGGCTGGACGCCCTATGACGGCAAGCAGGTCATCGGTTGGCCAATCGGCACCATCATTCGCGGCCGGCGCGTGATGTGGGAAGGCGAGATCGTCACTCCGGGCCAGGGCAGGGCAGTGGAGTTTTCCGAGGCTTTGTCGGCTTAGCCTTCCTTACTCTCCCTTGCGGAGGTAAGCCCGCTCAATCTCCCGCGACGAAAAATGTCCACTGCCCGGCGGGCGTGATGCCGACGCGATAGAAAATATAGGCGCCGAACTGCTTCATGTCGTCGAAATCGCCTGCGGTGACGATCTTGAACAGTTCGACCCGCTGCTTGGCGTCGAGCTTGTCCAGCGGCAGCGCGAAGAAATACGGCCAGACATAGAGTTCCTGCGGTGTTCCGGCGTCGACATGGACATAGCCGGCGCTGAGCACTTCCTCCAGGATGGCCAGGATCTCCTGGCCGTCAGGGTCGCCGGACAGCCCTTTGAGGAAGGCGATGGCGTCGCCGTCGATGTCGGCCAGCGACAGCTGGGTCATGCTGTCGCCCTTGCCGATCAAGGGCCGGAGCTTTTCGATGTCGCCGCTCTTGCAGGCTTCGATGATCAAATCATGCATGCGCCGCACGGGCTCGGGCAGCTTGCTGAGATCGTAGACCACCTCGGGCAAGGGCGCTTCGGGATCGACTCGCGGCCTGTTGGTGCCGCCATCGGATGGGCTCTCGGGCTCCGCGGCGTCCGGAGCGGTCGGCTGCTGGCCGGTCGAAGGCGGCGTTCCCGCCGGGTCAGGCATGGGAATCGCGCCGCCGGGCGAAATGTCGTCATTCGTCGACGGTGTGACAGGCGAGGGAAGCTCTTCGCGCTGGATCTCGCTCAGCGCATAGGCCGGGCTGCTTGCCAGGCACGTCACAAAGGCAATCGTGGCACAGCAAGTGGCGAGGCGGATGTAGAGGACCAGGCCCTTCGGCCCGCCTGACATCGGAAAATTCACTGCCCGTATCTCCTTGGCTCCCGGGCATGATGCCCAAACGGCACTCGATCGTCAAAGAACCGGATATCGGTTCAGTGCCGCAGCCGCTCGGGTTCGAAGGCGCCAGCAATCACCTTTTCACGCATGCGGTCGAGCAGGGCAAGGGCCGATGTCTCGCCGTTGGCGCGCAGCATTTCACCGAATGCGGTCTCAAGCGCCGCCTCGGCAATGATCTCGGGCTCGATGCCGGCCGAAAGGCCTTCCGCCCAGGCTTCGCTGTGGCTCTCCACCGCCGTCAGGCGCTTCTCTTCCCTGACCAGCGCGTCGATGTCGTTGGCAGCTTGTTCCATAAGCGATGTCCACCCTTTCAAGCGGCGATCCATCCGTGCGGATCAGGCTTGATCTGTTCCGTTACACGCAGCCTCAAGTAAGTATCTGTAAATACGACATTTTTTTGATCGTCTTTTACAGAGGCGGCTGCATTTGGCGAAGCTGCGTTTCAACCCGGATCAAACTTAGCCGATTAGACCGGCCTGCGGGGCGAAAACCTTCAGTTTGAGTTAATTTCGCATTCGCGCGGTAACGTTTGATTAACGCTGTTGCAGAAGCGCAACATCAGGATTGCACCAAGACACAGACCGGTACAAGCCGGATTTGATCGACATGGCCAGCGACGGGCCGGATATCTGTTGACGGATGCCTAGTTTCCGTAGCGCGAGGCGATATCGCGCGACAGCGTCTCGCCTTCCTTCATGTAGCGGCTGATGGCTTCGGTGGCCGAAGCAGTGCACTGCGTATAGGTGCCACCGAAGGAACGATAGCCGCGATTGAAGCTGGCGATGAAGCCGGCGCGACGCTCCGGGTCCGGATTTTCCGAATCGAGCAGTTTTTCCATCTCGCCACGCCATTGGTCGCCCTTCTCGCCGCACAGATTGCGCAGGAAATGCAGCGAGCCCAGAACCTCCGCCAGCCGCATCAGCCCCGGCTCGAACGGCGACTCGGCACTGAACGCCGGCCGCACGGCCACGGCCGTGCTGACGGCAAGGCATAAAGCGACAAGAAAAGGAGCGCGGCTCATAAGTCTATGTGGCCAAACAATTTGTCGCCTGCAAGGCGTTTCCGGCGCGGCGGTTGAGGAATTCAGCGGCTTTCAGGGGAACCAGCAGATCGGCCAAGCAGACCTTCCGCCACCGCGAACACTGGACCGGCAAGCGGCAACGCCGCCATCTCGCGCAGCGTGTAGAAGGCGGCTGTCTCGGCATCGTCGCTGGCCACGGCCTCGCCGCCAATATAGGCAGCGCCGAAGACCGTGAGGCGGTAGTCGACTGGATGTAAGTCGTCCCTGCCGTCGATATGGATTTCCCTAAGCGGGCGGAAACCGGTGGCACGTAAGCCGGTCTCTTCCAGCAACTCGCGCCGTACCGCATCCTCCAGTGTTTCGCCGGCCTCGACCTTGCCGCCCGGAAAAGCATACAGCCCCTGTGAGGGCTGCCGCGCTCGCTTGACCAGCAGCACGGTGTCACCACGCACGACGGCCACCGAGACGGCCGGAAGTGTCTTGCGCTGTTCGTTCATGGTGTCCGATCGGGCTTGATGGCGGGTCTGTTGTGGACCGCCCAGCATGAGGAAGCTTTAGCGGTTGCGCAACGCCGCTTCCATCGCCACCTTCAACCCGAACCATTCGAAGGGCATCAATCGACAATGTGCGGACGTTTTGCCTTGACCGCGACGCCGGACCAGACCGCTGCCTTTCTGGGCTTGGCCGAGCTTGAGGATTTCCCGGCACGCTACAACATCGCGCCGACCCAGCCGGTGCTGATGGCCACCGCCGGCGCGCCGCGCGCGCCGGGCTCCAATCTGCCGGACCGGCAGCCGATGCTGGTGCGCTGGGGGCTCATTCCCGCTTGGGTCAAGGACACAAGGGAGTTTCCGCTGCTGTTCAATGCGCGCTCGGAAGGCGCAATCGAAAAGGCTTCGTTCAAGGCTGCCATGCGCCATCGCCGTGCATTGGTGCCGGCATCGGGCTTCTACGAATGGCGGCAGACTGGGGGCAAGAAGGGGCAACCCTATTGGATCCGGCCCAGGCATGGCGGGCTGGTCGCCTATGCCGGCCTGATCGAGACCTATGCCGAACCGGGCGGTTCGGAAATGGACACCGGCGCCATCCTGACGGTCAACGCCAATGCCGACATCGCCCATATCCACGACCGGATGCCGGTGGTGATCGATCCCAGGGATTTCGCCCGTTGGCTGGATTGCCGCACGCTCGAGCCGCGCGATGTCGCCGACCTGTTGCGGCCGGCGCAACTCGATTTCTTCGAGGCTATCCCCGTCTCCGACCTCGTCAACAAGGTCGCCAACACCGGCCCGGAGATTCAGGCGAGGGGCGAGATCGGGCCGGAGCCCGAGAAGGCCAGGCGCCAGAAGCCTGGCGCGGACGACAGTCAGATGACGTTGTTTTAGAGCATGATCCCGAAAAGTGGCCCCCGGTTTTCGGGAAAGATCATGCTCAAACGAAGGATTGGATACTGTTCGAGGCGTATATGAGCGCCTCATATCCGGCGCCTTTGGCGCCGGTCGCGCACCGCTTCAGGCTGCGCGGGGCGATACGATCTTCGGTGCCGGCTTCTTCTTCTTGGCGGTGTGAAGAAGGGCAGCGACAATCGCGGCCGGGCCGATCGCGCGATAGTGGCTGGCCAGCGCCGGTTGCTTGGCGCGGGTGGCTTCTTGCTTGCTTCGAGGCATGTTTCTCTTCCCAGGTAACGTTTTCGTGTTCGCGTTTGACCGTTGAATCGGACCAAATCGTGACGCTTGGTGATCTAGCCGGCGAATGTTTCATGACTGTGCCGACATGTTTAATAAAATGTTTCACTGCCTGATTCCGCGTGATCGGGCGACGCGTTTGCCAACCTTTACGGCGTTTTTCTCGGAAGCAGCGACTTGACGGCAACACTGGTCGAGGCGATAAAGCCGCGCATGAAAACGTCTTTCGCCATTTGTGGCATTTGCATTATTGGCTAGCCTCGCGCTGGTCCGGACGTTTTCGCCTCATCTTTCCCCAGATTGGACAAACGCCCCGGCCAGCAGGCTGGAGTCTGATTTGCGCATCGGCGCGCGGCTGGCTCCATCCAGATAAAAAGTTCTGAAACGGGAAGGCATGGAATGTCCGACGCATCGCAGGGCCTGCGCCTCTACAACACGCTGACGCGCACGAAAGAGAATTTCGTTCCGATCGATGCGCTCAACGTGCGCATGTATGTCTGCGGCCCGACCGTCTACGACTTCGCCCATATCGGCAATGCCAGGCCGGTCATCGTCTTCGACGTGCTGTTTCGCCTGCTGCGCCATCTCTATGGGCAGGAACATGTCACCTATGTGCGCAACATCACCGACGTCGACGACAAGATCAACGCGCGTGCGCTGCGCGATTTCGGCGGCGAAATCTCCGCCGGAAAGCTGTCGCTCAACGAAGCCATCCGGCGGGTGACCGAAAAGACCGCCGACCAGTTCCACAGGGACGTCGCCACGCTCGGCTGCCTGGAGCCAACTGTGGAGCCGCGCGCCACCGAATTCGTCGAGCCCCGCGCCGACGGCAAGGCCGACATGATCACCTTGATTCAAAGCCTGATCCAACGCGGCCATGCCTATGTCGCCGCAGGCGAAGTTCTGTTCGACACCGCATCGATGCCGGACTACGGCCAACTGTCGAAGCGCAATCTCGACGAGCAGCAGGCCGGCGCCCGCATTGCCGTCGACGCGCACAAGAAGAACCCCGGCGATTTCGTGCTGTGGAAGCTGTCTTCGCCGGAAGAGCCGGGCTGGAATTCGCCATGGGGCAGGGGCCGGCCGGGCTGGCACATCGAATGCTCGGCCATGTCGGCGGCCTATCTCGGCGAGGTTTTCGACATCCACGGCGGCGGCCTCGACCTGATCTTCCCGCATCATGAGAACGAGATCGCCCAGTCGCGCTGCGCCCACGGCACATCAGTCATGGCCAATGTCTGGATGCACAACGGCTTCCTGCAGGTCGAGGGGCAGAAGATGTCCAAGAGCCTCGGCAATTTCTACTCGATCCATGAGCTGCTTGAGACCGAGACCTTCGGCGGCCGCAGCTGGCCGGGCGAGGTTCTGCGGCTGGCGATGCTGATGACGCACTATCGCGAGCCGATCGACTTTTCCGTGCGCAAGCTGGAGGAGGCGGAGAACACGCTGCGCAAATGGAAACGCGCGGCGGATCTGGCGTCGACGGTCGGGCAGCTGCCGGCACAGGTGGTCGATGCCTTGTCGGACGATCTCGCCACCTATGCCGCCTTCCAGATTTTGACGCAACTGGCCAGCGAGGCAGCGGAAGGCAACGAAGCCGCCGCTGCGCTGAAGGCGTCGCTGCTGTTCCTCGGCTTTGATGTCGCCTCGGCAAAGGTGGATGAGGACAAGGTCGCCGAGGCAATCGCCAAGCGCCTCGCTCTCATCGCCGCCAAGAACTGGGCCGAAGCCGACCGCATCCGCGACGAGCTTCTAGCGCAAGGTGTACAATTGAAGGACGGCAAGGATCCGGCCACCGGCGAACGCATCACCACCTGGGAGGTAAAAAGATGATCGACCATCTCGGCATCGACGTCGCCGATTTCGACGCTTCGAAGGCTTTCTACGACAAGGCGATGGCGCCGCTGGGCGCTTCTCTGCTCTACATGGTGCCGCTGGAATATACCGGTGGCGCCAAGGTCGGTGGCTACGGCCGCGATCGGCCGGTGTTCTGGCTGCAGGAAGGCAAGGACAAGCCCAAGGCCCATCAGCATGTCGCCTTCACCGCGCGCAGCCGCGCCGAAGTCGACGCCTTCCATGCGGCGGCCCTTGCTGCCGGCGGCAAGGACAATGGCGGACCGGGTCTGCGCCCGCACTATCATCCGAACTATTACGGCGCCTTCATCTTCGATCCCGACGGCAACAATGTCGAGGCCGTCTGCCATGATCCGGAGTGAGCCATGAGCCTCGACAACCGGCCGGTCTACTCAGGCGGCTGCCAGTGCGGCGCGGTGCGCTTCCGCGTCGAGGGCACGCTTGGCGACGCGTCGGTCTGCCACTGCCGGATGTGCCAGAAGGCAAGCGGCAATTTCTACCTGCCGCTGGTCTCGGTGCGTGACGCCAAGGTCGACTGGACACGCGGCGAGCCCAAGCGTTTCCGTTCCTCCAATGCCGCCTGGCGCGGCTTCTGCGCCGAATGTGGCACGCCGCTGACCTTCGAGGCGCCCGACGGCATGGCGCTGGCGATCGCCGCTTTCGACGATCCGGCTGGTATCGCGCCGACCATTCAATGGGGTACGGAGGCAAAACTGCCTTATGTCGACACCATTCCGCAACTGCCGGGCGAGGACACGATGGCGGATATGGGGTCGGCTCCCTATCTCGCCGAGCTTGTCTCCTACCAGCATCCCGATCACGACACCGACCAATGGCCGCCGGAGGAAAGACCATGACCGAGACTGTCCGAACCGGCGGCTGCCAGTGCGGCGCCGTGCGCTTCCGCATCAAGGGGGCGCTCGGGCGCCCGTCCATCTGCCATTGCCGCATGTGCCAGAAGCAGTTCGGCTCGTTCTTCGGCGCGCTGGTGACGGTGCCCAAGGACGGTGTCGAATGGACCCATGAGGAGCCGAGCTATTTCCAGTCGTCGGTCAACATCGATCGTGGCTTCTGCGCCCGCTGCGGCACGCCGCTGACCTACCGCCAGCCCGGCGGGCTCGAGATCGCCATCGGCGCCTTCGACGACCGCTCGGATCTGGCGCCGCAAATCCAGGTCAACTATGCGGCCCGGCTGCCCTGGGTGGAAACTATTTTCGACCAGCCGGTCCACCAGGATCCCGACTATTACGCCAGGCAGGAGCAGATCATCTCCTTCCAGCATCCCGATCACGAAACGGCCAACTGGCCGCAACAGGGCCTGAAACTATGACCGTTCACAGCACTTCCTTGCGTACCCTCTATCCCGAGATCGAACCGTTCGACTCAGGCATGCTCGATGTCGGCGACGGCCACACGGTCTATTGGGAGCGTTCCGGCACCAAGGGCGCCAAGCCGGCCGTGTTCCTGCATGGCGGGCCGGGCGGCACCATCTCGCCAAAACATCGACGGCTGTTCGATCCAAAGCTCTATGACGTCATCCTGTTCGATCAGCGCGGCTGCGGAAAATCGACGCCGAATGCCTCGCTGGAGGCCAACACCACCTGGCATCTCGTCGCCGACATCGAGCGCCTGCGCGCAATGGCCGGCTTCGATAAATGGCTGGTGTTCGGCGGCTCCTGGGGCTCGACGCTGGCGCTCGCCTATGCCGAGACGCATCCCGATCGCGTCAGCGAGCTGGTGGTGCGCGGCATCTACACGCTGACCCGTGCCGAACTCGAATGGTACTATCAGTTTGGCGTCTCGGAAATGTTCCCCGACAAGTGGGAGCGTTTCGTGGCGCCGATCCCCGAGGCCGAGCGCGGCGACATGATGGCCGCTTACCGCAAGCGGCTGGTCGGGTCCGACCGCAAGGCGCAGCTGGAAGCAGCCCGCGCCTGGAGCCTGTGGGAGGGCGAAACCATCACGCTGCTGCCCGAACCAGAAACCAGCGGCAGGTTTGGCGAGGACGACTATGCCGTCGCCTTCGCTCGCATCGAGAACCATTATTTCGTCCATGCCGGCTGGCTGGAGGAGGGACAGCTTCTGCGCGATGCCTGGAAGCTCAAGGACATTCCCGGCACCATCGTCCATGGCCGCTACGACATGCCGTGTCCGGCGCGCTACGCCTGGGCGCTACACAAGGCCTGGCCGAAGGCCGATTTCCATCTGATCGAGGGCGCCGGCCATGCCTATTCGGAGCCCGGCATCCTCGACCGGCTGATCCGCGCGACGGACAAATTTGCAGGCAAATGACCATGACCCGCGAGCGCCTCTATCTCTTCGACACCACACTGCGCGATGGCCAGCAGACGCCAGGCATCGACTTTTCGGTCGAGGACAAGATCGCGATTGCAAAACTGCTCGACGAATTCGGCATGGACTATGTCGAAGGCGGCTATCCCGGCGCCAATCCGACCGACACGGCGTTCTTTCAGCAGAAACGCACGGCACGCGCCAAATTCGTCGCCTTCGGCATGACCAAGCGGGCGGGGGTGTCGGCGTCCAACGATCCCGGCCTTTCGTCGCTTGTACAGTCGAAATCGGACGCCATCTGCTTCGTCGCCAAGAGTTGGGACTACCATGTCCGCGTGGCGCTCGGCTGCACCAACGAGGAGAATCTGGAGTCGATCAAGACTTCGGTCGAAACCGCTGCCGCCGCCGGCAAGGAAGCGATGGTCGATTGCGAGCATTTCTTCGACGGCTTCAAGGCCAATCCGGACTATGCGTTGGCCTGCGCGAAGGCGGCATACGAGGCCGGCGCGCGCTGGGTGGTGTTGTGCGACACCAATGGCGGAACGCAGCCATCGGAGGTGCGTACCATCGTCGGAAAAGTCATCTCCTCAGGCATACCCGGCGATCATCTGGGCATCCATGCCCATGACGACACTGGCCAGGCGGTTGCCAATTCGCTGGCCGCGGTCGAGGCCGGCGTGCGGCAGATCCAGGGCACGCTGAACGGCATCGGCGAGCGCTGCGGCAATGCCAATTTGATCTCGATCATCCCGACACTGGCGCTGAAGCCGGCTTTCGCGGATCGCTTCGAGACCGGCATTTCGGCCGAGGCGCTGACCGGCATTTCGCGTCTGTCGCGTGCCTTCGACGAGTTGCTGAACCGTGCCCCGGAAGCACAGGCGCCCTATGTCGGCGCCTCGGCTTTCGCCACCAAGGCCGGCATCCATGCATCGGCGCTGGCCAAGGAACCGGCGACCTATGAGCATGTGCCCCCCGGAATCCGTCGGCAATCGCCGCCGCGTCATGGTTTCCGACCAGGGCGGCAAGGCCAATTTCCTCGCCGAGCTGAAGCGGCGCGGCATCGAGGTGCCCAGGGACCATCACCGGCTCGATGCGCTGATCGCGGTCGTCAAGGAGCGCGAGGCCGAGGGCTATGCCTATGAGGGCGCCGACGCGTCCTTCGAGCTGCTCGCCCGCAAGATGCTGCACGGCCTGCCGGAATTCTTTAACGTCACCTCGTTCCGCTGCATGGTCGAGCGCCGCTTCGACGCCAATGGCAATCTGAAGACCGTCTCCGAGGCCATCGTGAAGGTCGAGGTCGACGGTGAGGAGAAGATGTCAGTTGCGGAAGGCCATGGTCCGGTCAACGCGCTCGACATCGCGCTGCGCAAGGATCTCGGCAAGTACCAGAGCGAGATCGTCGACCTCGAGCTCGCCGACTTCAAGGTGCGTATCCTCAATGGCGGCACCGAGGCCATCACCCGGGTTCTGATCGAATCGCATGACGGCACTGGCGCGCGCTGGTGGACCGTCGGCGTGTCGGAGAACATCATCGACGCTTCCTTCCAGGCATTGATGGATTCGATCATCTACAAGCTGATGAAGAACCGCGAAATGGCTGGCTTGGTTGCCGCCGAATAAGGTTGAACCATCAGCGAAAGTCCATTGATCCATCAGAACTTTGTGATGGTCTTGCCAAGTTTACTGGGCCATAGCGTCGGGCCATGGTCACTGAAGCAATTACCCTGGACGCAGAGTCTAGAGCCCGTCGCGGCTTCCTGCTGGCGTTGGGCGCCTATCTCTTGTGGGGTTTGCTGCCCTTTTACATGAAGGCGGTGGCGCATCTGCCGCTTGCCGAGGTCATTGCCCACCGTATCGTCTGGTCCGTGCCGATCGCCGGGGCGGTTTTGGTCTGGGCCGGCCGCACGGCGGACTTCAAGGCGGCAATTCGCTCGCCGCGCACCATCGGCATGGCGGCGCTGACGGCGGCACTGATCTCGGTCAACTGGGGCATCTATGTCTGGGCGATCGCGGTCGACCGCACCGTCGAGACCGCGCTTGGCTATTACATCAACCCGCTGGTCAGCGTTGTCGTCGGCGCGCTGCTGCTTGGCGAGCGGCTCGGCCGGTTGCAGATCGCGGCGGTGGTGCTGGCAACGGTCGCCGTCACGGTGCTGACAATCGAGGGCGGCAAGCTGCCCTGGGTGTCGCTGGCGCTGGCGTTTTCCTTCGCCGCCTACGGCTTCTTCCGCAAGACGCTGCCGATCGGCCCGAGCCAGGGCTTTCTGCTCGAAGTGCTTTTGCTGTCCGTGCCGGCTCTCGGCTACATCGTCTACCTGATCGCGACCGGGCAGGACCACATCGTCTCCAGCACCGGCACCGACACGGCGCTGCTGATCGGCTGCGGTCCGGTCACATCGGTGCCGCTGCTTCTGTTTGCGTTCGGTGCCAAGCTTTTTGCGCCTCTCCACCATCGGCATCATGCAATACATCGCGCCGACCATGGTGTTCCTGATCGCGGTGCTGATCTTCGACGAGCCGTTCGGCACGGCACAGGCCATTGCCTTTGCCCTGATCTGGACGGCGCTGGCGATGTATTCCTGGTCGATGCTGGTTACGGCCCGCCGAGCCGCCGCTACAACCCGCGGCCGAGCCGCCTGACGAACAGGTAGGTGGCCAAAGCGATAACCACCGACACAGCCGTCACCACCCAGAAGCCCGCTGGCGTATCAACCAGTGGCAGCCCTCCGACATTCATGCCGAACAGACCCGAGATGATGGTCATCGGCAGCAGCACTGCGGTCATGACGGAGAGAACATAGAGGAGCTGGTTCGACTGCATGGTCAGCTTGGCCATCAGCTCGTCCTGCAACAACCTTGTGCGCGCTTGCAACGTAAGCGATGCGCCAAGGCACCTTGCAATAGGCCGATGAACATGGAGGTTTCGGGCCATGACATTGGAACATGCAAGCGGCGATACGGTCGCCGAGTTAAGCGGCGCCGCGGCGTCCGAAGATCTTACAACGGTGCCCGGGCGCGTGCGGCAACGAAGGCTGTGGAGTTGCACGGAGAAGCGCGCGTTGGTCGACCTGGCGAGCGCGGCGGGGTCGTCGGTGACCGAGGTCGCGGAAGCGTTCGGCGTAGCTCCGTCACAGCTCTATGCGTGGCGCAAGCAGATGGCCGGCGGGGAACTCGATGCCGATCAGGCGATGGCGACCTTCGCGCGCATCGACGTGAGCGATCTGCCGGATGTCGAACGCCCCGTCGCCGATTGCCCGGACCCGGCCGGCAGGATCGTCGTGGCCTTTCCGAACGGCGCGCGATTGCGGATCGACGGGACCGTCGATCCGACAGCGCTACGTATCGTCCTGGCGGAGTTGACCAGTTGATCACAGTGGTGCCGACCGACCGGATTTACCTTTGTTGCGGTGAGACCGATATGCGCCGCGGGATCAACAGCCTGGCACGCATGGTGCAGCAGGTGCTCGCGCTCGACCCGCATACCGGCGCGATCTTCTGCTTCCGTGGACGCAAGGGTCATATCATCAAGATTCTGGCGCATGACGACCAGGGGTTCTGCCTTTTTACAAAACGGCTTTCCGAGGGTTGTTTTGCCTGGCCGACGACCAAGGATCAGGTGACTGTGTCGCTTACCAAGGCAGAGCTTTCGCTGCTTCTGGAGGGGATCGATTGGCGCCGGCCGAGCAAGACCTATCGGCCGCGTTTGGCTGGCTGATTTTGCTCGTTTCTTATTGATTTTGTGTCGATTTTGCTTCCGTGACGAGGGTCTTTCGGGTATGTAATTTGGGTGTCGGAACAAGCTCCCTCAACCGCTGATTTCTTCGCTCGGATCGCCCTTCTGGAGGCGGCCGTTTCTGCCCGTGACATCGCCATTGCCGAACGGGATGAGCAGCTGCGAAGAGAGCGCGCCGAGGCCGCACTTCGCATCCAGCGCCTGCAGCTGCGGATCGATCGCTTCAACCGCAAGGCCTTCGGCCGCTCCTCCGAGAAGCTGGGCCAGATGCGGCTCGAACTCGAAGATCTCGAGACCGATTTCGCCGCCAGCGTGCCCGATATCGAGCTGCCCATCGTTGCTGACACCGACAAGGTCCGGGTGTTGCCGGTGCGTAAGCTCAACCCGAACCTGCCGCGCAAGCGGGCCGTTCGCGAGCCGTCTTGCGCATGTTGCCCGGGCTGCGGCGGCGATCTGCGCGCCATGGGCGAAGATAGCGAGGAGATGCTCGATCTGGTCGCCCAGGCCTGGCAGGTGATGGAGACCATTCGACCCAAGTACAGCTGCCGGACCTGCGATAAAATCATCCAGGCGCCGGCGCCAGCCAAGGCCATTGCACGCGGTAAGCTCAGCTATGCCGCGCTCGCCCATATCATGATGGCGAAGTGGGGTTATCATCTGCCCTTCTACCGTCTGGCCCAGATGATGGCCGCCAAGGGCGTCGATATCGAGCGATCCACGCTTTCGCGCAGCGCCGGCTACGCCGCCGCTTTGCTCGATCCGATCTACAACCGCATCCGTGAGATCGGCCGTACCCGCACCAAGATTCATACCGACGACACGCGGCTTCCGATCCTGGCGCCCGGCAACGGCAAGACCCACAAGGGCGCGCTCTGGGTTTACGTCGCCGACGACCGCAATTCGGGTTCGCAGGAGCCGCCGATCGCCTGGTATCGCGCCACCATGGGCCGCGCCGGCGAGAGCGTAATGACCGAGCTCGCCGGATTTGCCGGCACGCTCCAGGCCGACGGTTTCAGCGGCTATAACCAGCTCTACAAGGGCGGCGCCATTCGAGAAGCTGCCTGCCTGGCCCATCTGCGTCGCAAGATATTCGACGTTCACGACAGCCAGCCGACCGAGCTCAGCACGACGGCGATGGCCGGTATCCAGGCGATCTACCGGATCGAGGAAGAGATACGGGGGCTCCCGCCCGCCGAGCGATTGGCCGCACGACGAAGTCGGACCCGACCACTGGTCCGCGCGCTGCGACGACAGCTCATGCGCCAGGGCAAGGGTTTGTCGCGCCATGCCGATATCGCGAAGGCCTTCGCCTATGGCACCAACCGATGGCGCGCGTTCAATCGCTTCCTCTACGATGGCCAGCTCGAGCCCGACAACCTGATCGCGGAGCGGGCGATTCGTGGATTTACAGTCGGCAGGCGCAACTGGCTTTTCTCGGGCAGCTTCGCCGCGGCAGAGCGGTCAGCGGTCGTGCTCAGCATCATTGAGACCTGCAAGCTCTGCGGCGTCGATGCCGAAGCCTACATGGCCGATGTCACCGAGCGCATCCAGAACGACTGGCCAGCCTCGCGATGGGATGAGCTGATGCCGTGGAATTGGGTGCGCCGCCAAGCGATGCCGCTCTCCTTGGCGGCATGAGCGCAATCGATGACATGGCGCTGTCGGACGAGGCGCTCGAGGCCTGGATGGCCATCAAACCCGCCCCCCGCCCGCTGGTGCGGACGATGTCGGCGCTGGATGGCTTCGTAACGGCGGCGGTCACCGGGCCGCGGTTCCCGGACCCGCAAGACTGGATGTGCCCGCTCATGGGGTTGCCGCGCGACGTCCTGGCCAAAGGATCTGCAACCGATCACGCCGTGTTTGCCAGCGTCGCCAGGATCCACAACCGGATCAACGAGACGCTCTTCGACAGACCGCAGGACTATGCGCCCCGTTTCGCCACCAAGCCCAGCGGCGGCATCGACCCGCGGCCGTGGTGCCAGGGGTTCTACGCGGCCATCAATCTCAACATCAAAAAATGGAAACGGCTACTCGACCTCGACAACCCCAACCACGGCCTGCTGCTGCCGATCCTGATCTACTGCGTCGACAAAAGGGGCGGCCCGTCCTCGGCAAGCCCAGGCCAGGGCCAGAGACCGCGCGCTTCATCGAGCATGAGGCCTACAAAGACATCGCCCTCGTCATCCCCGCCCTGCGCGAACTCCACTACGTCACCCGTTATGACGATCCGCAGTGATCGCGGCGACGCGGACCAACGGCTTCCTATTATCTACTATAGAGCACTATTTCGGGAAAGGTGCCTTGGCGCATCGCTTACCTTGCAACTGCTCGCCGTCATTGTAGAGGGTGAGCGCCCGGTGCGAGAGTCGGGCCGCCATGTCGTTGATCAGGTCGGGCAGCTCGTCGCGATGCGAATGGTCGAGATGGCGAAACAGGTTGGTGAGCGTCGCCATCTGCCGATGGATCACAACCAGCTGCCGGCGCGCCTCGACCAGCGATTGGCGTTCATTATGCCACGCATCGCGCACGACGCGATCCTCGATGCCGTCGAGTGCGTCGCCGAGTTTGCCGAGCTCGGCCGACATGCCGTCGAGCGACTGACCCATGACCGCCTCGATCAGGTCCGCTGGCGAGCGGAATTTCCGCGATCCATTCTCCACCGCCTTGCGAACCGCGTCGACCGACTCCAGAGGCTGCTTGCGGGCGCCGATCAGCATCGTGTCGTTGAAGGCGAAGCGGAAATGGACGAGTCCGCGCGCCTCTGAAAAATCGTGCCTGAGGTCCGGCAGGTCGCCAAAGAGCCAGCCATCCTCGTAGTCGACGTGGCAGCCATGGCTGGGCGCGAGGAAAGCATCGCGCGCCGGGGCCGGTAGAGCCTTCTCGGCGGCGATTTCCTGGCGGGCGTGCAGATCGGTGATCTGGTAGCTGCGCCATGTCCAGTGCGCGGCGCTGGCGTCCTTGGTCCGCACGCCTTCTGCGGTGAAATGATAGATGAAGAACAGCCCGTGCTCATCGGGCAGGTAAGGCGACAGGTCGGTGCCTTCCGGGGCGAGGGCGGTATCCATGGGCAGTGCCAGATGCAGGTTTCAAGTGCGGCGCCCGCATTAGCGGTCGTCTGGCCGCAATTTCTAGCACGCGCGAACCCGGTTCCGTGTGACGGTTTCTTGACAGCCGATCACAGTGTCGAGCGGCGGCATTGGCCGGATGCAACAATTGTCGTCATCTTCGACGCTTGGATGGACTTCGCATCCACCGCAACGGGGCTGTCAATCGTCGCCAACTGGGCGACGCGAGCAGTGCGGCGCGCTCGGCAAGGAGATTGTCTCGATCGTGCACCAGTGCGTCCCGTTCGAGGCCGAGCTCACGATAGGCGCGGTTGATTGCGTCGCGCTCGCCGCGCAAATGGTCGGACTCGGCCGCCGCCGCCGCGCCCCCAAGACATCGCAGGCATCATCGAATTTCGCCCGCATCAGGTCCAGCTCATCGCGCAATTTCTGGCTGTCGCCGTCGTCCGCCATGGCACATAGAATGTCGTAGGCAGTACGGATCAGCGGTGTCACATCCGGATGGTTCTGCAATTCCCCGGCTGTTGCCCGTTCATGATGCAGGTCCGCTGTCAGGAAACGCCCTATCTCGGTTTCCGCTTGGTCGGAGTGTGTCGGCCAGGCGATGCTGGTCTTGTCCGCCGCACGCTCGACATGATGTCGCCAGTCGATCAGGAATTGTTCGTGGCGTATGAAACAACGTGGCATGTGCCGCGAATGATGTTCCGCCTCGAGCACGTGCCTGAGCCAGAGCAAAAGGGATTTCGCCAACGGCAATCCATCCCGTCGCTGCAGCGAGTAAGCGACCTCGAGGGGATTGCGGAGCGGAAGCAAAGCCACCGGCTCGACCTCTATCTCGGCAAGGATCGACGACATGAACGGAATGAACCGGCAAATCCGGGGATCCTTGACGAAAAACAGCGGTTCATCGCTGTACTCGCTTGCCAGGATCGCCTTGATCTTGTGGCGGTGAGTCTCCGCCGCCGGTGATTGCAGCCATTGCGGATCGAGCGGCCGCCAGTCATGCCACGAGGAGGCTGCCGCTGCGAGCAGTTCGTCGTTGGCGAAATTGAGCGGGGTGCTTTCCCAATATCCCCTGGGATTGTTGCCGTCCGCGCGCAATGGCTTTTTGGGAGGGGCCGATCCCAATGCGGCGATGGTGCCGGCAAGCATCGAGGTCCCGCTGCGATGCATCCCAAGCACGAGGATCGCTTTTCTCCGGGAGTGGCGCGCGCGGTTCGACATCTGCGCGGCCGGCGGCGGCTCTTGCCGCAACGGCAGTCGGGCTTCGAGCCATTCGGCTATTCCCGCGGGCAGCGCCAGCGTTCCGTCCAGGATCGGGTTCGCGGCAGCGGAGCCCTCGTTGAACAGCCCATGATAGTGAATATGAACCAGCCGGGCCGGGTCAGGCGCCGTGGCCGGGTTGAAGTTGTGGAGCGGAAAATTATGCGTGGCCGGCAAAAGCCGCACGGAATGGTTGCCGGCGGTCGCCGCCAGTGAGAAAGCAGCCTGGCTCGTGCCCCAGAAGGCCGTGGCCTCCCCCTGCAGGATGCCGGTCCCGGTGCCGTAGGTTGGCTCGGCGCCGGCCCATGGTTTCATGTTGGCGGCCACCAGCTTCCTGAAAATATCTTCCGTGCGCTGAAACAGGCCGCTCGCCCTTTTTGCGGCGATGAGCCCGCCATTGTAGCTGGCGCGCACAGCCAGGCCGTCGACACTCGTACGCACGATCGGCAGGTGCTCGTAGTCGACATCGGTAAGGACGCATAGCTGCCGCCAGTAAGCGTCGAATGGGTCGCCAGGGCCTGTCGTGCACATCCCCTTGCTGTCCACCGGGCGGGCAGCGGCGGAGCATGTGCCCAACGAAAAGTCGGGCTCGGCGATGAATATCGTGTCGCTATCAAGCATGATGATGACTGGTGGCCCGGTCCGTCTTTCGACATGAGCAAGCGAATGGACCCGGTATGAAGGGCCATATTGCGGGCAGGGGCTGTCGATTTCGATCGGCAGATAGTCCACTCCCAGTTGCCCGAACCGGTCTATCGTCGACGCGGAGGGGCGACGGCTGCTTCTCGGCGAGACCGCCGTTATCGGGGACCGCGAATAAGAGCCGGCGAAACACCTTATGCTTTCGCACAGCAGCAACGCCTGTGCTTCAAGAATGCCCGCCTCGGCAATCAGCACGAACTCGACGTCGTTTTCAGATCCATCGGTTTTGGCTTCGGTGACGGGTTCTTGGCGCGGGACAGGAGACGGAATTGCCGGGCGTTCGTTCCTGGCTACGCCGATCTTCTGGATGATGACTTGTTCACCTCGGTACAGCTCGCGGTATTGGCCTGATTGCACCGACAGGAAACTGTCGATCCCGAGTTTTGGACGCTCGACCTCATCGGCAAAGAACGTCCATTCGTAATCGTCGAAAATGACGATCCCGCCATCCCGCACCATCGGCCAGGAGAACACGACATCGGCCTGGACATCGGCACTGTGATGGCTGCCGTCGACGTAGACGAGGTCGAAGCGCCGCTCGTCGGTGATAAGGCGGGCCAATGCCTGGGACGAGGGACTTTTGATCTTTTCGACCCGTTTGCCGAACGCGGCGAGATTGCTGTCGAAGCGTTGCTCGACATGCGCAAGCTGGTCGCTCCATTTCTGGCGCAGGGTGTGTTCGGGACTGCCGCCGAACGTATCGATGCATGTGAGCCGGCATTTGCCGAAATAATTGAGAAAGAAGATCGCCGACCGGCCCTCCCAGGAGCCGATCTCCAGGACCTCGAGAGCCTCGTCGCGGCGCGACTGGAACAGTGTGGCCCAGAGGGGAAAGAAGCGCGAGGTCCAGTCGGTCGAAAGGCTTTTGCCTGCAAACCAGGCAGAATAATCAAGGTCCATAATTCTCACTCTTTACGGCAGAGACGGCACCTTCGGTTTCCAGAAATCTGTTCCTCGTCAATTGGTCCAGCACCAGTTCACTCAGCGGCCTGTTTTGCGCAACCACGCCTTGAGCCCGATCGCCAGTCGCCTTGTCGCTGCACCGGCTACGGCGCGCCAGTCGAGCGGCCAGCACAGATAGCAGACGCGCAGCATCTCCGTGAGACCCGGCGGCGGGCTGGCGAGCATGCGCGCGACGATGCCATGGGCCAGCTGCCTCGCCGCAATCGCATCCTCCGTGCGTCTGAAGGGCCGTGACGCTGCAAGGAAGGCCTTGAGTACGCCGAGCAACTTGCCGTAGGCGGCGGCGCGTCGGTCGGTAGCGATCACGTTCCCCCGGATGAACTGGGTGAGGTCCTGGGCGAAAGCATCGTCATAAAGGTCGTAGGTCAGGCCGAGGCGCGCCCATGATGCCTGGCGGATCGGATGCGTGCGATTGCGGGCATTCGTTGCGTTTGTCGCGGTCAGCCCAAGTGCGTTCAGCCGGTAGCGCGTCAGCGGTTCGGCAAGATTTCGCGCCCGGCACAAAGGCAGCATGTCGAACCACAGATAGTGGTCCTGCGAGACCAGTTCATCGATTCGGTAACGCCCGGCGGCCTCGAAGCAGCCACGGCGGTAGGCGATCGTCGAATGGTAGAAGGGATTGTGGAACAGGATCGTCCAGCGGATCTCCAGATCCGTCTCGGGCATAAGCTGCGCGCCGACGACGCGGTCGGCTTCGTCGATCAGCGTTACCGCATGTCCGACGAGGCCAAGTTCGCGATCCTCGTCCAGGGCCGCGACCAGTCGTCCGACATGCGCGGGCTCGGCGATATCGTCCGCGTCGAGGCGCAGGATGATCTCGCCTCGGGCCGCCTCGATGCCGCGATTGGCGGCAGCGGCGGTGCCGAGATTGGTCGGATTGATGACCAGCCGGATGCGCGGATCGCGACGCGCCAGTTCCCGGAAGACCGCGTCCTGGCCCGTTCCGTCATCGACGATGATGAGTTCGAGATCGTCGAAATCCTGGATCAGGATGCTGTTGACCGCGGCGTCGAGAAAGCGCTGGTCCGTATAGACGGTCATGACGACGGAAGCGCGTGGAACGCGATCCGCGTCGCCGCCTGTTCTGTCCGCCACCGTTCAATCCCCCTTGCCCATCTCCCCGATAACCAACCAGGAGATTCTCCGCAAATGGAAATCGCCGGAGCGCCCGTGAGGCTCTAAATTGCCGCCCGAGCGCGGCCGGCGCTGAGCGCCGCCGACCGCGCCGTCCGATGTGGTTCAGCGCTTCGGCCCAAACCCGGGGTAGGGGTTAAGCGGCACGATCGCGGCGATGTCCATCATGCCGGCCTTTATCAGCGGCAAAGTGGCGAGATGGCCGCGCACTTCGGCGTCGTCGGCGGCCTCGAACATCAGGCCACTGCCGGGAATGTCGCCACGGTTCCAGACCTGGCGCACCGCGCCTTCGGCGTAAAGCGTGCGCCGCTGCTCGGCCTCGCCGGGCAGAAGCGGTGCGAAGTCGGCGTCGCCAAACTTTGCGGTGTTGCGGGTGAGAAGGGCAAAGAACTGCATGTCGGTCTCCTTGGTTGGGATGCCGGACTATCCCTTCTGGCTGGTCAGACTGTCCAAGACTGATTAGGCTAAAGTTAAGACCTGAAAGGACGTTGAGCCCGGGATAAAAATGTTCGACCTGCGACAGCTCCGCTACTTCGTCACCGTCGCCGAAACCGGCAATGTCGGCCGTGCGGCCGAACTGCTGCATATTTCGCAATCGCCGCTCAGCCGGCAGGTCATGCAGCTCGAGCAGCAGCTGGGCGTCGCGCTGTTCGAACGGGCAAAGCAGCGGGTTCATCTCAATGCCGAGGGCCGCGCCTTCCTCTCGGAGGCCCGCGCGCTGCTCGCCAATGCGCGGCGCGTGGAGGAGTTTGGCCGCAACCTGGCCAGCGGCGCGGTCGGCCGTCTCGCCATCGGTTATGTCGAGGGCGCGGTGCATGCCGGCCTGGTCGCCGACATGCTCAGGCAATTCCGCCGTGAGCGGCCGCAATTGCATCTCAGCCTGATGAGCCTGCGCTCTGCCGCGCAGTTCGAGGGGCTGCGCCAGCGCACGCTCGATCTCGGCCTGGTCTATTCGCCACCGCCGGCCGACTATCCCGAAATTGCTTCGATTCTGGTCCGCCGCGAGCCGCTGGTGCTGGCGATCCCCGAAGATGACACGCTTGTCCAGTTGTCGGACATCCGCCCGCATCATCTCGACGGCCGCACCTGGATCACCGTGGTGCGCCAGCCCGCCGACACCAACCGCGGCCAGTTCCTGGCCGCTTGCATCGAGGCCGGCTTCGTGCCCGACATCGCCTATGAGACGGCTGATCCCTTGACCTCGCTCGGCCTGGTCAGCGCCGGACTGGGCCTGGCGACGGTGCAGGAGAGCCTGCGAAGCGCCGCGCCGTCGGGAATCGTCTTCCGCGACCTTCCCTGGTTCAAGCGCAGCGTGGCGATCCATCTCGCCTGGCGGCGGCAGGATCGGCGTGCTGTGATAGCGGATTTGCGGAAGGCAGTAGGGCAGTAGGGCAGTAGGGCAGTAGGGCAGTAGGGCAGTAGGGCAGTAGGGCATGTCTTTCCCTACTGCCGTACTGCCCTACTCCCTTATTCCCCTACATTTTGTCTATCACCGACTGCACGCCCTCGGTCGGGGCGTCGACGGAGGAGCCTGCCACCATGATGGCGGCGACGATGGCTTCCGGATCGTTGATCACCAATGGCTGAACGCGTTTTGCAGTATGGATGAAGCCCTCTGCCGCCATGTGATCAAGCAACGACAGCATCGGGTCCCAGAATCCGTTGATATTGCCAAAGACGATCGGTTTGCGGTGATGGCCGAGCTGTCCCCAGGTCATGATCTCGACGATCTCCTCGACTGTGCCGATGCCGCCGGGCAACGCCACAAAGGCGTCGGATTTCTCGAACATTCTGTGCTTGCGCTCGTGCATGTTGTCGGTGATGAGGAGTTCATCAAGCCGGTCGAGCGCGGTTTCTGTTGCTTCCTTGTTGATCAGGAAGCGGGGAATGATGCCTGTCACCTTGCCGCCGGCCTTGAGCGCGCCTTCGGCGACTGCGCCCATAATGCCTTTGGTGCCGCCGCCATAAACCAGCCGCAGGCCCGCTCTGGCAATTGAGCGCCCAAGCAGGTGTCCGGCCTTCGCATAGATTTCATCGCGGCCCGGCGACGAGCCGCAATAGACGCAGACGGATCGAATCGTGTTCATACGGATGATTGGTGATTGGGTCTGAAAGCGTGGTCAAGCCCGGGGTGGGCTTTTTCTTGTCGGCTTTGGCAAAACACGCTAGACCGGCGTTAGGTGGCTAAGGGGTAGGGAAGTATGGCAATTAATCCATTGAAGGCGTTCCTGTTCGCGGCGGGTGGGACCGTCGCGGCCGCGGGAACGGCCTATGTATCGGGCGCACTCGACCCGTATCTTCATCCAACGCCGCCGGCGAAAGTCGCGGCCTTGACGCCACCAGAGGCGCCGAAACCGGCTGATCCAGGCACGGAAGGGCGGCTGCCAGCGCCTGCGGTGCCGGCTGCTCCCGCCGCGGCGCCCCAGACGACAGCTCCAGCAGCACCTGCGACGGAGGCTCCGGCAGCGCCCGCAACCGATGCGGCGGCTCCGGCGGCACCCGCAGCGGCCGGCCCGATCGCGCCGACTTTCGATGTCGTGCGCGTCGAGAGCAATGGCTCGATCGTCATTGCCGGAAATGCAACGCCCAATTCAAAGGTCGAGATCCTCAGCGGCACGACCGTGCTTGGTTCGACCGTGGCGGGTCCCGATGGCGCTTTCGTCATCGTGCTCGACGATCCGCTGAAGCCTGGCGACTACACAATTGCCCTGCGTTCGGCGGTCGGCACGGTGGTGACCGTCTCGGTGCAGACCGCCGTCGTTTCGGTTCCCAAGAATGCCGCCGGCCAGGTGCTGGCCATGGTCGAAGAGCCGGGCAAGCCGGCCGAACTGCTGACGGTTCCCGCGCCCGAGACCAAACCGGCAGCACCTGCCACCGGCGACCAGGCTGCCGCACCGGCTGCCCCGGCGCCAGGTCCGGCCGCCGAAGCGCCCGCGACTGCTGCTCCGGCGCCGGCCACACCAGCGCCGGCCGTCGTCGAGGCGGCACCGGCTCCGGCAACGCCGCCCGCGGCAGCCGTGGCCGAACCCAAGATCGTCGTCGAGGCGGTCGAGATCGACGGCAACAAGATCTTTGTCGCCGGCCTCGCCGATCCGGGCCGCAAGGTGCGCGCCTATGCCAACGACATCCTGCTCGGTGACGCGCAGACATCGCCGGACGGTCATTTCCTGGTCGAAGCGAAGCGCGACATTCCGGTCGGCAGCTACACCATCCATGTCGACGGCCTCGATGCCGACGGCGTGACGGTTGTGGCCCGCGCCGCCGTGCCGTTCGAGCGCGAACCGGGTGAAGCGGTCGCCGCCGTGGCGCCTGCCGGGACCAAGCCAGCAGAGACCAAGCCGGCCGCACCTGCAGCCGCCGAAGCGCCTGCCGCTCCGGCTCCTGCTGCACCGGCGACAGCTCCGGCCGTTGCCGCCGCTCCGGCCGAGACGGCACCGGCAACGCCGGCTGCGCCCGCCACCGAGGCTCCGGCCGTTGTCGCTGCGGCCACGCCGCCAGGCGATGTGCCGGAGGTCGTGTCACCCAAGCTCGAACATGCCGACGGCGCCGTCATCATCCGCCGCAACGACACGTTGTGGCGGATATCGCGGCGCGTTTACGGCCATGGCGTGCGCTACTCGACCATCTACCTCGCCAACCAGGACCAGATCAGGGATCCCAATCGCATCTGGCCCGGCCAGGTGTTCAAGGTCCCGGAAAAGTCCAAGGAAGGCGAAGCCGCCGACCTCAAGGCAATGGGCGAGCAGGCGACGACGGCGCCGACCAAGAAGCAGTAGGTCTTCGGTGATTGGCTAATCTCCCCCTTGTGGGGGAGATAGACAGCTCTAGCGCTCTGCCCATACGGGCAGCTTGCCGTAGACTCGTTCATCGTCTATCGCCGATGAACGATGACAGAATCCACCCTTGAACCAGATCGCGCTGCCAGCGTTCTACCCGACTGCATCTCCGACAGTCGCGCTGTCGCTGCGCGCTTTGCGGCGTTGTCGCACCCGGCACGGATTGAGATCCTGAAGCACCTGTCGGCCAGCAATTCCTGCTGCTGCCGCGAGGTCGTCGATCGTTTCGATCTGGCGCAGTCTACCGTGTCCCAGCATCTGAAGATCCTGGTCGAGGCCGGCCTGGTCCGCTTCGAGCCTGACCGCCAGCGCTCGCGCTATGCGGTCGATCATGCCGCGCTCGCCAACCTATCGGCATCGCTAAGCACGCTCGTCAATTCCTGCTGCTCCGGCCGCTGACCCTCTCACCCAAAAGGCAAGAAAAGTGGTCGAAAAAACCGTCTCCGCCGACACCTCAACGCTCACGACATTGCGCAATCTGTGGCCCTATATGTGGCCGGCCGACCGCGCCGATCTCAGGGCGCGCGTCACCTGGGCGACACTGCTGCTGGTCGTCGCCAAGCTGACATTGGTCACCGGTCCCTATTTCTTCAAATGGGCGACCGATGCGCTGGCGGGAGGCTCCAAAACGCCACCGCCGCTGCCGTCCTTCCTGCTCGCCCCGGTGATGCTGGTCATCGCCTACAATGTGCTGAGGCTGGTTCAGCTTGGCTTCAACCAGTTGCGCGATGCGCTGTTTGCCCGCGTCGGCCAGCATGCGGTGCGCCAGCTCGCCTTCCGCACCTTCGTTCACATGCACCAGCTGTCGCTACGCTTCCACCTCGAACGCCGCACCGGCGGCCTGTCGCGCATCATCGAGCGCGGCACCAAGGGCATCGAGACGATCGTGCGCTTCATCATGCTCAACACGGCGCCGACCATTCTCGAATTCGCGCTGACCGCCGGCATTTTCGGTTTCACCTACGGTTGGAAATACGTGGCTGTGGTGGCGGCTACCGTTTGCCTCTATGTCTGGTTCACGGTCAAGGCGAGCGACTGGCGCATCTCGATCCGCCGCGACATGAACGACAGCGACACCGACGCCAACACGAAGGCGATCGACTCCCTGCTCAATTTCGAGACCGTCAAGTATTTCACCAACGAGGCCATGGAAGCCGACCGCTTTGACCGCTCGATGGCGCGCTATGAGGTCGCCGCCACCAAGACCTGGACTTCGCTCGGCTGGCTGAATTTTGGCCAGGGCGTCATCTTCGGCCTCGGCACGGTCGTCGTCATGTGCATGTCGGCGCTGGAGGTGCAGGCCCACACGCAGACGGTTGGCGATTTCGTCTTCATCAATGCCATGCTGGTGCAGCTTTCCGTGCCGCTCAATTTCATCGGTTTCATCTACCGCGAAATCCGGCAAGGCCTGACCGACATCGAGCACATGTTCGACCTGCTCGACGTGCCGCAGGAGATCGTCGACAAGCCGGATGCAAAACCGCTCACCGTCGGCGCCGGCAAGGTCGAATTCCGCGACGTGCATTTCTCCTATGATCCGAACCGCAAGATCCTGAAAGGTGTTTCCTTCGAGGTGCCGGCCGGCAGGACGGTCGCCATTGTCGGGCCGTCGGGGGCCGGCAAGTCGACCATTTCGCGGCTGCTGTTCCGCTTCTACGACGTGCAGGGTGGCCAGGTGCTGATCGACGGCCAGGACATCCGGGATGTCACCCAGGACAGCCTGCGCGCGGCGCTTGGCATGGTGCCGCAGGACACGGTGCTGTTCAACGACACCATCGCCTACAACATCCGCTACGGCCGCGTCGGCGCGAGCGAAGAGGAGGTGCGCAAGGCAGCCGAACTCGCCCAGATCGGACCGTTCATCGAGAAGCTGCCCGATGGCTACAAGTCTATGGTTGGCGAGCGCGGGCTGAAGCTTTCGGGTGGCGAAAAACAGCGCGTCGCGATTGCCCGCACCATCCTGAAGGCACCACCGATCCTTATGCTCGACGAGGCCACATCGGCGCTGGACAGCCACACCGAGCAGGAGATCCAGGCCGCGCTCGATCTCGTCAGCAAGGGCCGCACCACCATCGTCATTGCCCACCGCCTGTCGACGGTGATTTCCGCCGACGAGATCATCGTGCTCAAGGACGGCCAGATCGCCGAGCGTGGCACCCATGTCGAGCTGATGCGCAAGCATGGCCTCTATGCCTCGATGTGGGACCGCCAGCGCGAGGCGACCGAAGCCGAGGAGCGGCTGCGCCTTGCCCGCGAGGGCGACGAGCTCGGTGTGATCGTTCGCCGGCGGACATCGGAGGTGTCGTAGCGCCTTTTCCTTCTCCCCCTGTGGGAGAAGGTGGATCGGCGCGCTAGCGCCGATACGGTTGAGGGGTGGGTGACGGAGTGCCGTCCTCGCCAAGCTGGAGCACCCCTCATCCGACCTCGCTTCGCGAGGCCACCTTCTCCCACAAGGGGCCTGTTGCGCAGTTACTGGGAGGAACGGCGGGGGAACAGGATCAGCGGGCTATTGCTGGTTCTTAGGGGTTGAGGTCTGGTTTCGATGTTTGAGGTGGCGGTTCGGCCTTGGCTGGCCGGATTGTGGACGCACCTATCCCGTGATGGCGGCCCATCGGCGCATGTTGAAAGCGATGGCCGCCATTGTCACCTGACCAGCAGCCTTGGCCAACCCGATGTAGCGGATCGTGGTCAGCTTCATGCGGTTCTTGAGCGTGGCGAAGGTGGTCTCCACCGCTGCTCGCCGTCTGGCGATCAGGCGATTGTAGTGCTTGAGCCGCGGCGGCAGCGCATGATGCTTGTTGGGGCGCCGTGCAATGCGCACCTTCTTGCCGGCCGCCCTGAGCCGAGCACGGCGGGCATGGGTGTCATAGGCTGCGTCTGCCCATACCGTCTTCTCATCACCGCAGATCAAGTGATCAGCCACGACCGTGTCGTTGACGTTGGCCGGTGTCGTGATCACCGTGCGGATCAGGCCAGAGCCTTCATCCACCCCGACATGAGCCTTGTAGCCGAAGGTAAGGCCGCTCTTGCCCTTGCGTGCTGTGACGCGGGCGTCCGTATCCTGCGACGGCCGCTCGGGTGTCGGCGGCGTCGAGACCGCATCAATCAGCGTGGCATCCAGCATCGTACCGCGCTTCAGGATCACGCCGGCCTTCTCCAACTGCCGGTCCAGTTCGCCAAACAGCTTCTCCATCAGCCCTTCGCTGACAAGCAGATTGCGAAAACGCGACAGCACCGTGTGGTCGGGGATTGTATCGTCCAGCCCCAGCCCAGCAAAGCGCCGGAACGACAGCCGATCGCCCAGCGCTTCCTCTAACTCGCGATCCGACAGTCCGTAGAGCGATTGCAGCAACAGTGCCTTGAACAACACCAGCGGCGGCCAGGCAGCTCGACCCGGTCCACCATCGCGCAGCGCATTAAGCAGCTTCTCGAACCGGTACCACTTCACCAGACCCGACAGACGGTCGAGTGGCGAAGAACCCCCCCGTCAGCTTGTGGCCCAGAAAGGCCTCCGCCAAGCTCAACTGTCCAGTCTGCTTCACCGCCATCGCGATTCCTCCGAGCTCCCTCTCAGAGAATCACAACCAGCGAATTACGCAACAGGCCCACAAGGGGAGAAGGAAGAGGTAAAAATCCGCTTGACCTCAACTTAAGTTGAGATTGTACGCCGTTCCTGGAGCCCGAAAACACCATCATCCAGGAACGGAACAATCGAAATGAACGACATAAATCAGACTGTTAACGGCGGCAGCGTGTTCAGGGTGGACAAGTTCGTCGTCCCGGCCGCCGCCCGTGAAGAGATACTCGTCAAGGTCAGGGCGACACACGAATTGCTGCGCCAGCAGCAGGGTTTCGTGCAGGATTTCCTGCTCGAGCAATTTTCAGGGCCGGGCGAATTCAACCTGGTGACGATCGTCGAATGGGAAAGCCAGGCGGCCGTCGACAAGGTCGTGCCGATCGTCAAGGCCGCGCATGAGCGTATCGCGTTCAACCCGCAGGAGACGATCGCGCGCCTGGGCGTGCGGGCCGACATCGCCAACTATCAGCGCGTGCCGGAACTTTAACGCTCATTCAGCGCAACGACGCCCAGCGTCTGTCTGGCGCGGGCGTTCCCCGCTCTATCCCGATAGATGAGCTGGGGCTTTTATCCTCAACAACAACTGATATTGTCTGGGCAATAACAACCGATTTTTGAATTACGGAAACATTTCGATGTTTGGCTTTTTCTCGCGCAAGTCCAAAGGGGCGTCCGAGAAGACGCCACCCGCTTCGGAAGATAAAGGGGTCAATCTCCTCGTACCTCTAATCACGGTGCCTCGTTCGAAGGTCGAGAAGGCTAGTGAAAAGCCTTTTGATCTTGTCTTAGCTGTCATGCAATTCGCGGTGACGATCGTTTCCAAAGGGCTCTACCGTCATCCGGAGATCAACCCCAAGGCGATGCAGGTCTTTCATGCGGACTGGTACTCCTCGGAGGTAAAGAACGGCGGCCACAGTCAGTTTATCCACAATGCGGGCAGGGAAATCGACACCACGATTGCCAACGCCAGAGCCGGACTCAGCGCCTGCGGGGCAACGAGGCAGTTGGCGACCTTGGAAAAGATGTCAGCTTGGGTTGCCCGCAATCCTGATGAAGCAGCGAAACAAACGGGCTTCGAGGGTGGCCGCGACGATTTCCTGGATACGCTCGATGACGCATTCTACGAAGCGGATGAAGCCGCGTCGATGGAGGATTTGCTCGCGCGTTGGATCACGTCTTGGGCCGATCTGCAGATTGTCGATGATGACAACTACGACGATACGATCGACCGACTCGTTGTGGCCAACCCCCAGCGTGAAAGTAGGCTTCTTCATGAGTCGGTCAGCAAACTGGTGAGCCAGATGTTGAGCCAGCGTGACGTCGGTGCCGGCCTCGCCTGCGCTAAGGCGTCGCCGTCGGAGATCAAACGGGGGTTTGGGATGGCGAGGATGCTGGATGTCGAGGGCGAAAAGCAAATGGTCTTTCAACTCCGCACCAGCGCGGATGAGCTCCGGCTATGCGCAGCAACAAAGGCACACGTTACCGTTTACGAGTGTATTCCCCCGGACGATCCTCCGATCATACGCGCGGGTGAGAGCCTGTTGGGAGCTGATGCACCGAGGGTCGGGCCACGGCTTGGGCGCGCTGAGGAGTCGGAGATTGAGGCAGCAATCCAGCTGACTGAGCAAAATCATGCTCCGGTCGCTGTCGACCTTCTGCTGCGCAAGGCCGGGTTCGATCCGCTGGGTGCCATCGTTTCAGCTAACTCGGTGGTGCAAACGGCGGAAGGGCCTGTGGTGAACTGGGTGGTGCTGGCGTCTGACCGGAGCTTCCTCTCCCTGTCTTCGCCGAATGGCAGTGTGCTCTTAAGTGGCGAGGATTACGAAAAACTCGCGGAGGCTACGATGCCCGAACTCGACGCGCACTTTGATCGCTCCGCTGCCGCAGAGTAGAGTCTCAGCTCGCATTCATCATACCGCCCTCAGCCGCCACACCCATCCTCCCATTGTTGCGTTGCGGGCAGGGGGGCTTTCCGCTATTGAGGCGCAACCTGAAACAGGGACCTGCCCCAAGCCCTATGAGCCTTCTCGACTCGGTCAAGAATACCTTCGTTCCGATCCATCGCGAGGGATATCCCTTCATCGCCGCTTTCGGCGCGGGGACGCTTTTCCTTGGCTATTTCTCCTCGATCCTGTTCTGGATCGGCCTGATCCCTGACCGCCTGGTGCGTCTATTTCTTCCGCGACCCCGAGCGCGTCACACCGGTCGACGACCGCCTGGTGGTGAGCCCCGCCGATGGTATCATTTCGGCGGTCGGTCCGGCCCTGCCGCCGCGCGAGCTTGGCCTCGGCAATGTCGAGATGACCCGCATCTCGGTGTTCATGAACGTCTTTTCCTGCCATGTGAACCGCTCGCCCGTGCGCGGCCGCATCGCCAAGATCGAGCATCGGCCGGGAAAATTCCTCAACGCCGAACTCGACAAGGCCAGCACCGAGAACGAGCGCAACGGCCTGGTCATCGAAAGCCCCAATGGCACGGTGGCTGCCGTCCAGATCGCCGGCCTGGTGGCGCGGCGCATCGTTTGCTGGGCCGAGGCTGGCGGCTCGATCGGCACCGGCGAGCGTTTCGGCCTGATCCGCTTCGGCTCGCGCGTCGATGTCTTCCTGCCCTTGACCGCGACGCCGCGCGTCGCCGTCGGCCAGACGGCGGTCGGCGGCGAAACGGTGCTCGCCGAGTTCGGTGGTGTCGCCGGCACTCCTCTTGTGCGGATTTCCTGAGCCTTGGGCGCGCCGTTCAAGAAGTTCGAGGCTCATGCCAGCGGCGGTCCGCGCATCCGCGAGATCCCGATGCGCATGGTGCTGCCCAACCTGGTCACCGTGCTTGCCATCTGCGCCGGCCTGTCCGGCATCCGCTTTGCCTTCGAGGATCGCTTCGAGACGGCGGTGGTGATGGTGCTGCTGGCTGCCTTTCTCGACGGCATCGACGGTCGGCTCGCACGCATGCTGAAGGCGACTTCAAAATTCGGCGCGCAGATGGATTCGCTCGCCGACATCGTCAACTTCGGTGTTGCACCTGCTCTGGTGCTCTACGCCTTCCTGCTCGACCGCGCCGGCTCGCCGGGCTGGATCGCAGCCCTTCTGTTCGCCATCGCCTGCGGGCTGAGACTTGCCCGCTTCAACGTGCTCGACGACGAGAAAGCCGAGCGTCCGCTGTGGCAGTCGGAATATTTCGTTGGCGTGCCGGCGCCGGCCGGCGCGGTGCTGGTGATGCTGCCGCTCTATCTGTTTTTCCTGCGGCTCGGGCTGGAGCCAAGCCGCCCGGCCGCCTTCGTCGCCACCGGCTTCACCATCCTGGTCGCCTTCCTTCTGGTCAGCCGGCTGCCTGTCTATTCCGGCAAGAGCATCAAGATCCCTGGCGACAGGGTGCTGCCAGTCATTCTGGCCGTCGTGCTCTACATTCTCTTGCTGATGACCTATCCCTGGTACACGCTGACGGCGTCGGTCGCGGGCTATCTGATCTTCCTGCCGTTCTCCGTGCGCGCCTACTCCAAGCGCGCCAAGCTCGAGGGCGAGAAGGTGCCGCCTTCGGACATAGGGTAGAACCTTACGCCGCGACGCCCAGCCCCAGCCTGTCGATCGCCAGCTTCCTGGTCGAGACATAATCGGTCTTGCCGGACCCCAGCACCGGGATTTCCTCCACCTTGACGATGTCGTTGGGCACCATCAATTCGGCGGCCCCGGCCTTCTTACCGAACTGGCGCAGCTCTTCGGGATTGGCATCGTCGGCGGTGGTGACCAGCACGATACGCTCGCCGCGCCTTTTGTCCGGCACCGCCACCGCCGCATGGCGTTCTTCCGGCCACAGCGACTGCACCAGCATCTCGACCGCGCCCAGCGACACCATCTCGCCGGCGATCTTGGCAAAGCGCTTGGCGCGGCCGCGGATGGTGATGAAGCCCTCGCGGTCGACGGCGACGATATCGCCGGTGTCGTGCCAGCCGGTCAGCGGCTGCAGCTCACCGGGGCGGTCCGCGGTCATGTAGCCCATCATCAGATTGGGTCCGTCGAGCCACAACTGACCGGCATCCGAGATGCCCTCGACTGGCTCAAGCTTCATACGCATCGCCGGCAAGAGCCGCCCAACCGTGCCGTCGCGGCCATGGATCGCGGTGTTGACGGCAACCACCGGAGCGGCCTCGGTCAGCCCGAAACCTTCGATGATCTCGGCCTGGAAGCGATCGCGATAGACGCGGCGGGTTTCCGGCTTCACCGCCTCGGCCCCGGCAACGACGAAGCGCAGGCTGGAGAAGTCGCCATCCTTGGCGGTGCGCGCATAGTTGGCGAGGAATGTGTCGGTGCCGAACATGATCGTCGGCTTCACCTTGCGCGCGATCTCGGGGATGATCTTGTAGTGGAGCGGCGAGGGGTAGAGGAACAGTTTTACCCCGGTGACCAGCGGCAGGATGGTGCCGCCCGTCAGGCCGAAGGAATGGAACACCGGCAGTACGTTGAGCAGGATGTCGGCCGGCGAGATGGTGATGCGCGCCTCTGCCTGCATGGCATTGGCGAGCAGGTTCTTTTGCGACAGGACAACCGCCTTGGGCGTGCCTTCCGAACCCGAGGTGAACAGTATCACGCCCGGCTTGGCCGCATCCTGCGGCTGCAGCGGCAAGCGCCACAGCAAGGCTGCGGCAAGCTTGTCCAGCGCGGTGACGCTTGCTCGCAGATCCTCCAGCCACAGCAGCCTGGCGCCGCCCTTTTCGACCGCCGCGACGATATCGGCGAGATCGGCCTTCTCGACGAAGGCGCGGGAGGAGATGACGGTGCGGATGACAGCCGTGCTTACCGCTGCCGTGACGCTCGCCGGCCCGGCGGTGTAATTGATCATCGCCGCCACCCGGCCCGCTGAGAGAAGGCCGACCAACGACAGCACGACGCCATTGGCGTTGGGCAGCATTATCCCCACCGCTTCGCCCGGCGCCGTTGCCGCCTCGAAGCGTCGGCCCAGCACGCGGGCGCCGATGAACATCTTGCGGTAGCTCAGCGCGCCCGAGATGACATCCTCGATGATCGGGTGCGAGGCGCCGACCCTAGCTGCGGCAGCGCGCATGGCCAGGAACAGGCCGCGATCGAGGTCGGTGCCGAAAAGCCGCGCCTCGGCGACGCGGTCGAACAATGCATTGGTGTTCGAGGCTTGGTCCGGATTGCGTGCCACCAGTTCGGCGATGGTCATCGGTTCCAGCACACTGATCGACAGCTGCGGAAACCAGTGCCGCGGCGCCTTGTCGGCCGGCGTCAGCGAAACGGGCAGGCTGCGCGCGCCGGCGACGAAGATCGGCACGATGCGGGCGTCGGCCTGCATGGCGATGCGGGTGACGGCGCGAAACAGCCGGAACGTCTTGACGTCAGGCTCGACCGCGTCCGGCAGATAGACGGCGAGCCGGCCCTTGCCCTTCAGCACACGCACCAGCCGGCGGCTGACGAAAAGATGTTCGGCATTGAAGGCGATGGTGCGGCCAAGCTCGCGCCATGGTTCGAGCCAGGGTGAGCGCGCCGAGACCTCGTCGAGAATGTGCAGCGTGTCGTCCGGCAACAGCGACAGCATCAGCGCCGGTTCGAAGCGCGACTGGTGCGAGATGACGTAGATAACGGGAGCCTGCGCATTGCGTGCGATCCCGATGCGGTTGTCGCTGATCCGGTAGGCGAGCTTGAAGGGCACATAGAGCATCGCCTGGCTGAAACGCAGGCCAAGGCGGAATTTTTCCACCACGCCGATCAGCAGCCAGGCGAAAACAAGACCAGCAAGCAGCGCCAGTGTCAGGATCATGCCGCGTCTCTCCCAACGATTTTTGTCATCGCGGCTCTTCCGTGGCCGCCTCGGCGCAGAGCGTAGCGCAAGTGGGCGCTAGGTCAATGTGGGAAGAGACGGTGTTCCTGCTCCCTCGGGAGGAAGAAGGAACAAGGGCCTCACGCCGCCTTCAGCCGTCCGCTGATAAAGCGGAACTCCTGCGTCTTGCCGCCATAGCCATAGGCGGCTGCCGGCACTTCATGCACGAAGGCGTAGCTTTCCTCGTGCACGCCGCCCAGCAGGCGGCCGAAGGCGTCGAAGAGAGCCTTGAGATAGGCCTCGAGTTCGAGCTTGGTGTTGGTGCCGTCGACCACCTTGATATCCAGCCAGAACGTGTTGGTGCCATGTTCGGCCAGCGACTTGCCGCCGGCGAACCAGTGCTGCGGATCGATATAGGATACGGCGACAGCCGTGATCGTCGGATCCTTGCGCAATTGCGTGGCGGTGATCTCGGTGATTTCCCTGGCAATCCTGGCGGACAAAGCGGCGTCCGGCTTGCCGGTGACGCTGATGTTGATGATGGGCATTTTTCTTCTCCTTGGTTTTTTAGCGGCGTGGTTGCCGTTGGAGAGACCATGTCATCATCTCCAGATCAAAAAAATCGAATTGTTTTCAACTAAAGATTCGATATCTTCGAATTATGCAAACGCTCGATCCGGATCTGCTCAAAACCTTCCTCGCTTTCGTCGACAGCGGCTCGCTGGCGCAGGCGGCTTCCGGCGTCGGCCGTTCACCTTCGGCGGTGACCGCCCAGATGCAGCGGCTGGAGGAGATCGTCGGCGAGCCGCTGCTGGCGCCGCAGGGCAGGGGCCGCGGCCTGACCCCGGCCGGCGAGGACCTTGTCGGCCATGCTAGGCGCATCCTTGCCGTGCATCGCGAGGCGTGGCTGGCGCTGAAGGGGGCACGGGCTGCCGGGCGCGTCGCCATCGGCACGACGCAGGACTTCGCCGACAGTGGCCTGCCGGACCTGCTGCGTGCCTTCGCCACCAGCCATCCGCGCGTCAGGATCGAATTGCGGGTCGGCCGCTCGGCCGAACTGGCGCAGGCGCTGCAGGCCGGCAGCCTCGATCTGGCGATCGTCATGCGCCAGACGGCGGCGCCGGATGAGGTCGGCGTCTTGCGCGAGCCGATGATCTGGCTGTGTTCACAGAAGGGACTGGCCTCGCGGCAGGAAGAGCTGCCGCTGGCGCTGCTCGATCCCTATTGCGGGTTTCGCGAGGCCGCACTCGCAGCGCTCGATGCTGCCGGTCGCCGCTACCGCATCGCTGCCGGCAGTGCCAGCCTGGCCGGCTTGCGTACAGCCGTGAATGCCGGCGTTGCGCTGACCCTGCGAACCCCGCGCTTTGCCCATTCCGGCATTGTCGAAGCGCCGCGCGAGCTTGGCCTGCCGCCGGTTCCTATGGCCGAATTCGCGATCCGGCTGCGTGCTGGAGCCGATGCTTCCGCGGGCGATCTGGCGGCGCTGCTCAGCGGCAATCTGGCCCTGTCCCAGCCAGTTGCCTGATTTGGCAGGGCTCGGAGCCATGTCAGCCTGTCGGCAAGGACAAAGCCTGGCGGTCGGGCCTATCTGGCAAAGAAAAGCCGACCTTGCGGTCGGCTTGGGAGTAGGACGGGCCGAGGGGTTCGGGGGACTTGGGGGGTGGCCCGTCGCACCAATAATGTCTGACTCGGATGATGGTTCCGTGACTGTGTCATTTTTTTAAGAAATATTTGACGCTGCCTTCTGCGAGCGGGCCGCCAGCCAGTCGCGGCCGGCATGGGCGAACACTGCGCCGAGCACAATGACGCCGCCGACCATGCTGGCGACAGGCGGGATCTCGGCCAGGAACAGGAAGGCAAACAGGATCGCGAACGGCACCTCCGCCGAGCCGAGCAGGCCGGATTCGGGCGCCGGGATGAGCCGCGCGCCTTCCGTCCACAGGATCGACGACAATGCGAAGGATGCGCCGAAGGTGACGAGCAGAACAGCATCCCTTGCCGAAACCGCCAAAGGATCGGTGATGAACCAGCCCACAATGAACAGCAGGAAGGCCGAAACCGCGCCCGCCCACACCACAGGCGTGTCGCGGAAGGCGCGCACCATGATCATGTAGAGCGCGCTGCCGGCCGTCATCAGCAGCGCCAGCCCGTCGCCGAACAGATTGCCGGTGCCGAAGCCCGACCAGACCATGATCGCCACGCCGCACAGCGATACGGCGGCCGCGAGCATCGTCTGCAGGCGGAAGGGCTCGCGCACCAGCACCCAAGCGAGCAGGGCGGCAATGAAGGGCGACGTTGCGTAGATGACCGCGACATTGGCGACGTAGGTGAATTTGAACGCCGAGATGAAGGCGATGCTGGCCAGCGCGCCTTCCACCGCCAGCAGCCAGCCGCGCCAGCCAAGGCGGAGCGTGTCGCGGTTGCCCGACCGGCGGCGGCGCCAGAGCACATAGAGGCTGATCAGGATTGAACCGACAAAGCCGCGCCAGCAGGTAATCGTCAGCGGATCTGCATGGATCGACTTCGTCAGCACGCCGGTCAGGCCGAACACGGCGGCCGATGACGACACCAGGATGATGCCGAGCGTGCGCTCGGTGGTTTCGGCTGTGGTGGCTGGGATGTCAGTCATGCCCGCAGCCTACCTCGTCAGGTCCTGACATCGTAGTGTCAGCAGTAAGCGCATCCCCATCACAGCCGCTTGCGGAAATGCTCGCCGCCGACGATCAGCAGCCCGGCGGCGATGATCAGGGCGGCACCGAGAAACACTTCGCGGCGCGGCACGTCGCCCCAGATCGCAAAGCCGAGCGCGAACGCCCACAGCAGCGAACTGTATTCGAGAGGGGCGAGGATCGATGCCGGCGTTCGCTTCATGCCCTCGAAGAGAAGATATTGCGCCAGGCCGCCAAGCGCGCCGACGCTGGCGAGAAGCAGCAACTGGGTCAGATCAGGCGTATGCCACCACAACAGCGCCGGCACCGCCGAAAACTGCAGGAAATAGAAATTGTTGAGGAGCAGCTGGATCATCGAGCGTTCGGCAAGTGCTGTCTTGCGCAGGAGCACGATGGCGATAGCCCACAAAAGAGCGGCCGCCAGCACCAGCAGCACCGGCACCGACAGGCCGAGATGGGTCGGATCACAGGCGACGAAGACCCCGACAAAACCGATCAGAACCGCCAGCCAGCGCAGCATCGGCACCTTTTCGCCGAGCAGGAACACCGAAAGCACGGTGACGATGATCGGCGCCGCGTAATAGACGGTGGTCAGTTCGGCGAGCTGCAGACTGCGCGCGGCGTTGTAGTAACAGAGCCAGGCGGCAAGCGTGAAAGCGCTGCGCACCAGCATGGGCCGCACGATCGGCGAGCGCACCGTGTCGGCAAACAGTTGCCGCCCGCCGATCGCCGCGCAGGCGCTGAGAATGGTGATGCTGCGGAAGAACATGATCTGCCAGACCGTCATGCCGGTCACCAGCAGTTTGATCGAGGCGTCCTGCGTCGAAAACAGCAGATAGGCAGCACCGGTCAGCAGGATTCCAGCGAAAACCCTTTCGCGTGTTTCGAGAATGGCGATGTCGGCCATAGGCGCGGGACCAGTGTTACGGGAAGCGACAGAAATGCCGTGGGTCAATGCGATGGCCAGGAAATCAGGCCCTCTTGCCAAGCTATACGGTCGAAAGTTGGCACAGCGCTACGCCAGCCCTGGGCTTGCGTTGGGGCAGGAACTGGCGGTCTTGCTTAGGTTAGGCGATCGGCACTTATATCTGACAAAGCCACGCTGCTCGCTGGCCGCAAAAAGCGAAAGAGACAACGGACATGGATGCAACCGAACTGAAGGCCATGCAGGCGCCGCTGAAGCAGGCTTACCGCGATGACGCCTCGCAGGCGCTGATCACGCTTCGCGCCAAAGGCTCGATCGACGACCAGTCGGTGGCCTGCAAGGTGGAGACGGGCAGGGCCATCGCGATCGCCGGTCTGCATCCGGCAACCGGCGGCTCGGGGCTCGAGCTCTGCTCCGGCGACATGCTGCTGGAAGCCCTGGTGGCCTGTGCCGGCGTGACATTGAAGGCGGTGGCGACGGCGCTCGAGTTCAAGCTCGGCGCTGCCACGGTGGAAGCCGAAGGCGATCTCGATTTTCGCGGCACGCTCGGTGTCGCCAAGGATGCGCCAGTCGGCTTTCGTGCCATCCGGCTCAATTTCGCTCTCGACACAGATGAGCCGCAGGAGCGCATCGATTCGCTGCTGAAGCTGACAGAGCGCTATTGCGTGGTGTTCCAGACCATCAACCAGAAGCCGGAGCTGACGGTGAGCGCCCGGCGTTGAAATGACAAGGCCCGCAGCCGGCAGCTGCGGGCCTTGTTGTAACGGATGCTTACTGTGCCGACGGCGTCTCGGCATCGCCTTCGTCGGTGAAGGGCGAGGCGCTCGGCACGCACTGTATGGACCAGCCGGGGGTGTCGGCTGCTTCTGATATTCGGTGATGGCGGCGGTGCATTGCTCGCGCTTGTCGAAAGTGCTGGGCAGCACCACCATGCCGCCCTGCGGGCCGGCGATTACCAGATACCAGACCAACGCTGCGGTCGTAGCCATGGGGATGTCCTTGTTCTGCCCAGCAGGGCGCTCGTTGTTGTGGGAGTCGTTTCGATCCTAACAACTCCTTGGAAATGACGAAAGCATGACCGCGACCCGGCCTTTCCCATCAGATCACAGCCGCGTGATGATCCGGCGGATTTTGCATCCAGATTTTGAGGCCCTATCGGCTCGGTCTGTTGCAAAACATTCGAAGAACGTCGGGAGTGCCCGAATTCTTCCGGCAAAAGGATGCTGCTACTCCGGTTGCCGGTAGGCAACAAAACGATTGTGCTTGGCCTGGAAGATCAGTCCAGTCTCTTTCAGCTCCGGGCTCGCGAGCGGCACGATGCGCTTGGCGATCTCGGAAGGATGCGGCAGCGTCTCCGGATCCTCGCCGGGCACGGCCTGGGCCCGCATGGCGGTGCGGGTGGCGCCTGGGTCGGCGGCATTGACGCGCAGCGGCAGGCTTTGCGTCTCATGCGCCCACGAGCGCATCATGGTCTCGACCGCCGCTTTCGAGGCCGCATAAGGCGCCCAGAAGGCGCGCGCCGAATGCGCCGCGTTGGACGACAAGATAATCGCGCGGCCGGCATCCGAAAGCCTGAGCAGCGGGTCGACCGAGCGGATCAGCCGCCAGGTCGAGGTGACGTTGATGGTCATCACCTTCTCGAAGGTTTTTGCCTCGACATGGCCGATCGGCGAGATGACGCCGAGCACGCCGGCATTGGCGACGAGAATGTCGAGCTTGCCCCAGCGCTCATGGATGGCGCCGCCCAGACGGTCGATGCCGGCCATGTCGGCGAGATCGAGCGGCACCAGCGTCGCCTGGCCACCCGCTGCCTTGATCTGGTCGTCGAGTTCTTCCAGCCCACCGACGGTGCGTGCAACCGCGATGACATGCGCACCGGCGGCGGCCAATTCCCTGGCGATGAAATAGCCGATGCCACGCGAGGCGCCGGTGACGACCGCAACGCGGCCGGTGAGGTCGAGGGTCATGCGAGAATTTCCGTAAGGTCCAGAGCAATTCCAGGAAAAGTGTGAAGCGGTTTTCCGTCCGGAATTGTGTCAAAACAAAGAGTTAGAGCGGTTTGCTGTTTTCCTTGAAACGGTGAACTGCTCTAGCCTACGCCCCGTTGTTCGCCAGCAGCGACAGCGTGCGCACATTGTCGTGGCCTTCGAAGTCGAGCAGGCGGGTCGGGTACTGGCCGGTGAAGCAGGCGTCGCAGAACTGCGGCTGGTCGTCATTGCGGCTGGCCTCGCCGACGGCGCGATAGAGCCCGTTGATCGAGAGGAAGCCGAGTGAATCGACACGGATGAACTCGGCCATCTCTTCCACCGACATGCGTGATGCCAGAAGCTTCGACTTCTCCGGCGTGTCGACGCCGTAGAAGCAGGAGGCGCTGGTCGGCGGCGAGGCAATGCGCATGTGCACTTCCTTGGCGCCGGCGTCGCGCACCATCTGCACGATCTTCTGGCTGGTGGTGCCGCGCACGATCGAATCGTCGACGAGCACCACGCGCTTGCCCTCGATCATGCGGCGGTTGGCGTTGTGCTTCAGCTTGACGCCCATATGGCGGATCGAATCGCCGGGCTGAATGAAGGTGCGGCCGACATAATGGTTGCGGATGATGCCGAGCTCGAAGGGAATACCCGCTGCCTGGCTGAAGCCGATCGCCGCCGGGGTGCCGGAATCCGGCACCGGCACGACGATGTCGGCCTCGACCGGGTTCTCCTGCGCCAGTTCGGCGCCGATGCGCTTGCGCACCTCGTAGACGTTGCGGCCTTCGACCGAGGAATCCGGCCGGGCGAAATAGACATATTCGAAGATGCAGAAGCGGGTCTTCTGCGGCTCGAACGGGAACAGGCTTTCAATGCCCTTGGAGGTGACGACGACCATCTCGCCGGGTTTCAGGTCGCGCACGAAACGCGCGCCGATAATGTCGAGAGCGCAGGTCTCGGAGGCGAGGATCCAGGCGCCGTCGAGGTCGCCGAGCACCAGCGGCCGGATACCCAGTGGATCGCGGCAGCCGATCATCTTCTTGGCCGTCATCGCCACCAGCGAGAAGGCGCCCTCGACCTGCCGCACCGCATCGATGAAGCGCGAGTTGAGGTCGCGCTCCTTGCTGGTCGCGACAAGGTGCAGGAGCGTCTCGGTGTCGGAGGTCGAGGAGAAAATCGCGCCCTGCTTCTGCAGCGCGCGCTGCACCGTCATGGCGTTGGTCAAATTGCCGTTGTGGGCGACGGCAAAACCGCCATCGGCGAGCTCGGCGAAGAAGGGCTGGATGTTGCGCATGCCGGCGCCGCCGGTCGTGGCGTAGCGCGTGTGGCCGATGGCGCGGTTGCCTTGCAGGCTGTCGATGACGCGCTGCTTGGTGAAGGTGTCGCCGATCAGGCCGACATGGCGTTCGACATGGAACTGGCTGCCGTCATAGGAAACGATGCCGGCCGCTTCCTGGCCGCGATGCTGCAGCGCATGCAGGCCGAGTGTAACGATTGCCGCCGCGTCCTGCCGGCCGAAAATGCCGAACACACCGCATTCGTCGTGGAAATGGTCGTCGGCCTCGGCGGAAAGCACGTCGTCTGCGTCTGCCATCTTAAGCTCCGCTAAAATCGCCATATAGTGCGGGTTCGCGTCGAAAGCAACGCGCGCCGTGCAGTCGTTCACACCATCGTCAGTCCTGACGCCTGTTTCGAGCGTCAGTTCGCCGGTGCTGCCGGTGCTGGCTTGGCCGTGTTGTCGGCAGGGGCGACGTCGTTGTCGTCGGGCGCTGGTGCGTTGGCGTCATCGCCGCCGGCAGGGGGCATCCGCCGCCGGTGCGTCAGGTGCTGCCGGCGTCTCGGCAGCCGGCTGATTCGGATTGAGCTTTTTCAGGATGGCGTTTTCCGGATCCTCGGGCAGCAGGCTTTCGAGCTTGGCGCCGATCTGTTCCAGCAGCGGCCGCGACTTGGCCTCCGTCACCCAGGCCGGAGCCTTGGCGCCGGCCAGCCAGTTGAAGAACAAAAGCGCCACGGCAACGACCAGGATGCCGCGCGCGGCGCCGTAGAGGAAACCGAGCGTGCGGTCGAGCGCGCCGATCCGCGAATCAATGATCCAGTCGGCGAGCTTCATGGTGATCACCGAGGCGACGATCAGCGCGATGATGAAGACGACGCCGGCGGAAGCCGCCATGGCGATCTTCTCATTCTCGATGTAGGGCTTCAGATAGGGCAGGACCGGCTTGTAGAAGAAGAAAGCCGCCGCCGCTGCCGCCGCCCACGAGACGACCGACAGGACCTCGCGCGAGAAGCCGCGAACCATGGCGAGCATCGCCGAGACCAGGGTGAAGCCGACCAGGATTCCGTCAAGCAGCGTAATCGGCATGTCTTTCGCCCCACTCCGATCTCTTTTTCACGGCTCGGCGAGCCGCGTCACTCTTCATCGTCGACACGGCTGCGCCGTGAGCCGGCTATGCGTGCCACGAGGTCGGCAAGCTCGGTGGGCTGGAAAGCGCCGGCCCCGATCCCTCCGGCAAGTTCCTCGCTGCCCAAGGGCAGAACCGCGCTACCAAAACCCAGCTTTTCGGCTTCCTTGAGGCGCTGCTGCGCATGCGCAACCGGCCTCACAGCGCCCGAAAGGCTGATTTCGCCGAAATAGACGCAATCGGCCGGAAGGGCAAGACCGGTGAGCGAGGAAACCAGTGCGGCGGCGACCGCGAGATCGGCCGCCGGCTCGCTGATGCGGTAGCCACCGGCGACGTTGAGGTAGACGTCGTGCTGGCCAAAGCGCACGCCACAATGGGCTTCGAGAACCGCCAGGATCATCGACAGGCGAGCTCCGTCCCAACCGACGACGGCGCGGCGTGGCGTGCCGAGCGAGGATTGTGCCACCAGCGCCTGGATCTCGACCAGAACAGGCCTCGTGCCTTCCATGCCGGCGAAAACGGCGGCACCCGGCGATTTCGCATGCCGCTCGCCGAGGAACAGCTCGGATGGATTGGCGACCTCGCGCAAGCCCTTGTCCGACATTTCGAAGACGCCGATCTCGTCGGTTGGCCCGAAGCGGTTCTTCACCGTGCGCAGGATGCGGAAGTGATGATTGCCTTCGCCCTCGAAATAAAGCACGGCATCGACCATATGCTCGACCACACGCGGGCCGGCGATCTGGCCTTCCTTGGTGACATGGCCGACCAGCACGATGGCAGCCCCGGTGGATTTTGCGTAGCGGATCATCGCCTGGGCGGCGGCGCGCACCTGGGTAACGGTGCCCGGCGCCGAATCGGCAAGGTCGGTCCACAGCGTCTGGATGGAATCGAGAATGACCAGATCCGGCCTCTTGCCGTCGGCGATCGTGGCCAGGATGTCCTCGACATTGGTCTCGGCCGCCAGTTCTACCGGCGTGTCGGCGACGCCGAGCCTCTGCGCCCTCAGCCTGATCTGCGCGACGGCTTCTTCGCCCGAGACATAGACGATGCGGTGACCTTTGGAGGCAAGAGCGGCGGCAGCCTGGGTGAGCAGCGTCGACTTGCCGATGCCGGGATCGCCGCCGACCAGAAGTGCGGAGCCGCGTACAAAACCGCCGCCGGTGGCGCGGTCGAGTTCGCCGATGCCCGAGATGATGCGCGGCGCGTCCTCGATGTCGCCGGAAAGCGTGGTCAACACCACCGCGCGGCCCTTGCGGGCATTGCGGGTATTGGCCGGCCCCGAGCCGATGCCGCCGGAAGTTCCTTCCTCGACCAGCGTGTTCCATTCGCCGCAGGCATCGCATTTGCCGGCCCAGCGCTGATGCACCGATCCGCAGTTCTGGCAGATGAACTGGACGCGTGATTTGGCCATCAGGCGTGACCCGAGGAGGGGATCGAAAACGCTTGAGAGGTTGGCGGGCGCCGTAGAGCGCCTTGGTCCCGTTTTTCTGTTGCGACAGCTGGCAAGAGGCTACTCAAACCTCTCCGCAATATGGTGCTCTTCCGCCAGGTCGGAGAAGCGGGTGAATTCGCCGTGGAAGGCGAGCGTCACCGAGCCGGTCGGGCCGTGGCGCTGCTTGGCGACGATCACCTCGGCCTTGCCTCGCATCTCGTTCATCTCGTTTTCCCACTTGACGTATTCCTCGGTGCCAAGCTTGGGCTCGCGGTTCTTGAGGTAATACTCCTCGCGGTAGACGAACATCACGACGTCGGCGTCCTGCTCGATCGAGCCGGATTCACGCAGATCGGAGAGCTGCGGGCGCTTGTCGTCGCGGCTTTCGACCTGACGCGACAGCTGCGACAGCGCGATGATCGGCACGGCCAGTTCCTTGGCCAGCGCCTTCAGGCCCGTGGTGATCTCGGTGATTTCCTGCACGCGGTTCTGCGAGGCCCTGGCGGATGAGCCCTGCATCAGCTGGATATAGTCGATGACGATCAGGTCAAGGCCGCGCTGGCGCTTCAGGCGACGCGCGCGGGCAGACAGCTGGGCGATGGAGATACCGCCGGTCTGGTCGATGAACAGCGGGATCTTCTGCATGGTCTGCGAACAGGCGACCAGCTTTTCGAAATCCATTTCGGTGATTTCGCCGCGGCGGATTTTTGACGAAGAGATTTCCGTCTGCTCGGAAATGATACGGGTCGCCAGCTGTTCGGATGACATTTCGAGCGAGAAGAAGCCGACCACGCCGCCATTGGCAGCCTTGAAAGAGCCGTCCGCCTGCTGCGCCGGCACATAGGCCTCCGCGACGTTGAAGGCGATGTTGGTGGCGAGCGACGTCTTGCCCATGCCAGGGCGACCGGCAAGCACGATCAGATCGGACGATTGCAGGCCACCCATGCGGCGGTCGAGATCGCGCATGCCGGTGGCGAGGCCAGACAAATGGCCGTCGCGCATATAGGCGGCGTTGGCCATGTCCACGGCCGTTTTGACCGCGTCGGTGAAGCTCTCGAAGCCGCCATCATAGCGGCCTGTTTCGGCCAGTTCGAACAGCCGGCGCTCGGCGTCCTCGATCTGCTCGGAAGGCGACATGTCGACCGGCGCGTCATAGGCGATGTTGACCATGTCCTCGCCGACGGTGATCAGCGCGCGGCGCGTCGCCAAATCATAGATAGCGCGGCCATAATCGGTGGCGTTGACCACGGTGACGGCTTCGACCGCCAGCCGCACGACATATTGCGCCACCGTCATGTCGCCGACCTTCTCATCGGCCGGTAGGAAGGTTTTTAGCGTGATCGGCGTCGCCACCTTGCCCATGCGGATGAGCTCGGCCGCGACATCGAAGATTTTTCTGTGTAGCGGCTCGTAGAAATGGCCGGCTTTCAGGAAGTCGGAGACACGATAGAAGGCATCGTTGTTGACAAGGATCGCGCCGAGCAGCGCCTGCTCGGCCTCGATATTGTTCGGCGCCTCGCGATAGAGCGGTTGCTCCGCCACGCCGAATTTCCGCGCTGCCTCTGCCATGATGTCCCCGATCTAGATCCCGGCCTTTCGATATCAGAACGAGACGAAACCGTGCTGACCTTTCTGCATCACCGCTCGACCAAACAGCCTTGATGCCCGTTGTTCACAGGAACGACAAACCGTCCACAGGACAGTGTTCCTGTGTCCCGATTCCGGTTGACTCGGCAAGCTGCGATTCTTATGCGAAGCCTTGGAACGAAGCAAGAACAATCGGTCGTTCACGTGCTGCCTGGGTCCAGCCGGTCGCCCCAGTCCAGCCGCCGGGCCAGCTTGAAGTCCGCGCCGTCACGCTTGGTGAACAGTTGCTCCGTGGCCGTGCCGTCCTCCTGGCAAAGCTTGAGCAGAACCTTGCCGGAACCGGATTTCGGCGGTGCGATGACCCGAGCGGCGTGCGAGGCGGCCGGCTGGCGCGACGCGGCGACATAGATGAATTTCTCGTCTTCCCAAGGCACATCAGCGTCCTTGGCCAGCCGGTGCAGGCGCGAGCGGGCGACGCGGCGGGAAAAGTGGCACCAGTCAGGCGGGGTGAGCGGGCAGGGCGCCTTGTGCGGACAAGGCGCCAGCAGATGCGCGCCGGCCGCGATCAGCTGCGCGCGAACCGCCAGAATGCGCTGCCAGCCCGCCGGCGTGCCCGGTTCGATGATCAGCAATGTGTCTGTCGTCAGCTGCCATAGGCGGTCGACCATTTTGGGCAGCGATGCCGGCACGATCTCGTCCAGCACATAGGCGCAGGTGACGAGGTCCGCCGGCTGAAGGTCGGCAAGGTCTATCGTGACGTCGCCGGCCCGCCAGACGGTGCGGGCCGTGATGGCATCGGCGGCTAGCGTCTCGCCGACCTTGCGCACCGCGGCACTTGCTTCCAGCAAGACGGCCTGTTCGAGATCGGGCCAGAGCGCGCTGGTGGCCCAAAGCACCGTACCAGGACCTGCGCCGACATCGAGCAGGATTTTCGGCGTGAAATCCGGCCGCGCTTCGTTGAGCGCATCGAGGCTGGCGCGGACCGCGGCATAGGTCGCCGGCAGCCGCGTCGCCAGATAGGCCTTGACCGCCATGTCCTGCGCCATGTGCAGGCGGCCGTCGCGCAGTTCGGCGCGGTAGCGGTCGGAGAGTGTCTTTGCCGCCTGCTTCAGTTCCGGCAGCGGTACTTTTTCCAGGATACGATCGACAGCTTGTCGAAGAGAGGGTGGCAGTTCCACGCTATGCTCCTCGCGGTGCGAGCAGGATGACCGAAGCGCCGGCTATGCAGAGCGCAGCACCGGCAAGGTCCCAACGGTCGGGCCGCACGCCTTCCACCAGCCACAGCCAGGCTAACGAGGCGACGATGTAGATGCCGCCATAGGCGGCATAGGCGCGGCCCGCGGCGTTGGTGTCGACCAGCGCCAGAAGCCAGGCGAAGACAAGCAGCGAGACGAAGCCCGGGGCCAGCCAAAACGGCGATCTTTCCAGCCGCCACCAGGCCCATACCGAAAAACAGCCGGCGATCTCGGCCAGTGCCGCGGCGGCATAGAGGAGATAGGTCATGAAAAAGGCCTCGCGACGATCACGAGGCCTTTTTCAGGGCAGGGGCCGGGAATGGCAAGCGCCAATGGCGAAAGCCTGCGAACGTTCGTCTCTATTCCGCCACCTTACGGCGGCGGGCTGGCTTGGCGGGCTTCTCGACGGGAGCCGCTTCGCGGCGGCCCATGTCGCGCATTTCCAGCGCCTTTTCGCATTTGGCCATATAGTCGCGGGTCATCGGCAGCGTGTCGTTCTTCTTGGCGATCTGGAACTGGAAGATGACCAGATCCTGCCAGCGGAAAGCGGCTTCCGAAGCGGCCAGATAGAATTCCCACATGCGGCAGAAGCGTTCGTCGTAGATGGCCTTGGCCTTGTCGCGGTTGGCGGCGAAGCGCTGGCCCCAGTGCTTCAGCGTGTCGGCATAGTGGAGCCGCAGGATCTCGACGTCGGTGACCACGAGGCCGGACTTCTCGATCGCCGGCAGCACCTCCGACATGGCCGGGATATAGCCGCCCGGAAATATATACTTGCGGATGAAGGCGCTGGTCGCCCACGGCACGCCGGAGCGGCCGATCGTGTGCAGGAGCATGACGCCATCGGGCTTCAGCAACGTCGCCGCCTTGTCGAAGAAGGTGCGGAAGTGGTTCACGCCGACATGTTCGAACATGCCGACCGAAACGATGCGGTCGAAGCGTTCGTTGAGTTCGCGATAATCCTTCAGCTCGAAATGGACGTGGTTTTCCAGGCCTTGCGCATGCGCCCGGTCGGTGGCGACGCCATGCTGTTCGGTCGACAGCGTCACGCCCTGCACGTCGACGTCGAAGGCTTTGGCGAGATAGAGGCCAAGCCCGCCCCAGCCGGAGCCGATGTCAAGCACGGTCTGGCCGGCCTTCAGCCTGAGCTTGGCGGCGATATGGCGCTTCTTGGCGGCCTGCGCCTCGTCCAGCGTCATGTCCGGCTGCTCGAAATAGGCGCAGGAATACTGCATGTCCTCGTCGAGGAAGAGCCGGTAGAGATCGCCCGACAGATCGTAGTGGCGCTGCACGTTGCGGCGCGAACGCGAGGCGGTGTTGATCTGCTGCAGGCGGCGGAAGGCGTGGCGCAGGCCCTCGATGGCTTTCGACCATGTCGCGTCGATGCCGCCGCTGCCCATGTTCTGGAAGGCTATGCGCATCACACCCAGCACGCCGCCCTCGAGAATGTCGAGTTCGCCATCCATATAGGCTTCAGGCACCGCCAGCATCGGATCGAAGGTAATGGCGCGCTCGGCATGCGCGGTCTTGATGTGCATGTGCACCGGCTCGCCGCTGCCGTCGCCGAAGATGACTGTCGAGCCTTTGGGCCCGGTGACCTTCAGATTGCCCGTGCGCACCAGGCGGTCGAGAACGCGCTTCAGCAGGATGTTCATAACCAAATGTCCCCTCACGGTCAGACTGGCTGCCTTAATTCTGCAACAATATATAGGGGTTCGCAAAGTTCCATTTGGTACAAAAATGCCCGGGCGAGAGGCCCGGGCATTGGTCCACAAAGGCTGGATGACGACAAAGTGATCGGAGCGCTGCTCCCTCGCTTGTCGTACGCGATCAGGCGTTGTCTTCGCCGCCTTCGAACTCGGCGTTCGGATCGAAGAAGTTCTCCGGACGCGCATTGTCATTGATGTCGTCGCCATAGATGGCTTCGGCGGTGGTCAGCGTCTCGCCCTTGGCCTGACGCTCGGCTTCATCGGCCGTGCGGGCGATGTTGAGCGTGATGGTGACTTCGACTTCCGGATGCAGCGCGATCGCCACATTGGTCAGGCCGATAGTCTTGATCGGCTGGTTGAGCAGGATCTGGTTGCGGTTGACCGAAAAGCCTTCCGCCGTCACCAGATCGGCGATGTCGCGTGTCGACACCGAACCGTAGAGCTGGCCGGTTTCGCCGGCCGAACGGACCGCGATGAAGCTCTTGCCGTCGAGCTTTTCGGCAATTTGGCTGGCTTCCGACTTGCGCTCGAGATTGCGGGCCTCGAGCTGGGCGCGCTGGCCTTCGAACTTCTTCTTGTTGGCTTCGTTGGCGCGCAGCGCCTTGCCCTGCGGCAGCAGGAAATTGCGGGCAAAGCCGTCCTTGACCTTGACGGTATCACCCATCTGGCCGAGGCGGGAAACGCGTTCGAGAAGAATGACTTCCATGGTTTTGTTCCTTTCTTAGGCGCGAGCGCCAAATTCAATGGAACAGGTCAGGAAGCTTGAGCGCCTTGAGCGCCGGTGTCGCTGTCCTGCCTGTCGCGGCAGTTAGAGGCGTTGACCTCAACTCGGGATTTTGATGGCTGAACCGGTCATGCCCGTCATGGCCGGCGAAAGGAACGGGCGGCGAACCGCCCGTTCGAGAGGATTAGCGGACCACGTAGGGCAGCAGGCCGAGGAAGCGGGCGCGCTTGATCGCCTTGGCGAGTTCACGCTGCTTCTTCTGGCTGACGGCGGTGATGCGCGACGGCACGATCTTGCCGCGCTCGGAAATGTAGCGCTGCAGCAGACGCACGTCCTTGTAGTCGATCTTGGGCGCGTTGGCGCCGGAGAACGGGCAGGTCTTGCGGCGACGATGGAACGGGCGCCGGGTCGGGATCTGGTTGATGTCGACCATTATTCTGCACCCCCTTCAAAGCCTTCGCGAGGACGGCGCGGACCACGATCGCCACCGGCATCGCCGAACGAACGCGGCGGACGATCGCCACGGTCGCCGCGATCACGGTCGCCGAATGAACGCGGACCACGATCGCCACGGTCGCGGTCGCCGAAGCTGCCGCGCTCGGAGCGCTCTTCGCGCTTCTGCATCATGGCCGACGGACCTTCCTCATGCGCCTCGACCTTGATGGTCAGGAAACGCAGGACGTCCTCGGACAGACCCATCTGGCGCTCCATCTCGTTGAGCGCTGCCGGCGGGCAGTTGAGGTCCATGAGCGTGTAGTATGCCTTCCGGTTCTTGTTGACCCGGTAGGTGAGGGACTTCAGTCCCCAGTTCTCGACCCGGCCGACGGACCCGCCATTCGCGGAGATGACGCCCTTGTACTGTTCGACAAGCGCATCGACCTGCTGCTGCGAGAGGTCCTGCCGGGCAAGAAACACATGTTCGTAAAGAGCCATTATGTCTTCGTGCCTTTCTTCGTTTCTCTCCCGGTTCCCGGCGGCAAAAGCCTCTGCAACTTCTCTGACCCACTGGTCCCGGTTAAGGGGCGGGGAAGAAAGGAGCATGACGAGACGGTCGAGAGCGGAGACACGGGAGGCGGAAGCACTTCCGGCTTCACACGAAGGCTTTTGATAAAACCTCCGGCCCTCCGTTCAGCCCCCAGCTGGGACCGGCAGATTGGCGGCGTCTATACAGCAATCCACTGATAAGGCAAGGGCAAGCGGCGTTCCCGATGTCGCAGGGCGCCGCAAAATCAGGCGGCAGCGCCGGTATGGCCTGGCGCGTTCCCTGCAACCGGCCCTTAACCACAATGTCAGGTTGTGCAGGGTTGAGCCCTGCCGTCAACGGTCGATTCATCATGGAAGGCGCAAAAGCCCGGGCAATCCGCGCAGATCAAGCGGGTAAGCATTTCGGGGGTAAGGATGCTTCTCAACAGGTTCTGGCGCTCGAAGAGCGGCAATTTCGCGCTGCTGATGGGGCTCGGGCTGCCGGCCATCCTGTCGGCGGTGGCGTTCGCGGTCGACGTGTCCACCATCATGCGGGCCAAGAGCAACCTGCAGAATGCGCTCGACGCCGCAAACCTCGCCTCTTCGCATCTCGGCGATCTGGAAATTACCCGCAACGACGCCTTCGACCGCTATTTTCAGGCCAACATCGCCGGACATGGCGAACTCGCCAACGCGCAGGCGACGCTGACCGTCGACAGGGGCGTCAACTTCGTCAAGACCAGGGCGGTTGCCTCGGCGGACGTCAATTTGAACTTCGCTTTCCTGTTCGGCCAGAACAAGCACATCGTCGTCGACGCCTCGGCCGTCGAATCGAACAACCAGCTCGAAGTCGTGCTGGTGTTGGACAATACCGGCTCGATGGCCGGTGCCCGCATGACGGCACTGAGGACGGCGACGAAGTCCTTGCTGGACACGCTCGAGTCGACAAAATCGCCGACGCGCCAGGTGCGTGCCTCGCTGGTTCCCTTCGTGACGGCAGTCAACGTCAATGGCGACGAGTTCGATCCGTCCTGGATCGACATGGACGGCAAGTCCTCGACCAACGGCATCAATTTCCCCGTCATCGACGGCAAGCGGCCGAACCACATGGCGCTATTCAAGCAATTGGGGCTGATGGGCGGATGGAAAGACACCGGCTGGAAAGGCTGCGTTGAGGCGCGCCCCGGCACCTATAATATTTCTGATACACCCCCGGATCCGAACAGACCCGACACGCTGTTCGTGCCTTACTTTGCTCCCGACGATCCGGCGCCTGCCACCAGGCCGTCTGGCTCCTACGGCAACTCGGCGACCGGCTACAACAATTCGTACCTCGACGACACCATCGACAAGGTCAAACTCGCCGAGCCGGGGGTCAACATACTGGGCATCGACCTCAGCGGCCTGCTTGGCGGCGTGGTCGACGCCCTATTGGGCGCCGACCTGGAGAAGGTTGCCAAATATGTGGCGCCGACGAACAAGATCCTCACCGAGACCGGCAGCGCGATCACCGTCGGCCCCAACCGCTCCTGTCCGACCCCTGTCGTTCCCCTGACCGACGATTTCGACAAATTGCGCAAGGCGGCGAGCCAGATGACGGAACGGAACGGTTCCGGCACCAACGTCTCGGAGGGCCTGTCATGGGGCATGCGGGTGCTGTCGCCCGGCGCGCCCTATACCGATGGTGCGCCCTTCAAGACGCCAGGCGTCAGCAAGATCGTCATGCTGCTCACCGACGGTGAGAATGTTGTTTACGGCGCCAGCAACCAGCCGACCAAATCCGACTACACATCCTATGGCTATCTGGCGGGTGGCCGCTTCGGCTCGGACAACCAGACGACGGCGGCGCGCAATGTCGACGGCTGGACCAAGAGCGTGTGCACGCAGTTGAAGAACCAGGGCGTGCAAATCTACACAATGGTGCTGCAGTCGGACACCGCCGCCAACCGCACGCTCTACAGTGCGTGCGCCTCGGACCCGAGCGGCTATTATGCCGTCAACGATCCGGCCAAACTGCCGGACGTTTTCCAGCAGATCGCCAACAAGTTCTCAAGGCTGCAGCTGACCAATTGAGAGCTCTACCCTGGAAGGGTCGAAGCTTACCTCTCAACTCGTATGGGCGACGACCTTGTCGACCGTCTCGGGGAAGAAGTCGGGCGCCGCGTGGCGCTTGCCGAACATCATGTCGTACTGAATGAGCCGGAAATCGCGGATCGCCGGGTCGATATCCTTCTGCCGCGACCAGTCGGGCGTGGCCTCGCCGGCTGGCGTCAGCAGCAGGTTGCGGTCGACGACGCGGTAGTGTTCACGCATCTCTCCCAGAAACCCCGTGTAGTAGGGATGGGTAATCCCCGCAGTGGTGAGGATATGATAGGGCAGGAAGGCCGGGCTCACCGCGCCAAGGTTCTCGACCGAACCGGAGCGGTTCGACCAGATGATCAGCGGAGTCTGATGATGCTCCAGTGCGTCTTGCGGCGTTGCTTCTTTGCGTGGCGCGACATTGTCTTTCAGGAAGCCGGTTTCGACATAGACCGGCCCCAGCGGCGGCAGATGGTCGCCGAAAAAGGCGATCACGGTGGGGTGGGAGCGCTTCTTGGCCCATTCGATCAGCCGTTCAAGGCCGCGGTCCGCGTCGGCTGAGCCCTCCGCGTAGCTCAGCAGCGAATCGCGCGCCCATTGGCTGATCGGCGCCTGCACCGCGTGGGTCGGGTTGTAATAGCGGTTCGGTTCATAGGGGCCATGATTCTGCAGGCTGACCGCGAAGAAGAACACCGGGTCGTCGCTGGCGTCGGCTTCGCGGATGATCTCGTCCGTCATCGCCGCATCCGATGCCAGCGGTCCGCGCTTTTCCATGGGTGGCAGCGTCTCTTCCGACTTGAAATCGTTGAAACCGAAATCGGCATAGACCGCGCCACGGTTCCAGAACCAGTTGGTGCCCGGATGGATGGCGCGCGCCCGGTAGCCCTCGCTCTTCAGGAAGGTCGCCATCGAAGGCGTCGGCGTGCGCACATATTGCTGGTAGGGAATGCTGCCGGCCGGCAGGAAGGCGTTGGAAAAGCCGGTCAGCGCCTCGAATTCGATGTTGGCGGTCATGCCGCCGAATTCGGGCGAGAACATCGAACCGGAACGCAATGCCCGCACGGTGGGAATGGGATCCGGCGTGATGGTGACGCCGGGCAGCTTGGTCGGATCCCAGAAGGATTCGCTCATGACGACAATGATGTCGGGCTTTTCATCGGGCACCGAGGCTGTCATCTGCGGCCTCTCGATCGCCGCGATCGCCTTGTCCGTATAGCCCGGCGGTGCCGACACATGCGCCATCGGCACGTTGAGCGCGAAGGCGAGCGCAAAGCCGTTGGAGGCGTAGTTTTCCTTCTGGTCCCACATGATCGGGATGATCTGCAGCCGGTCCCTGGTCCAGGAGAAGGTGGCGTAATCCATGATCGAGACGAAGAAGGCGAGCAGCGGCACCGCCAGCGTCAGCCGGGCAAGGCGGCCCTTGCGGCTGAGTGCTGGGACCCTGCGGCGCCACAGCCGCCAGCCATAGACGAGCAGCGACAGGCCGGCGACGATGCCGACGACCATGGCGAGCGCCGTCATCGGCCGGTCGCGCACAAGCAGCGGCAGCAGGGCGACGATCTGGCGGGAGTAGAGGAAATCCGTGGGGTAGAGCGGATCGCCCAGATAATGCGATTTCTGGTGCCCGACAAAGGCCAGCGACAGGGTCAAGGGCGCGACGATCATCAGGCTCTGATGGCTGCGTCCGAGCACGGCATCGAGACCGATGAGGATCAGCGCGAAGACGACGATGGTCGTCCAGCCCGGCTTGAGCGGCTGCAGGAAGAAGGAGACCGTCCCGGCAAAGTCACCGCGCACGATCAATTCAATGGCAAACACCAGGATGGCCGAGATCGCCAGGCTGATCAATCCGTAACGGACGACCGGCCATCTCCGTCCCGGCAGATAGCCGGTGGACGGATCGTCTTCCAGGAATTGCGGCGCAGCTTTGCTGGCGCGTTTCGAACTCTTTGCCACTTTAACTTCCCACCCGGCGACAACCCAAGTCACGCGATTGTCATATAATTGTCACGCAAAGCTAGCGCCTGTGGCGGAAATAAGAAGAGCCAGCAAACGATTCGTGAGCGGTTTTCATCAGGAGTGATCGCCAAAAAGCCTTTTGGAACAGGCACTCGGCGCACGGCTCGAAGCTGGCACCGGGTTGAACCGGGCTTGACTTGGCGGCCTGCCTTGCGCCACAGGCAGGGAAAATTCGTGTTATCAGGCAAGTAAAACCAGTCTTCGGGAGCCCTCGCATGGCCGTCGCATTCACCTTTCCGGGACAAGGCAGCCAGGCTGTCGGCATGGGCAAAGAGCTCGCCGATGCCTTTCCCGAGGCGCGCAGGGTCTTCCAGGAAGTCGACGACGCGCTCGCAGAAAACCTGTCGAAGCTGATCTGGGAAGGTCCGGAAGAAACCTTGACGCTGACGGCCAACGCGCAGCCGGCGCTGATGGCGGTGTCGCTGGCGGCGATCAGGGCGCTGGAAGCGCGCGGTTTCTCGCTGAAGGACAAGGTCGCCTATGTCGCTGGCCACTCACTGGGCGAATATTCGGCCCTTGCCGCCGCCGGGTTTGTTTCCGTTGCCGATGCCGCCCGGCTGCTGCGCATCCGCGGCAACGCCATGCAGGCGGCAGTGCCGGCCGGCGAGGGCGCCATGGCGGCGATCATCGGACTGGAGCAGGCGGATGTCGAAGCCGCTTGCTCCGAAGCCGCGCAAGGGGCCGGTAAGGTCTGCCAGATCGCCAACGACAATGGCGGCGGACAGCTGGTCATTTCCGGCGCCAAGACCGCGGTCGAGCTGGCGGCGAAACTTTGCACCGAAAAGGGCGCCAAGCGGGCGCTGATGCTGCAGGTTTCGGCGCCCTTCCATTCGGCGCTGATGGCGCCGGCGGCGAACGTTATGCGCGATGCGCTTTCCGGTGTGGCGAAGCATGCGCCGGCGGTGCCCGTGCTGTCCAACGTCACCGTGACCCCGACCAGCGATCCCGACGAGATCGCCCGGCGGCTGGTCGAGCAGATAACCGGCCGCGTGCGTTGGCGCGAAACAGTGGAATGGTTCGGCGCCAACGGTGTTGCAACACTCTACGAGATCGGCGCCGGCAAGGTGCTGTCGGGCCTGGCACGGCGCATCAACCGCGACATCGCTACCGCGTCGGTCGGCACATCGGCCGATGTCGAGGCGGCGCTGGCCGCACTTGCATAATCCACTGGCGATTTGACCCCACCCGTGTGAAGGGTGTTTCCCTCAGATCAGGAGACGAAAATGTTCGAACTGACCGGCCGCAAGGCGCTCGTCACCGGCGCATCGGGAGGCATCGGCGAGGCGATTGCCCGCGTGCTGCATGCGCAAGGCGCCATTGTCGGCCTGCACGGCACCCGCATCGAGAAACTGGAGACTTTGGCAGGCGAACTCGGCGACCGGGTCAAACTGTTCCCGGCCAATCTGTCGAACCGCGACGAGGTCAAGGCGCTCGGCCAGAAGGCGGAGGCCGAGCTCGAAGGTGTCGATATCCTGGTCAACAATGCCGGCATCACCAAGGACGGCCTGTTCGTGCGCATGTCGGACGCCGATTGGGATACGGTGATGGAGGTCAACCTGACTGCTGTGTTCAGGCTGACCCGCGAACTGACCCATCCGATGATGCGCCGTCGCCATGGCCGCATCATCAACATCACCTCGGTGGTCGGCGTGACCGGCAATCCCGGCCAGACCAACTACTGCGCCTCCAAGGCCGGCATGATCGGCTTCTCCAAATCGCTGGCGCAGGAAATCGCCACCCGCAATATCACCGTCAACTGCGTCGCCCCGGGCTTCATCGAATCGGCCATGACCGACAAGCTCAACGACAAGCAGAAAGAGGCGATCATGGCGGCGATTCCGACGCGTCGCATGGGCACGAGCGTTGAAGTGGCGTCCGCGGTTGCCTACCTCGCCTCCAACGAAGCCGCCTACGTCACCGGCCAGACCATCCATGTCAACGGCGGCATGGCCATGATTTGACGGATATTGCGGGGCTGTGAAAAGAGACCATTTCGCCTTGGACCTCCGCCATTTTTCGTGTAATGCGGCCCGCAACCCGGCGGTTCGGGCAAAAACCGGTCTGTAGCCGTTGCGTTTCCGGCAGGACCATCTTTCAGCTTGATTAGCGGCATTCTGCCCGCTAACGAAGACAGACAAACAAAAGACGAGGATGCCCCAAATGAGTGACACCGCAGAGCGCGTCAAGAAGATCGTCATCGAGCACCTTGGCGTCGATGCCGACAAAGTGACGGAGCAGGCGAGCTTCATCGATGATCTGGGCGCCGACAGCCTCGACACGGTCGAACTCGTCATGGCGTTCGAAGAAGAATTCGGCGTCGAGATTCCCGACGACGCAGCCGAGACCATCCTGACCGTCGGCGACGCGGTTAAGTACATCGACAAGGCTTCGGCCTGACGCTTCCAGCAGTCATCACCGGGGAGGACCTGCGATGAGGCGTGTCGTCGTCACGGGCCTTGGGTTGTTGTCGCCGTTCGGCATGGGCTTTGAGCACAGCTGGAAGGAACTTCTGACCGGCCGCAGCGCCGCCAAGCGCATCACCGAGTTCGAGGTGGAGGATCTTGCCTGCAAGATCGCCCACGTCGTCCCGCGTGGTGACGGCAGCAATGCCACCTTCAATCCCGAGGCCGTGCTCGAGCCGAAGGAATTGCGCAAGATCGGCGACTTCATCCTGTACGGGATTGCCGCCGCCGACGAGGCGCTGAAGGATTCCGGTTGGGAGCCCAAGACCCACGAGGAGCAATGCGCCACCGGCGTGCTCATCGGTTCGGGTATTGGCGGCATCGAGGGCATCGCCGAGAACGCGATGATCCTCAAGGAGCGCGGCCCGCGCCGCATCAGCCCCTTCTTCATCCCGGGCCAGATCATCAATCTCGTCTCCGGCCAGGTTTCGATCCGGCACGGGCTGAAAGGCCCGAACCATGCCGTCGTCACGGCCTGTTCGACCGGCGCGCACGCCATTGGCGATGCAGCCCGGCTGATCATGTGGGGCGATGCCGACGTCATGGTCGCCGGTGGCGCTGAAGCGCCGGTGACGCGGCTGTCGATCGCTGGCTTCGCCGCCTGCCGGGCTCTGTCGACCGACCGTAATGACGCGCCGCAGACGGCGTCGCGTCCCTATGACCGCGACCGCGACGGCTTCGTCATGGGCGAGGGTGCCGGTGTTGTCGTGCTGGAAGAACTCGAGCATGCAAAGGCGCGCGGGGCGAAAATCTACGCCGAGGTGACCGGCTACGGTCTCACCGGCGATGCCTATCACATCACGGCTCCCGCGGAGGATGGCGACGGGGCTTTCCGTTGCATGACCGCGGCGTTGAACCGGGCCAAGCTTACGCCCGCGGATATCGACTACATCAACGCGCACGGCACCTCGACCATGGCCGATACGATTGAACTTGGCGCTGTCGAGAGGCTTGTCGGCAATGCCGCGTCGAAGATTTCGATGTCGTCGACCAAGTCGTCGATCGGCCATCTGCTGGGGGCGGCGGGTGCCGCCGAAGCGATCTTTTCGATCCTGGCTATCCGGGACAATGTCGCGCCGGCGACCATCAACCTCGACAACCCCGAGCGCGAAACCGCGATCGACCTGGTGCCGAACAAGCCTCGCTCCCGCCAGATCGACGTGGCGTTGTCCAATTCCTTTGGTTTTGGCGGCACCAACGCTTCGCTTGTGTTCCAGCGCTACAATGGCTGACCGTCCGGCTGCCGGACGATACTTCGGTGTGCCGTCAATTTTGCCATATTCGCCCCTACTCTGCCGCAGGGGATTCGTTGGGCGATCAAACGGTAGGGCAAGATGAACACAAATCCGTCGGGCAACGGAGAATTCGGGCAAAGGCCGGCGAACACCGGGCCGATCGTGCCGAAGACAGCCAGCGAGGCCTTGCGGCCGGAAGCCGGAACGCCGCCGCCGAAGCGCTCGCGCGCTTCGCGCAGCCAGGTCGTCGTGTTTATGAACTTCGTCATCTCCTTGGTGATGCTGATGGTTCTGACGGCGGGCGCGGCGCTCTACTTCGGCAAGCAGGAATTCACCGAACCTGGTCCCTCGGCCAATGGCGACACCTTCCTGGTCAAGCCCAACACCGGGGTCCAGGACATCGCCGACCAGCTTGAGCGCCGCGGACTGATCAGCGACGCCCGTGTCTTCCGCCTTGGCGTGCGCGCCTTCGGCAACGATTCCGCACTCAAGGCCGGCGAATACGAGATCAAGCCCAGGGCATCCATGCGTGACATCATGGAGCTTTTGAAGAGCGGCAAGTCGGTGATGTATTCGCTGACCATTCCGGAAGGGCTGACGGTTGACCAGGCCCTGCAGCGTATCGCCGACGAACCCGCCTTGAGCGGCGACATGCCGGCGAAAGTGCCCCCCGAGGGCAGCCTTGCCACCGACACGCTGCGCTTCACGCGCGGCGCGACGCGCCAGCAGATGATCGACAAGCTGGTGGCCGATCAGAAGAAGCTGGTCGACGAGGTCTGGCAGCGGCGCGCGCCGGACCTGCCGCTCGCCAATATCGAGGACTTCGTCACCCTGGCCTCGATCGTCGAGAAGGAAACCGGCAGGGGGGACGAGCGTTCCCGCGTCGCCGCCGTCTTCCTCAACCGGCTGGCCAAGGGCATGCGCCTGCAATCCGATCCGACCATCATCTATGGTCTGTTCGGCGGTAAGGGAAAGCCCGCTGACCGCCCGATCTACCAGTCGGACATCCAGAAGCAGACGCCTTACAACACCTATGTGATCAATGGTCTGCCGCCGACGCCTATCGCCAATCCGGGCCGTGCCGCGCTTGAGGCCGTGGCCAATCCATCGAAGACCGACGATCTTTATTTCGTCGCCGACGGCACGGGCGGGCACGTCTTTGCCGCGACGCTGGACGAGCACAATGAGAACGTCGCCCGCTATCGTGCGTTACAGAAGAAGCAGGCCGATGACGCGGCCAAGGCTGCCGCTGGTGCCAATGGCACTCCCGAAAAGCCTGCCGCCGACAAGCCTGCCGATGGCAGCGACGGCACCGGTGGCGATAATGGCGATGCCGGCGGCGATGCTGGCGACGCCCAGTGAGATAAAAAAGGCGTTGCCCGGAAGGCGGCAGCCTGACATTTGAAAGAAACGCCACGCGTCCGATTTCGACGCACCCACGGCGTGGTCATTTTTAAGCAGCACTTGCCCCTGTCCGGAAAACTGGTTTTGGGGTGATGCGCCAGGGGTGTGCAGGCGACATGAATTTGCAGAGCATGACCGGATTTGCGCGTGCCGTCGCCGAGCATGACGGCACTTCGATCGCCTGGGAGGTCAAGTCCGTCAACGGCAAGAGCGTCGAGGTGCGGCTGCGGCTGCCGCAAGGTTTCGAGCGGCTGGAGCCGGCGGTCAGGCAAACGCTGCAGAAGCGTTTCGCCCGGGGCAATTTCCAGGCGACGCTGACTATCGGCCGCGCCGCCGGTGCGCAGGCGCAACCCGTCGTCAACGAGGCGTTTCTGAAAGACCTTGCGGGCCTCGCCAAGCGGCTGCAGGAACAATTCGGCGTTGCCCCCGCCACGGCCGACGGGTTGCTGTCGCTGCGCGGCGTGCTCGACATTCCTGAAACCGTGGAAACCGAAGAGGCGCGCGCCGCGCTCGACATCGCCATCATGGCTGCCCTTGAGGTGGCGCTGAAAGGGCTGGAGCAAGCACGGCAAGGCGAGGGTGCGGCACTGGCTTTGCTGCTGTCCGGCCACATCGACGCCATTGAGGCACTGACGCTGCGCGCGGAGGCGGACCCGTCACGCGAGACGGCGGCGATCCGTGAACGCATCGCCGAGCAGGTCAGGCTGCTGATGGACGCGTCCGCCAATCTGGATGCGAGCCGGCTGCACATGGAGGCGGCGTTCCTCGCCACCAAGGCTGATATTCGCGAAGAGATCGACCGGCTGAAAACGCATGTCGCATCTGGCCGCACCCTGCTTGGGGGCGGCGGCGCCGTCGGCCGCAAGCTCGATTTCCTGGCACAGGAATTTAACCGCGAATCGAATACGCTGTGCTCGAAGTCGAACGCCGCCGCCGTCACCGCGATCGGGCTGGAGCTGAAGGCCGTGGTCGACCAGTTTCGTGAACAGGTCCAGAATCTGGAGTAGCCGATGGTTGCCAAGGAACCGATGGTTCCCAGGGATTTGGGGTCCCGCATCCGCCGCCGGGGGCTGATGCTTGTGCTGTCGTCGCCGTCGGGCGCCGGCAAGTCGACGATCGCGCGCAACCTTCTGGAAAGCGATTCCAGCCTCGAACTGTCGGTCTCGGTCACCACCAGACCGCGCCGCGGCTCGGAGATCGAGGGTGTTCACTACCATTTCCGCACCATGCGCGAGTTCGAGCGGCTGCGCGATTCCGACGCGCTGCTGGAGTGGGCGGAAGTGCACGGCAATTGCTATGCGACACCGCGCGAGCCCGCCGAACTGGCATTGGCGCAAGGCCGCGACATGCTGTTCGACATCGACTGGCAAGGCGCTCAGCAGCTCAAGGAGAAGATGCGCGCTGACATCGTCTCGATCTTCATCCTGCCGCCGTCGATGAAGGAATTGAAGGCGCGGCTGAAGCGTCGTGCCGAGGACCAGGAAGCGGTGATCGAGACGCGGCTGAAGAACGCCCGCAACGAGATCGAGCACTGGAAGGAATATGATTTCGTCATCGTCAATGACGATCTCGACCGCGCCTTTGCCGAAGTGCGTGGCATCGTCGTCGCCGAACGATTGCGGCGCGACCGCCGGCCCGGTCTGTTCGATTTCGTCTCCGGTTTGCTGGACGAGAAGACGGTGTAGGCCTTTTTCCTTCTCCCCGTAAACGGGGAGAAGGGGCTAAGCCGCATTGGTCAGCCTGACGAATTCCTCGACGCTGAGCGTTTCGGCGCGGCGGGTCGGATCGATGCCCGCGCGCTCGAGCAAGGCCTCGCCGCCGAGGCTTTTCACACTTTGCCGCAGCATCTTTCGGCGTTGGCCGAAGGCGGCTTCGGTGACGCGGCCGAGTTTTTTCACATCAGCGGGCAGGGGCGTCGCACGTGGCTCCAGATGCACCACCGACGAGGTGACCTTGGGCGGCGGCGTGAAGGCCTGGGGAGGCACGTCGAAGGCGATCCTGGCCTGCGTGCGCCAGCCGGCCAGCACGCCGAGCCGACCATAGGCATCGCTGCCGGGCGCGGCGACGATGCGCTGGGCCACCTCACGCTGGAACATCAGCGTCATCGAGGCGTAGAAAGGCGGCCAGTCCGGGACGGTCAGCCATCGGACGAGCAATTCCGTGCCGATGTTGTAAGGCAGATTGGCCACGATCCGCACCTGACCGCCGTCTTGGGTTGCCGAGGAGGCAAGGGCGGCAAAGTCGGTCTTTAGCGCGTCGCCGGAAATCACCTCCAGCCGGCCGGGATAGTGAGCGGAGACTTCGGCAAGGGCAGCCAGGCAGCGTTCGTCGCGTTCGATGGCGACGACCCGGCGGGCGCCGTTGGAAAGCAGCGCCCTTGTCAGGCCGCCTGGCCCCGGACCAACCTCGATCACCGCAGTGTTTGTCAGGTCGCCTGCGCTGCGTGCGATCTTGCCGGTCAAATTGAGGTCGAGCAGGAAATTCTGGCCAAGCGCCTTTTTCGCCTGCAGCCCATGGCGCTCGATGACGTCGCGCAGCGGTGGCAACCCATCGATGCTCATGCGTTCGGACCCGAAACGGCAGCGGTCATGCGGCCACGGCCTTTGCGTCGGTGTCGGCGAGCTTCCTGGCGAGCTTCAGCGCCGCGATCAGGCTGTCCGGTCGCGCAAGGCCCTTGCCGGCGATATCGAAGGCGGTGCCATGGTCGGGCGACGTGCGGATGAAGGGCAGGCCGAGCGTAACGTTGACCGCCTCGTCGAAAGCCAGCGTCTTGGCGGGGATCAATGCCTGGTCGTGATACATACACAGGACCACGTCATAGCTTGCCCGCGCCCGGGCATGGAACAGCGTGTCGGCCGGCAGCGGGCCGAACGCATCGATGCCTTCGGCGCGCAGGATGTCGACCGCCGGGCGCACGATACGCTCGTCCTCCAGACCCATGGAACCACCTTCGCCGGCATGCGGATTGAGGCCGGCAATGGCAAGCCTCGGCCTGGCGATGCCGAAGCGGCTGGCGAGGTCGGCCGCGGTGATGCGCGCGGTCGCGACGATCAGCTCGGTGGTCAGGGCCTTCGGCACCTCGGCCAGAGCGATGTGGATGGTGACGGGAACCGTGCGCAGGTCGGGGCCCGCCAGCATCATGACCGGCATCGCGTCGACACCGCTGTGTCGCGCCGCCAGATGCGCCAGATACTCGGTGTGGCCGGGAAAGCGGAACCCTGCGTCGTAGAGCGGCTTCTTGGCGATTGGGCAGGTGACCACGGCTGCGGCATCGCCGGCAAAGCAGGCGGCGACAGCGCGGTCGATGGCCTCGACGGTGCCGGCCGCATTGGCCGAATCCGGCCGGCCGGGGCTGTCGATGAAATGGGCCGCCAGTGGAACGATGGGCAAGGCATGGGCGAAAACCTGCGCCGCTCCAATCGGCGTTGTCTCGACGATCGGCACCGACACGCCCAGTTGCCTCGCCCGCGAGGCGATCAGCGCCGGATCGGCCAAAAGATAGAAGGCGGGCAAGCCGACTGCCTCGCGCGCCAGGAAGGCGGCGATGGCGATTTCGGGCCCGATGCCGGAGGGATCGCCGACGCTCAGCGCCAGCGCGGTCATCGCGCTCTTCACGTCAGCGCTTGACGATACGGGCTTTCGCCTTCAACTCGTCGACATATTTCTTGCTCAGATCGTCGGCCGCCTTGTCGTTGGAGCCTTCGCTCTGGAACACCATCTGCGCTGTCTTGTCGTCCGACACTTCGCGCGATGAGCAGATGCCGATGAACTCGACACCGCGCTCGGTTTCGCGCGTGACGGTGGCGCCGCCGACCTTGGTCGCCTTGATCTGCTCGGCCCAGTCCGGCGGCAATTGCGGCGCCAGCACCCGGCCCAGATCGCGAACGGTGACGTCGATAAGGCCCTTGGCGAACTCGCGCGTCGTGTTGCAGCCGTTGAAGCGGGCGCGCATGGCATCGGCCTCTCGCTTGCGCTTGGCCAGCGTCGCGCTGCGTTCGGCGGCCGGTACGACGAAGATGACCTGCTGCAGCATGTACTCGGTGGCGCTCGGTTTGGCCCCGCCTTTGTCGAGCATGCGCCTGACCGCATCCTGCTCGGTCACGCTGCCGCCTTCGCCGGAACGGTAACGCGCACTCAAGGCCTGATTCCAGGCCATCTGGGCGCGGATAAACTCCTTGAAATGGTCCTTGCCGACGCCGGATTTCTCCATCACGCCATCAAGCTGGCTGAGCTGCATCTTGTTGTTGGTGGCAAAGCGCTGATAGGCGGCCTCGACCTGGGCGTCGCTGATACGGATGCCAAGCCGCTTGGCTTCGGCAAGGCGCAGCGTCTGGTCGATCATTTCCTGGGCGGCATCGCCCTTCTTGCGCTGCAGTTTCAAAAAGGCGGCGCGGTGCGCGATATCGCCTGACGTGACGGGTATGTCGTTGACGACGTATTTGATCTCGCTGGCAAAAGCCGGCGGCGTCATGACGGTCATCGACACGGATGTCGCCGCCACAAGCAGCGCAAACCCTGCTGAAAAGAGGTATTTCCTCATCATTAGCATCCCAATTCTATCCCGGTTCCGCCCAATTTCGTCCTCTCCCGGGTGCGCGAATCCGTGCCAGCTCTATGCGGCGAAACGATGTCTCGCCGGCTACTGGATGGTGTCGATTGCGCTGGTCGACGAGCCGAAGTCGCCGAGGGTGCGGAACGACAGGTTGAAGCCGATGCTCTGCGTCACTTCCCTGGTGTTCAGGTCACGCGACTGCGAGTACGTCATCAGGTAAGTGAAGCAGGAATCGTTGTAGGCAAAGCCGACCCCATCCTTGACCAGCAGGCTTTCCTGCAGATCATAGGTCCCTGTCCCGAACACGCGCCAGTTCTGGGCAAGGTGCGTCGACGCACCCAGTGTGACCTCGTGACGGTCGGTGGTGAAGCCGTACAGCGGCTGGGCCTGGATGAAGGCGTATTTGGCGCTGAGCGACACCGGCAGGCCTGAATAGGCGGCCTTGAACTCGGCGCGGCGCATCTCGAAGGTCTGTTCGTCGAAGCGGCCGCTGACCGAGGCCGCGAATCCGTTCGGGCTGTTGACGCCAAACAGACCGACATAGTCGGACTTGGTGGTCTGAAGGCCCGAATAGGCGCCGACATTGACCAGATCCGGCTCGGCGAAGGAGTTCTCGCCGCCAATCTGATAGGACTGGCCGAAAATGGCATTGGTGCCCCAGCCGTTGATAAAGGAGCCGGAATAGCGGACGCCGACATTGGCGCGCGAACCGCCTTCGATGCGGTCGTAGCCGGAGAACTTGTCGCGTTCGAACAGGGTGGTCGCGTCGAACACCATGCTCTGGGCGTCTTCATTGGGAACAGCGAGGCCACCGACATATTGTTCGTTGGGACGCAGAAACAACTGCGCCATCGGCTCGATGACATGGCTCGATCCGCTGGCCAGCGAAAACAGCATCGGCCAACGCATTTCGAGGCCCGCGGTTGCCATGTAACGGGCAAACGACGAGCGCATATCGTCCCGCTCGCCCAAATTCGTTGCCATCTGGTTGATGGCGGCCAACGAACCAGATGACGCATTGAGGTAATCGACGTCGCCCTGCAACGCCAGCAATGGTGTCAGCACCAGTCCGTCGTCGGTGACGAATGTCCGCTTCCACTCGGCCTCGGCGGTAAGACGGCCGGATTCACCTTCGATACCACGAACGCGCTGCGTGCCTGAGCTCGCATCGTAAGGGGTGAAATAGGTCTGGTCGAGCTCGTTGCGGCGGAGGACGCGCGAATTGACGTTGAGCGACAATTGGCCGCCAGCCACCGACGCGTCAGGGATATAGGCGTAGTCGAGCGACGGCAGCACCCATGGCTGCTGGTTGCTGCGCGCGGCAATATTGCTGTTGAGTGTATTTTCCTGCACGTCGAAGTGCATGGCGCGTACATCGAAGTAGTTGCGGCCGTTGAGCCCCGTCAGGTAGACCGTCGACTGATGGACGCCGGCATTGTACTTGTCGATGTTGTAGGTGCTCGAGAAGTCCTTGTCGGTCTGCAGCAGCACGTCCCAGCCGAAATTCCAGCGTTCGTTGATGGCGAACTGGCCTTGCGTGCCCATCATGCCGCGGAATTTGTTGGGATCGCCCGCCGCGCCCGAATCGACGTTGCGCCCGGCGCTGTCGATGAAGGCGTCCGGATCCCGCTGCTGGATTCCGGCGATCTTCAAACTGTATGCGCCATTGTTGAAGCGCTGGCGCCACTCGGCCTCTCCGAGGAAGCCCTGCTTGGTGTAGCCGCTTCCCGTCACCGTCAGGTCATAAGTCGGCGAAAGGGCGAAATAATAGGGAACCTTGACGCTGTATCCCAGGTGGCTGTTGTAGCTGATCCCCGGGATCAGGAAGCCGCTCTTGCGCTTCACCGTCGGGTCGGCGATCTCGAACGCCGGCAGGTAGGCGAGCGGGAAGCCGAAGAACTCGAAATTCGCATTCTCGAAGCGAACCGTCTTCTTCTCGCCGTTCCAGATGATCTTCCTGGCCTTCACGCGCCAGGTCGGCGCCTTGTCGGGCTTGTCCTCGCACGGTTCGCAGGCGGTATAGACGCCATTGTGGAATGTGGTCAGCACGCCGCCCATGCGCTCGGCGCTTTCGGCGGCGAAATAGGCCTTGTCGATGGTTTCAACGCGCAGTGCGTTGACGAAACCGTCGGCGAAATCGTCGGTGATATCGATATGCTGCGAATTGATCTTGGTGCCGTCGCTGTTGACGATCTCAACATTGCCGGTGGCAACCATCCGCTTGGTGTTGCGGTCATATACGACCTTCTGGGCGACGAGGCGGTTGCCGCCATAGTCGATCTGCACGCCGCCGACGGCGGTCACCGTCTGGTTGTCGTTGTTGTACTCCAGTGTGTCGGCGGCCAGCAGCATCTGCGAGCCGGACGGAACATTGGTCGCCATCTTGCCGACTTCCTGCGCGAACGCGGGCAATGGCACGGCGCAGGCAAGCAGGCACGCCAAGGCGCTCGCCGCATAGAGGCGCGCCAAATTGGCCTGCCTGTTGCTGGGCAAAAACGCCTCCCTCACTAGCCGTCTTCCTTGTATAGCAGGAAAGTCACCCCGAAGAACATAGCTACCACGACCGGCACCCAGGCGGCTATGGCGGTCGGCACGAACCCCGCCACGCCGAATGCCTTCACCAGCACCGAAACGACATAAAGCAGAAACCCGGCAACGACGCCACCCAGAATCATCGTTGCCGATTGTCCCATCCTCGCAAATCGCATTGAAACTGTTGCCGCAATCAGCGTCATGGCGACGAGGAGGAACGGCAACGCCACCAGCGAATCAAACTGCATGGCAAACGCATTTGCCTTGAGGCCGAAGGAACGGGCAACCTCGATTTTTCCAGGCAGGTCGTAGAACGGAATGGTCTCCGGGCGCGCCAGCCGCTCCTGCACGAATTCAGGCTTCAGATTGGTCGGCACACGATCGCTTGCCGCGGGCTGGATGGTGCCGTTCCTGAAGGTCTTCACATCCTGCAAATCCCAATAGCCATCCCGCAGGTAAGCACGCGCGGCATCCTTGCGCTCGACGATGTTGCCTTGCTGGTCGAGGACAAAAAAGACGGCGTCGGACATCTCCAGGCCTTGGTTGAGGATGGCCCGCGCGCCGATGATGGTGTCGCCGGTGCCGGTTTTCTGGCGAATCCAGGGCGCGGCATCGGCCGAAACCGTATTTGATTTGCCGGAGCGCAACTGGGTTTCGATCTGCTCGGACAGCGAGAAGGCATGCGCGGCGAGCGGGTTGATGAGCCCGACCGACACAAAGCCGAACAGCAACGCTCCGATGCAGCATGGCAAAAGGAATTGCCAGGCGGAAACGCCGGCGGACCGCGCGATGACCAGCTCGTAGCGGCGGTTGAGCGAAACCAGTGTCGCCATTGCCGAGAACAGGCCGACAAACGGCACCGTCTGCAGCATGATCATCGGCATGCGAAGGCTCGAAATGGCCACCGCCGTTCCGTAGGTGAAGCCGGGCAGGCCGGTGGTGCGGCCGGACAGCTCGGTGAAATCGATCAGGAACACCAGCGCCAACAGGCCCAGGAAGAACCAGATCGTGATCGTGACGTACCGGAAGAAGAAGTAACGGCCCAGCGTCCAGCCCATCAGCCGATCTCCTGGCCTGAAGTGCCGCGCCTGGACCAACGCAGCTTGAGGGCGTTCCAGCCGTCACCAACGCGGCCGGCCAGGTTCGTCATCCAGTCCGCCCAGGCCACCGGCAGTTCCATGGTCCGGTTCGACACGATGAACCAGATCGCCACCGCCGAAGCCACGATGGGCACGCCATAGACCATATAGGCATATTGCGGCACTTCATCGGCTTTGCTGGCGGCAAAGAAACCCAGCCAGCGCACGAACAGCGAGATGGTGATGGCCGTGATCAATGGATTGACGCGCGCCTCGCGATGCGAGCGCGCATCGCCGGCCACCGCGAGCGCGATCAGCGCGAACACCATGGAATACAGCCATTCCGAAAACCGCTGGTCGACCTCGGCCCGATATTGCTGCGGGTTTTGCTGAAAATTCTTGTCGTTGGGGCTCGGATTGAGCAGGTACTGGGTTGTCTGGTCCTTCGGCAAAAGCGTCACCTCGGAGGCCGCCGCCATGAAGGCTGACATGTCGAAGGCATAGGACGTGAACCGGATGACACTGAGGTCGCCGGTCAGCGTTTTGCGGTGGATGACGCCGTCATTCATCATCAGCACCTTTTCGCCGCCGCGTTCGACGACGCTACCGGTCTTGGCGTAATAGACGAGATTGACGCCTTCCTCGCGCGAATCGGCGACGAAGATGCCGCCCAGCTTGTTGTTGGGAAGCCGCTCGCCAATTTGCAGGAACAGCCCGTCCTCGATCTTTCGGAAAGTGCCTTCCTGGATGATCAGCGACAACAGGTCGGCGCGCGACTCCGCCACCAAAGCGCGGTTCTTCTGCCGTGCATAGGGGTCGATGCCATTGTCGACGGCAAAGGAAAAAACGCTGGCTGCGAGGGCCAGCAGCATGATTGGCCGCACGATCGTCCAGCGCGAGGCGCCGGCGGCGTTGACGACGGCCAGTTCGGAATCCGAATTCATGACACTGAGTGTCTGGGCGACCGCCACCACCAGCGCGAAAGGCACGACGATCGGAATGATCGAGGGAAGAATGAGGGCGGCGACCTCGAAGAAGGTCAGCGACGACTGGCCGCTGTCGGTAACCAGATCGATCTTGGCCAGCACCTGCGTGGTCCACACGATGGCCAGCGTCCAGACCAGCGCTGCCAGGAAGACCACGAAAGCGCGGCGCATGATGTAGCGTTCAACGACCTTCATGAAGGCTTTACTCGATTTTCTCGAACGGCATCATGCCACCACGCTAAGGGTAGCCGCCCGGCGGCGCCCGCACAACTGGCTCCGATAGGCTCGATCAGGCAGGCGATCCGGTTCCCGTCCCACGTCGCGTGCCGCAATGGGCCGGAGTGTCGGAGGGAATGGATAAGAAAGGGAAAACATCGATGGTTAACAACAGGTTGCGGCATGAAGCGGGGCCGTGCCGCGACGAATCGCCATCGATTCCAACTGTCATATGGGTAGCCATTTTGGCAATGTCTTGCCAAATGCCGGAAAACGACCAAATGTCGCGGATCGCTTCGAACCGCTTCGCTTACCATCGCGCAATCCCCGAAAGCAGGACATGATGAACCCGAGACCGTCGATCGCCTTTGCAAAATTCGCCGCGCCTCAGACAGCGGCAAGCAGGAAGGGCACGGTCTTCGTGCTGTCGGCGGATGATGGCGGCCTGAGCGACGCGGCCAGGGCTTACGATCCCGGCAAGACGCTGGAACGGGCCTTTCCGGTGGCCGAGTTCACCGGCAAGTTCGCCGGCGTCGTCGAGATTCTGGCACCGGAAGGAACGTCACTCGACAGGCTGGTCGCGGTCGGTGCCGGCAAGGCGGCAGGGCTCGATGAATATGCCTGGCTGAAACTGGGCGGCACCATCGCAGCGTCGTTGCGCAAGGCAACTGACGTCGCCGTGGTGCTCGACCTGGTCGGCGCCTCGGCGGATGGCAAGGATGCCACCAACCTTGCGGCAGGCATTCTCCTGCGCAGCTATTCGTTCGACAAGTACAAGACCAGGAAGGACAAGGATGACGCCAAGGCCGATCCGAAGAAGCCGGTCAAGGTAACCATCCACACCGCCGACCCGGCAGGCGCCAAGAAGGCCTTCGCGGATGCCGAGGCGGTGATCGACGGCGTGCTTCTGGCGCGCGACCTCGTCAACGAACCGGCAAATATGCTGGGGCCGATCGAGTTCGCGGCCCGCGCCAAGGAACTCGAGACGCTCGGCGTCAAGGTCGAGATCCTGACCGAAAAGGAGATGAAGAAGCTTGGCATGGGCTCGCTGCTCGGCGTCGCGCAAGGCTCGCCACGTGGCGCGCGCATGGCCGTCATGCAGTGGAGCGGCGGCAAACCCAAGGACAGCCCGATCGCCTTCGTCGGCAAGGGCGTCACCTTCGACACCGGCGGCAATTCGATGAAGCCGGCTTCGGGCATGGAGGACATGAAGGGCGATATGGGTGGTGCCGCCGCGGTAACCGGGCTGATGCACGCCTTGGCCGCGCGCAAGGCGAAAGCCAATGTCGTTGGCATCATCGGCCTGGTCGAAAACGCCGTCGACGGCCATGCCCAGCGCCCCGGCGACATCGTCACCTCGATGTCGGGCCAGACCATCGAGGTGCTCAACACCGACGCCGAGGGTCGCCTCGTGCTGGCCGACGCGCTGTGGTACTGCAACGACCGCTTCCAGCCGAAATTCATGGTCAATCTGGCGACGCTGACCGGCGCCATCATGGTCGCGCTCGGCCTGCATTATGCCGGCCTGTTCTCCAACAATGACGAACTGGCGGAAAGGCTGGCGGCGGCGGGGCAGGCGACGCAGGAGCGGCTGTGGCGCATGCCGCTTGGCGCCGAATACGACAAGCTCATCGATTCCAAGAACGCCGATATGAAGAACATCGGCGGCCGCTATGGCGGCGCCATCATCGCCGCACAATTCCTGCAGCGCTTCGTCAAGGACACGCCCTGGGCTCATCTCGACATTGCCGGCACGGCCATGGGTTCGCCATCGAACGAGATCAACCAGTCCTGGGGCTCAGGCTTCGGCGTGCGGCTGCTCGACCGGCTGGTGCGCGATCACTACGAGAGCTGACCTTAATCCATGGCCGACGTGCTGTTCTATCATCTGACCGAATCGACGCTGGAGGATGCGCTGCCGGGCCTGCTCGAGCGCAGCGTCGATCGTGGCTGGCGCGCCGTGGTGCAGACCGGCACCGAGGAACGCCGCGACGCGCTCGACCAGCATCTGTGGACCTTCCGCGATGATTCCTTCCTGGCGCACGCGACAGATCGCGAGGCTTATCCCGGCGAACAGCCTATCCTGTTGACCACCGGCGACGGCAATCCCAACGAAGCCAAAATAAGATTCCTGGTCGACGGCGCGGTACCATCAGACCTTGCCGGCTACGAGCGTGCCGTGTTCCTGTTCGACGGCCATGACGCCGCCCAGGTCGAGGCGGCGAGGGGGCATTGGAAGACGATGAAGGACGCGGGCCACGCCGTGACCTACTGGCAGCAGACATCGGACCGCCGCTGGGAGCGCAAGGCTAACGCCGTGCAGGGAACACAGACCTAAAACGCGCCGCATGAATCGATGCGACGCGTTTTAACCAGCGATTTGGCGCGGACGATAAGGCTCTATTCTTGTGCCTCGATCCGTTTCTGTTTCCGGCTGACATCGTCGCCGTATTTCAATTTCATGAACTCGTCCGCCGAGTTGCGATGCGAGCTTCTGAAGACGTACCAGTCGCCATCCGGTAATTTGCGCTGGTAAAGCACCTTGCCGGACTGGCGATGCTCGAAGCAGGTGACGGCGTTGGAGTCGCCCCCCGCGCCATGCCATTTCGCCCGGAAGCAAAGCTTGCCTCCGCCTGGAATGAACCAGATACCGTCACCGTAACCCAGTTTGCCCTTGTCCGAAGTCCAGGCGCTGAATTGACGACCCTGCACGGCAAAAAATCCTGCACCGTTCTGGCCCCAGAGCCACGAGCGGTTCTGATACATCTGGTAGATGCCTTCGTCGGGCACCGCTTCGGCCTGCTTGGCCAGTTCGGCGACTTGCGCCGCTGTCTTGGCTACCGCCGGAAGCTGGCAAGCCAGGAATGCTATGGAACAGGCAAGTGCCGTTCCAATGGAATATCCCAATACTCGTTTCACGACCCTACCCCTACAACTTTACGCCACACTCAATTTTTACGCTTGCATTTGCCCCTGATGCACAAGGTCTAGGGCAAGACGTGCTGGGTAACCCTCCAATCGGGCAGCCCATAGCCACCCAACCATGGCCACACTTCCTTCTGATTGAAGTAGACAACCGACGTCAGGGCCGGAAACTCCGCATAGGACTTGCGGGAATCGGCCGCCCATTGCGAAACATATTCCTGCTTCCCGACATAGCCGAGTTCCGCCACCACGACCGGCTTGTTGAAACCCGCGACGCGGTCATATCCGGGCTTCAGCGCCTCGGCGAACGTACGATCACGACCGGCCTCGTCATTGTCCTTTTTCTGCAGGCCGAACACCGACAGCCCGATGACGTCGACATAGTCGTCGCCAGGGTAGTATTTCTCCAGACCCACTTCACCCTTGGGGGACCACATATATTTGGCGGCTGGTGCAGCTTTGCGGCACAGATCGACCTCGCGCTTGTAGGCGGCGATCCAGTCCTTGGGTGCCCAGTTGGCCCAGGTGAAGCGACCGTTGGTGTCCTCCATTTCCTGCGCCCAGCGAATGGTGACGGGGCTCTTCATTGCTCCCACCAGATTGCAGATTGCCTGCATGTTTGCGTCATATTTGCCGCTCAATATGCCGTCGCGCAGTTCGCTCGGGGTGATGCGCCAGTCCTTCGACCAGGTCCAAGGCTCGATGGTGATCAACAGCGACCGGTTTCGCTGAAGCGCGTAGGCATCGGCTAAGGGTAGGCTCGTCAGGTCGACGTCTTCCCAGGGCAGGAAGAGCTCCTCGATGCTTGCACTCTTGTCGGCGCCGAAGTCTCCGTAGGGGTCATAGGATCCGAACGCCGAAGCGGCGCTGCTCGTATGAACGGGATCCGTCGCGGCCTCGGAGCCGGCGCCCGCCAGAGTTGGGAACGCTACGCTGCCGCCCAAGGCCAATGCCATTGCAAGCGCACTTACTGCGGTATTTTTCATGATAATCTCCATAGCTTCGATATCCTGCGGAAGTCGAAGCTTCGCCCGCATGTCGACGACTGATCGACACGACCATCCACACCCGATCGGCTTTATTGGCAGAATCTGCGGGATTTCGGAGCGACTATTGGCGGGAATGTTAAGCACAAATTCCTGCCATGAAATCATCTCTCAAGGCGCCGACACGAGGAGCTCAAGAGAGACGGTTCGCCGCGATACTCACAAATTCGCGTCAAATTCCGATATATTATCCCTGGCTAATTTAAGAGCCGGTCGCAGCTAAGAGTCAAGTACAATTAACGGTTGCTTAACCATGACTCGCTCGGCATGGTTAACATGCCGGTCTGCCGGATCCTCTTCGAATCGGCTCAATCCCATCCGTGCTGAAAATTTTGCCGGCTCTCCATTCCGGAGTCGCCCTCTGGCGGCTCTTCTGTGAGATGCCCTCGCGGCTCTGGGGGGCTAGGTTAACCAATGCTCAAGAAGCATAGTTAAGCAACACTTAATTTAGTTGACTCTAAGAGAACGGAAGCTGATTCTACAGCCGGGATGTGAGGGTTTTCAACCGCGGTTTGGCTGAAGCCCGAAGTGGCGGCGCGTAAGCAGATGAGTATAGACGTAGGCATAGTCGGCCATACGAACAGACGGGCACGGCAAGCCGAGGCGGCCCTGGCCGGCTCGGCGCGGAAGCGGCCCTATCTCGTGCCGGTGCTGTCGGCCACCCAGCAATGGCTGCTCAGGCTGGCCTTGGCTTTCTGGTTCGTCACGCTCGGCTTCTTCTGGTCTTGGTGGCTCAGGCCCGAGCATGTTGAGCATATCGGACCATATGTATTCGCGACAGCCATTCTGCTGTGGCTCACGCTGATGCCGTTGTATTTTCTCCTGAACGTGCATGCGTCGAAAAAACCGTCCAAACTTCATACGCTCCCGAAGCGTTCGCGGGTCGCGATGGTTGTCACCAAGGCCCCCTCGGAACCGTTTGCCGTGGTTGCGCGCACGCTGGAGGCGATGCTGGCGCAAGACTACCCGCATGATACCTGGCTTGCCGACGAGGATCCCTCCGAAGACACGATCGCCTGGTGCAATGCTCACGGCGTGCTGATTTCGACGCGGCGCGGCAGGGAAGACTATCACCGCAAGACTTGGCCGCGCCGCACCCGCTGCAAGGAAGGCAATCTGGCGTTCTTCTACGACCACTATGGTTACCAGCGTTACGATTTCGTCGCCCAGATGGACGCCGACCATGTGCCGACACCGACCTATCTCAGGGAAATCCTCTATCCCTTCGCCGATCCCACGGTCGGCTATGTGTCGGCGCCGAGCATCTGCGACAACAATGCCGCCGAAAGCTGGTCGGCGCGCGGCCGGCTGTTTCCGGAAGGGATGTTCCACGGACCCTTGCAGTCCGGCCATACCGGCGGCGGGGCGCCGCTCTGCATCGGCTCGCATTATGCCGTGCGAACCAGGGCGCTGAAGCAGGCGGGCGGTCTCGGTCCGGAACTGGCCGAGGATCATTCCACCTCGATGCTGATCAACGCGGCCGGCTGGCGCGGCGTGCACGCGATCGACGCCATCGCGCATGGCGATGGACCGCAGACTTTCGCCGATCTCGTCACCCAGGAATTCCAGTGGTCGCGGAGCCTGATGACGATCTTGCTCGAGTATTCGCCCGCATATTTGGCCAAGCTCTCGCCGCGGTTGAGGTTCCAGTTTCTCTTTTGCCAGCTCTGGTATCCGCTATTCGCCGTCTTTGCGTTGCTGATGTACGTCATGCCGATCTATGCGCTGTCCACCGGGCGCAACTTCGCCAATGTCATGTATCTCGACTTCCTGTTCTACTACGTGCCGAACGCGGTCGCCCTGGTCGGTCTGGTGATGATGCTGAAGGCTTTTGGCGTGTCGCGGCCGATCACGGCCAAGACGATCAGTTGGGAAGGCACGCTGTTCCTCTTCTTCGCGCGCTGGCCCTGGGTACTGGCCGGCACGCTGTCGTCGGTGCGCGACTATTTGACCAAATCGTTCGTCGATTTCCGCGTCACGCCCAAGGGCAGCGGCCCCAAGCATCTTCTGCCGGCTCGTGCCTTCGCGCCCTATGTGGTGCTGGCCATCGGTGCGGCGCTGCCCGTCCTGCTCGTTGACCACCCTTTTGACGCCACCGGCTTCTACTGGTTCGCCGCCCTCAACGCCTTCCTCTACGGGTTCCTGGTGTTGGTCATCGTCGTCAGGCACGTCATCGAGAACAAGATCCCGCTGCGCGCCAATGTGACGAAACTCGCCTTGCAGGCTTCGCTTGCCCTGTTGGCGATCATCGTGCCGGCCATGGGTTTCTACGACCGTGGCATGGAGGGCGTCTACGGGCTGCAGCAGGGTGCCGGCGGCTTGCGCATCGTCCGCGTCGCCTATGTGGTTTCCGGTGCTGGCCAGGGCAACATCGGAGCCCGCAACTTCTACTTCGACCCTGGTTGGGAAACGCGGCGCTGACGCCCAGACTCATCCACCCGTAAGAGTTCTCCCGAACTGCATTCACCTTGATTGACGGTCTCGATTGCCGGCCGGCGACCCGCCGCAGCCTCAGGCACGAGCGAATAAGATCAAATTTTAATAATATCCGATCGAGCGCTGAAAGGCGGCACTGACCATGCCGTTTGCGCGAATTTTAATAAGTATCCTCTAATATTCGAACATGATGTGAGTGGCGGTTGGCTGTTCACGCGGCGCGGAAGACACCAGAGAAAAATATCTCTGCGTCCAATCGATTTGCATTTATCGACAGGGGATAGATGATGAACAAATTCATCAGGGGCTTGGCTGCCAAAGGCAGAAAAAATGGCTGGTCTATAGCTGCTTTTGCATTGATCTCGATGGTTTCCGGTTGCCAGAGCATGGACGCGACCACGACCGGCTCACTCGCCAGCAAGCCCGCGGTGCATGCGCCAGCCAAGAAGATCCACTACGTCGGGAAGACGCGCGGTCATGTGTTCAACCGCAAGCGCCTCATGCAGACGACCAGCGTGACACGCACGACCGAGACGGCCTACGCCGCCTTCGTGCGGCCGCAACCGGCCAGGATCGTCACGCCGGCGCCAGTGAAGGTTTCTTTCCAGCCAGGCGATGGTGGTCCGTTCCTCGGTCATTCCCCCTGGATCTGCGGTCCGAGTGGATTTGGCCAGCGCGCCACCTGCCGCGCGCGCTAACTAAGAAGAGTTCGGCGGGGACTGGGATCCGGGCGTGAGAAGTGAGGCGGCGCGGGGCTGCGCCAGCCACCCCTTACGCCCGGATTTCCATTCGCGCCGATACCAATCGACAAACGCCTTCGAACCGTCTTCGATCGGCCCTCGTGGCTTGACGTCGAAGTCTCACATCGGCCGTGGTTCCGTGGGCTTGTCGCCTCTCGGTCTGAAGCGCCTCGCTGCGGCGCAAAAGGTTGACATCGATCTTTGCCCAGCTGTTAATGCGCGTAAGCCAAGCTGCTGACCGCGCCCGGAAACCCGGTGCTGCATCGATGGGGAGAACGCTCCGAGGTGGCGCGTCCTCGGCCACGATCGTGTCGGCGCTACGCTGGATCGGGATGCGAAAACCGTATGCGACCGTTGATTGCGCCGACAGTTTCGATCAGATTGCCTTGGGCTCGCATAGAGCCGGAACGCGAGCAGTCTGCCAGGCGCGCCTGGCTTGTGCCTCTGCTGGTCGTTTGTGGCCAGTTGGCGCTTTCCGGAGCGGCTCAAGCGGCCAACGAAAAGAACCCCAAGCCTGCGGAAGCCGCCGCCACCGTGCCGACGGCTTTCGAGCTGCAGCGTCTCTACACCGACCGCACATGGCTGTGGAAAGACGGAGCGGCCTATTTTGGAAAGACCGGTCGCCCCCTCCGGGCCTGGACGTCGGGGCAGGATTCAGCCTCTGTCGCCGAGGGCAGGTGGCTGGTGACCAAAGACGGCAAGATGTGCATGGACGTCGCCTGGCGGTCCAAGAGCTACAAGGGCAAGCAGCAGCGCACCTGCTACAGCCACCGCATCGAGGGTGGGACCATTGAGCAACGCAAGGATCCGGATGGGGTATGGTACAGTTTCAAACGAACCCCTGAGGACCCTTCAGACGAGTATCGGAAATTCGAAGTGGGCGACACCAAGGGCGCGCAGTTCGAAGAGACCCGCAAGCTGATCGATTCCAAGAACTAGGTCGTGTTTCAGCCATATTGAGCCGGTGGTGCCCTGCATGAGCGTCGACGCAGTCAGCGATTGTGCCTTTCGCTCCAAGCCCATCGCGGCGGGTTGAGCAACCCCCAAATCCTTCCCTGTTTTGACAGCGGGCCGCTTTGCCGGGCGCCTGTCAGGGAACTTGCGAATCGCTTATGGTCAACCATCAAGTGGTTCGGCTGAGCGGTCGGCGCGCCGACCGCCGATTGATCGCATTCAATTGCAACTGACGGACGACGAGACGGTGGCGCTACCATAGGGTTTTTATGAAATTTAATAATTAGTGATGTCTAATGTTCATGCGTGATGTGCGAGTGGTTGCCCACGTGGCGTAGAAGCGACGAAGGCATGGTATGTCGCGATGCGTCCTTGGCCTATACTTGATAACAAGGGACACATGATGAACAAATCCGCAATCGGCGTATTTGGCCCAAGCAAAAATATAGTATCTATTGTTGCGGCTGTGGCGATGATCTCTGTGGTTGCAGGCTGTCAGGGCCTGGATGCGACCGAAACCAATTCGGTCTTTATCAAGCCTGTGGTCCATCCGGTCCGCAGCAAGCCCGCGCCCAGCCGGTCTACACCATGTCCACGGTTCATTCGCTTAGAAGCGAGCCTCAGATTCTGATGACGAGCGCGGTACGGACGGCTGAAAGTACTTACGCTTTTACATCGCCACAGCGGATCAAAGTCCATACGCCGGGGCCTGTGAAGATCGCCTACAATCCGGTCATTGGTGGATCGTTTCCGGGCAGTTCGCCCTATATCTGCAGCCCCAGCGGATTTGGCCAACTCGCGAGTTGCCACCCGCGCTATCTCTGATCTATCCAGCCGCGACGGACGCGGCCGCCGGGCTTGGCGGCAGTTTCACCGGTTTCGTCTGCAGCCCGAAGAATGGCGCCGCCGTCCTGACGATCGTGTCGAGGTCGGAAAGCTGCGGCACAAAACCAAGATACGCGCGCGCCTTGCCCGGATCGGCATAGAGCTCGGCCGGATCTCCCGGGCGCCGGGCCCTGAAGACGGCCGGAACCGGTCTTGAGGTTATCCGGCTGACCGCCTGTATGATCTCCTTGATCGATACGCCCCACCCAGTGCCGAGGTTGACCGCCAGGCTGTGTCCGCCGCCCTCGAGGTGTTGGACGGCTTTCAGGTGGGCGCGGGCCAGGTCGCTGACGTGGATATAATCGCGCACGCAGGTGCCGTCCGGCGTGTCATAATCCGTGCCGAAGACCTCGATTTCGTCGATCATGCCAGACGCCGCCATCAGCACCCTGGGAATCAGATGCGTCTCCGGCGAATGCCACTCGCCGAGCTCGCCGTCGGGATCGGCACCGCAGGCATTGAAATAGCGCAGGATCGCAAATTTCATCCCATAGGCGGACGCATAGTCGCCGATGATCTGTTCTCCCATCAGCTTGGTGCGCCCGTAAGGGCTGATCGGATTTTGCGAGGAAGTCTCGCGAATGGGCAACGCTTCCGGCACGCCGTAGGTCCGCGCAGCTGCTGGAGAAGATGATGTTGTCGATGGCATGCGCGCGTGCCGCGTCGAGCACGGCGATGGTGCCGGTCACATTGGTCGAATAATAATCGGCCGGCTGGTGAGCGGATTCCCCGACATAGGCCAGCGCCGCGAAGTGGATGACCGACGTCGGCCTGTATGTCCCGATCACCGCTTGCAGCGCATCCCGGTCCCGGATATCGCCCACGACAAGCGGACCCCAGGCGACGGACTTCCGGTTGCCGCGGCACAGATTGTCGAAAGCCACGGGCAGATAGCCGGCGGCGGCCAGCAGCTTGCAGGTGTGGCTGCCGATGAAGCCCGCCCCACCTGTCACCAGGATCGCTGGTCGGCTCATGAGGCCGCGGCCCCTGTGATCATCCGGCTGCCGTAGAGCAAGGTGTCGAAATAGTCGACGGTGTGCGCCAGCCCCTGGGCCAGGTTGATCCTCGGCTCCCAACCGAGATTGTCCCTGGCGAAGGAAATATCCGGTTTGCGCTGCCTCGGATCGTCGATCGGCAATGGCCGATGCACGATCTTCGATCTGGAGTTGGTGTAGCCGACGACCAGCGTCGCGAGCTCCATGATGGTGAATTCGCCGGGGTTGCCGAGATTGACCGGATGGGCGGGCGCACGCGGCGCATTCATCAGCCGCATGAAGCCCTCGATCAGATCGTCGGCGTAACAGAAGGAGCGGGTCTGCAGGCCGCTGCCATAGACGGTCAGGTCTTCGCCGCGCAATGCCTGGACGATGAAGTTCGAGACCACGCGCCCGTCATCGGGCTGCATGCGGCGACCGTAGGTGTTGAAGATGCGGGCGACGCGGATGTCGAGGCCATATGTCCTCGAATAGTCGAAGAACAGGGTCTCGGCCGAACGCTTGCCTTCATCATAGCAAGAGCGCGGTCCATGCGTGTTGACGTTGCCGAAATAACTCTCGGGCTGTGGGTGCACGAACGGGTCGCCGTAGACCTCCGAAGTCGAGGCCTGGAATATCTTGGCATTGTTCCGGCGCGCGAGTTCCAGAAGGTTCAGCGAACCGAGCACACTTGTCTTGAACGTATGGATCGGGTCCGCCTGATAGTGCGGCGGAGAGGCAGGGCAGGCAAGATTGTAGATCTCGTCGACTTGAAGATCCACGGGCAGCGGATCGACGATGTCATGCTCGATGCAGGTGAATCTTGGATCGCGCAGAAGGGCGTTGAGATTGTATCTCTTGCCGGTATGGAAATTGTCCAGCACGACGACGTCGTACCCATCCCGCAACAGGCGTTCGCACAGATGCGACCCCAGGAAGCCCGCGCCCCCGGCAACCAGGGCGCGACGTCGTTTTTGGTTCGGCTCTCTTTGACCGATCCCGGATCCCAGTTTCAGAACCTTGATGACCTTGTTCATGCTTGCCCCTTACGCAACGCGCACGCTACCGCCGAGCCGGGATAACAGCCCAGCTACGCCTTCAGAACGTGACAAACCCTCCGCATCAGCGGATTCGCCGTCATTGATGTGCGTTAATTATTCTCTGGGTTCGCCGGGTCGGTGCCGCACGCTTTACGTGCTGCCGCTCATCCGTCTCTGCGCCCCAAAACCGCGATCACGTGCCCAGTGCCATCATCGTCGATTGCTCGCCCAAATTGCACATCCCAACACGCCAAAAATATACCTGTAGGGATTATAGTCAACTAAATTAGTAGTTTCTTAACTATGGCAGTTGGCGAATGGTTAATCGTCGGGCTGGGTTCGACTCGCAACGCCGGACCGTGAGCGTCTGAGGAGGATGCTCTTTACAAATCAACAGTTTGGATCGGCCATGTGACGGCCTGTCAGGGGCTGGGCATTGGGAAATGCCGAGGTCACCACATCAGTGCGCATCTCGGCCTATATCCCAGGAAATATACTTAAATGAAGACGGGCTCGGGCGACCCTTGCGGATGTCAAATTTTCAGAGTGCAACTGGATTGCTGGCCAAAGCCGCTCGGGCTGCAAATATAAACGTCACGGTGAAAATATTTTGCCAAAATTTCCTTATGAAAAGAGGACGCATCGCAACCAGTTATAGCGGAAAGAAAACCAAGAGCCAAAAGTTGAACGGAAAGCCGCTTCGTGGAGGCGAGTTTCAATTGCGATCTCTTTCCATCGCACTGCTCGCAGGCTCTGCGCATAAAGGCCTCTCATTCACACCGCGCGGATCAACGGTCATTTTTGCCGGAAAGCGCGCATCTGTCCATTCCATGCCACAACATCGGCAATGGCATTGAGCGCATAGGTAGAGAGCGCCGTCCATTGCGCGATCGCGTATCTGCGCGGAACGGCACGCCGGCATGGTGTCGCCCTACCTTGCCGGTTACGAGCGTGTCGTGTTCCTATTCAATGGCCATGACACGGCCCAGGTCGAGGCGGCCAGGGGACACTGGAAGACGATGAGGCACGCCGGCCACGCCGTAACCTGCTGGCAGCCGACGCCGGATCGGCGCTGGGAGCGCAAGGTCTGAGAAACGTCGGCAAATGATCGTCGCCTCGCTTGGTTGTTACTGGCTCTTCTCCTCGATAAGCAACTGCCGGTTGGCTTGCAGCAGATCGAGATACCGCTGCCTCGTTTCCGGATCGGCCTGGCAAAAGAACCTCAGCAATTCGTTGGCACGGTCTTCGAACGCGCGAAACGCCGGAAACTCCTTCGTTCCGGCACTTGTCGAACGACTGAGTGTGAACCGGTCACGGAAGTTCGATCCATCTCCCGAATAAGACACGGTGATCCTGTCTACCTGCCCGTCAATGTAGGATGTCGAGACACGCGACTGGTTTCCATTGGGCTTTTCATCGATCGTCTGGAGAATCCCGCTGCCGCCTGGATTTGGGCACTCGACCGAAACTCTCAGGAAATCGGTGTTGGCCAAGCAAGAGGTGGCGTCGCCAAGCAGCAAAACCAACGCAAGACCGATCGAGGTTTGCAAGGGCGGAGACCTTCTTTGCTTCATTCAAGACCTTCATCGTCAACGACGATTGACGGAATATCACCATAAATTGTTAGCATCGATCTATGAGTTGGAAGAAGAGCAACTCACGCGGCGGGCTGAGAATGCGGATCAAGATCATTGGAACCGGGCGTGCCGTGCCGGCAACGTGCGTGACGTCGCGCGCGCTCGAAGAGAAATTGGGGCTCGGCCACGGCCAGCTTGAGGCCGCCACCGGCGTCGTCGAACGCTATGTCTGCGATGCGGAATCGCAGGTGGATCTCGCTTGCGCGGCGGCCCGTCTGGCGCTCGCTGATGCCCGGATCGGGGCAGGCGAGATCGATCTTGTCATCGGCGGCTGCGGCGTGCCTTACCAGCCGCTGCCATCGACCGCGCCGCTGGTGATGCAGCGGCTGGGCATGGCCGATGGTTCGGCGGCGGCCTTCGACGTCAACAGCACTTGCCTCGGCTTCCTGACCGCCTTCGAGACTGCCGGCCGCATGATCGAGGCCGGGCAAAGCAAACGGGCGCTCATATTCTCCTCGGAGGTCGCCTCGCGCGCCTTGCCCTGGAAAGACCAGCCGGAAATCGCTGCCCTGTTCGGCGACGGCGCGGCGGCGGCTATCCTGTGCCGGTCGGCGCCCGGAGAAGGCAAGATGGCAGCCAGCCTGATGCGCACCTATCCCTCGGCCTATGACGCCTGTGGTATAGGTTCCGGCGGTACTCGTTTCGACTTCCATCGCCAGCCGCAGGAATTCGCCAGCCACGCTCTATTCCATATGGATGGTAAGGAGCTGTTTCGCGTCACATCGCGACATTTCAACCGCTTCCTGACTGACCTGTTGGAACGCGCGGGCTGGGATCATGAAGAGGTAGACCTCGTCGTGCCGCATCAGGCCAGCCCCTTTGCCCTGGTCCATATGGCGCGTCAGACCGGCTTTGCCCGGGAGAAGCTTGTCGATATCGCGGCGCGCTATGGCAACCAGATCGCCGCTTCGATCCCCTTCGCCTTCGACATTGCGCGCCGCGAGCGGCGCATCGCGCCGGGTGCCAAGGTACTCTTCCTCGGCACCTCGGCCGGCGTGTCGTTCGGCGGCATGGCGCTGCAGGTATGAGGCGCGTGCTCGTCACTGGCGCCAGCGGCTTCCTCGGCGCGCATATCGTGGCGCGGTTGGCAGCGGACGGCATGCAAGTGGTGGCGCAAGGCCGCGATGTCGGGCGCTGCGTGGCGCTCGAAGCCGCCGGTCATGCGGTTGTCCGCCGCGATCTGTCGCAGCCGCTCGACGCGGATGCCGAGGCCGCGTTCGGTGAACTCGATGCCATTGTACATTGCGCGGCGCTTTCGGCACCGTTCGGCCGGCTGGCGGATTTTCAGGCGGCCAACGTCACGGCAACCCGCAATCTCGTCGATTTCGCGCATCGGCAAGGCGTGCGCCGCTTCGTCCAGATATCCAGCCCCTCGGTCTGCTTCGCCTTTCGCGACCAGCTCGACGTGCCGGAGGACATGGCTTTGCCGGAGCCGGTCAATGCCTATGCCCTCACCAAGCGGCAAGCGGAGGAGATCGTGCTGGCTGCGTCCGGGATTAGCCCGGTCATCTTAAGGCCGCGCGGCATATACGGGGCTGGCGACCGCGCCTTGCTGCCGCGCCTGCTTGCGGCGGCCCGGCGGCCGTTGCCGCTGTTTCGCGACGGCCAGGCGCGCATCGACCTCACCCATGTCGACGATGTCGTCGATGCGGTGGTCGCGGCGCTCGAGGCCGGCAGCGATGCCGATGGCCAGATTTTCAACGTTTCCGGTGGTGAGGTGCTGCCGGTGCGCCGCATTGCCGAAGGCGCCTGCGCGCGCGCCGGCGTGGCGGCGCGGTGGCGAAAAATGCCGTTGTGGCCGGCCATGCTGGCGGCAGGTGCGATGGAGGCGGTGGCGCTGCGCTTGCCGGGCCGGCCCGAACCGCCGGTCACACGCTACGGCCTCGGCCTGTTCGCCTATGCCCAGAGCCTCGATATTTCAAAGGCTGCGCGGATGCTGGGCTGGGCGCCGAAAGTGTCATTCGAGGAGGGGCTTGACCGCACATTCGGCAAGGCGGCGGAAAGCCGGTTTGCAGCAGGGAGGGCGGCGGCGTGAAGATTGTCTTCGCCAACAGCGCCTGGGTCAGTGCCGCCGAAAGGCTGATCCTGCACGGCGGCAGCTGGCAGAGCGTCCGGCTGCGTGTTCGCTATGGCCTCATCATCCACCCGCGGGCCGGCCCGGTGCTGATCGACACCGGCTATACACCGCAAGCGACCCGCGGCACCGACCGCGGCACTGCACTGCGCCTCTATGGCGCGATACTTAAGCCCCAGCTCAACGCGGCCGAGCAACCGCTGCCGGTGCTGGCGCGGTTCGGCCTCACCCCGCAAGATGTGCGCACTGTCATCGTCACCCATTTCCATGCCGACCACATTTCCGGCCTGTCGCAGTTTGCCAATGCCCGTTTCATTGCCAGCGACGCCGCCTGGTCGCGGCTGAAGGCGCGCACGGCGTGGCAGAATCTGCGCCATGGCGTCTTCGCCGAACTGTTTCCGACCGACTTCGAGACCCGCCTCGACGGACTGTCGAGCAAGGCACGGATCGCGCCGCGTGGCGCCATTCCCGGCGGTGCCGATCTGTTCGGCGACGGCAGCGTGGTTGCGGTCGATCTGCCCGGTCATGCCGACGGGCAGTTCGGCCTGTTGTTCGCCGGAATGGAGCGGCCGCTGCTTTACGCCGTCGACGTGCAATGGCTGCTCGCGGCACTGGTGCAGAGACGCACGCCCGGCTTTCCCGCAAGCCTGCTGGCCGAAGACTTCACCGCCATCGAGCCGACCAGCGAAGTCCTGCGCCGTTTTCTGGCGGACGGCGGCGAGGTGATGTTCTGCCATGATCCGGAGCCGAAATCATATGATCTGGATGGCGAGAGCGTATGAGCGGGTTCGCTGAAGCGCTGGGCTCGTTCGCCCACACTCGATGGGTGTCGCGCAAGAGCCGCAAGAATTTCGAACGCTGGCAGGCCCGCGCCTTGCGTCGCTGGCTCGACCGCGACCTGCCGCTGGCGCCTTTCTACGGCAAGCCGCCGCGCCGTCTCGACGATCTGCCGGTGACCGACAAGGCACTGCTGATGGCGAATTTCGAGCGCTTCAACATTCGCGGCGTGTCGGCCAGCGATGCCTGGGGCGCTGCTTCCTCAGATGGCTGCCTCGGCGATCTGACCGTCGGCGCCAGCACCGGGACATCGGGCAATCGCGGCCTGTTCGTCATTTCCGAGGCCGAGAAATATCGCTGGCTGGGTACGATCCTGGCCAAAGCCATTCCCGACCTTCTGTGGCGCCGGCAGCGCGTGGCCGTGATCCTGCCGCAGAACAGCGGACTCTATGACAGCGCGCGCCAATCCCGGCGCGTCGAACTCGGCTTCTTCGACCTCAGGCTTGGTCCGGAAAGCTGGCGCGATGCACTCGAGGATTTTGCGCCGACGGTGATCATTGCGCCGCCCAAGATACTGCGCCACGTCGCGACCGAGAATTTCAGGCTGGCGCCGGTCCGCGTCTTCGCGGCCGCCGAAACGCTGGATCCGGTCGACCGGCCGGTCATCGAGGCGTTTTTCGGGCTCCCGCTCGACCAGATTTACATGGCGACGGAGGGACTGTTCGCGGTCACGTGCCGGGAAGGCGGGCTGCATCTGGCCGAAGATTCGGTGTATTTCGAGTTCGAGCCGGTCGGCGACGGTCTGGTCACGCCGCTGGTCACGGCCTTCCGCCGGCAGACGCAGATCATGGCGCGTTATCGGATGAACGACTTGCTGCGCCTGTCCAAGGTGCCTTGCCGCTGTGGCTCGCCGCTGCGCACGGTGGACGAGATTGTCGGCCGCATGGACGATGTCTTCCGGCTGGTCTCAATGCATGGACCAATCCTGGTTACGCCAGATATTTTGCGAAACGCCGTGTTGAGGGCCGATCGCCGTATCGACGATTTCCGGCTGATCCAGACGGCAGCCGATAGGGTCGAGCTGCGGCTGGCGCCGGGCCTTGCCAACGACGCGGCGGAGGCTGCCCTGGAGGCGGTGCGCGCGCTGCTTGCCGCGCGCCAGCCAAGCGTGGCAGTGGAACTCGTCCGTGCACCGCTGCCCCTGGAAACCGGCCGCAAGTTGCGCCGCGTCGAATGCCGGCTGGGGGCGAGGCCGTGAGTCTTGAAAACGTCGACGAAAGCCAAGCCGATCGGGTCGAGAACAGTCCGCGCCAGGTCGAGGCCCTGGTCGAGCTTTTCAACGAGGTGCCGGCCCGCGATCTCGTGCGCAACCTGGCGGTCAGGGTCGAGGCTTTCGAGGTCGCCGGGCGCATTTTTCCGCTGACTTTGAACGACGCCAGCGAGGCGCCGAACTGCTACATCTGCTGCCCGTCCAGCGCCTATATCGACTATGCCATCGACGAAACGCGCAACTTTGCTTCGAGCCCGTTGCTGGAGCGCATGGTTCGCGCGCTGGTCCGTGCCTGTGCACCGCTGGTGAAGGCAAGCGGCCTCGACCATCAGGTACAGGTCAACAATTGGCTCTATTCGACCAATCCGGTGCCACGGCTCGAACGCGCCGCCATCGCCGAGATGCGGACTGAACTGACCACGCGCTTTCCAGATCGCGCCATTGTCATCCGCTCGCTCAACGATATCGCGGACCCCTCAACCATCGCGGCGCTGAAGGCGCAAGGCTTTCGTATGCTGGCAGCGCGGCAGATCTATATCTTCGCCGATCGCAGCGCGGCGCCGTCGACGACGCGCGACATGAAACGCGACCGCAGCCGGTTGCGCTCGACGCCCTTTCGCCTGGTCGGCGATCGCGACTTCAGCGAAGCCGACTACGTCAGGAGCGAAGAGCTCTACGCCATGCTCTATCTCGACAAATACACCCCGCTCAATCCGCACTACACAGCCCGCTACATCGGCGAGATGCACCGTCGCGGCATCCTCAGACTTGTCGGCTTGCGCGACAACGGCAGCGGCAGGCTCGTCGCCGTCACCGGTCTGTTCGAAAATGGCCGGACGCTGACCCAGCCAATCGTCGGCTACGACACCAGCCTGCCGATCGGCGACGGGCTCTACCGCATGATGATGGCGATGGCGCAGGATCATGCCACGGCGCGCGGCCTGTTCTTCAACATGAGCGCCGGTGCGGCCGATTTCAAACGCCGTCGCGGCGCGGTGCCGGCGATCGAGTACAACGCCGTCTACGTCAGGCATCTGCCGCTTGGCCGTCGCGTTGCGGTGCGGATCATGGAAACAGTCCTGGCGTCGATTGGTGTACCACTGCTTCGGAGATTTGAACTGTGAGCGAGCGCCGAGGCAAGAGCGAGCAAGAGGATCACTGGCAGGCCGTGGCGCTGTCCACCGAAGTCGGGCGCAAGCCCTGGCGTCTCCTGCTTGATGGCGCTCCGATCGTGCTGTTCCGGTCGGCAACCGGGATTTCGGCCCTGTTCGACCGCTGCGCGCACCGGCTGGTCGAATTGTCGACCGGCAAAATCGTCAAGGGCGAGATCGAATGTCCCTATCATGGCTGGCGTTTTGACGGTGATGGCCGCTGCACCGCCATTCCCGGCCATGTCGGCGCGGTGCCCCATTATCGGGTGCGGCGCTATCGCGCGATCGAGCGCGACGGCGTCGTCTTCGTCGCGGTCGGCTCCCCGAGGGCGAACCTTATCTGCACTGTATGCAGGGCCAGGATGTGATCGTGCGGCGCGTGCGCTCCTCGACGCAGTCGACGGTCATCGACGCAGCGGAAAACATCCTTGACGCCACCCACACGCATTTCACCCACCAGGGTTTGCTGCGCGGGCTCAGTGCCAAACGGCATCTGGTTCATGTCGAGGTGACCGGCGGCGAGGGCTGGGTCGAAGCCTGCTACACCGGTGAAGAGCGCCAGCAGGGATTGATCAGCCGGCTTCTGGAAGGCGCGCGCACCAAGACCATCGGCCGCTTTCGCCATCCCGGTATCGCCGAACTGGAATATTGGGGCACAAACGGGCTTGTGCTGGCGACGACTTTCCATCTGCGCCAGGCCGATGAGCGGACCGTCGAGGGTGTCGGCTGGCTGATCGGTCAGCGCCAGGGCGGGATCGGTCATTTAAAGGCGCTCGCCTTCAAACCGCTGTTCAACATTGCCTTGGAGCAGGATCGCAAGGTGCTGAAATCGGCGAGCGACAATGCGCGTTTGCCGCCGGAGGCGTTGCCGGCAATCGGTCCGCTGGATTTCCTGCGTCGCGACATAGCGGCCATCATGGAAGGCAAGATGCCATCGGCTGCGGCGGACCCTCGCGTTCACCAGATCGAGCTTTAGCTCTTGATCGATATTTACAAGACCGTTCCTGAACAACGGGATAGGTCCATTTATCGATTCGACGAGGATCAGTCCTGAAGTGGTCCGTTCCATTCGATGTCGCGCGTCGACGCCTGCTGCAGGCTGATGTGCTGGCGTAATGCCGCGCCGGCGATCTCGGCCAGAGCGCGCCATTGCGCCTGTTTCGGCGCGGGGTCGCCGGGCCAGTCGAGCAGTTCGTCGGCCGCGCGCATCGCCTGGCTGAAGCGCGCGATCCGCAGGGATCGTAAGGCCGCCGGCAATCCGTAGATCCACATCGCCGGCCGCACTGTCTGCGGCGTGGAGACGTCCGGTTTCACCTCGCGGCCGTCCTCGAGCATGGCCTCGGTGAAACGCCGTGGATCACGGAAGAAGTGCAAGCCGCTCACGGCACGCGGATTGCACTCCAGCGGCAGCACCCGGCCATCCCTTTCGCGTATCAGGTCGAAGGATATCTGGCCGGTCCAGCCGGTGCCGGCGACGAAGGTCTCGACGAGGCGCCGAGCGGCGGGATCCTCGACCAGCTCGAAATAAATACCTGCGCCTTTGCCGGCGCGATAGAGCGAACGATAGAGCCCCAGCGCCTTGAGCTTGCCATTTAGCGCCACCGCATAGGCGCTGATCTCGTCGCCGGAGACAAAGCGCTGCGCCACCCACGGCATTGCCGGTGACGGCTCAATGGCATCGAGTTCGTCCTGTGATGGGCGCAGCAGCACATGGCTGGCGAAACGCGACCAGACCGGCTTGAACACCAGTTCGCGCGATCGGCTGCGCACGGCCTGCAGATCATCCTTGCTCTGCAGCAGCATTGTTTCCGGCACGGCGAGGCCGAGGCTTTCGGTCAGCTGCATGAAGGCGTGCTTGTCATGCACCTGCGCCAGCAGCGCCATGTCGGGCGCGAACAGTCGCGCAGGCATCGCGCGGTCGCGCCAGATCTGGCCCAGATAGAAGATCTCTTCGCAAGTCGGGATGACCAACTCGATGCCTTCGCTACGGACCAGCGCCTCGACGGCTTTGCCATAGGCACGCCCGGCAAATCGCGGCGGCGGCAAGCGGTGATAGAGCGCGCATGATTTGCTCGCCGCGGCGATAGGGCGGGCCGGGCTGTCGGCCAGGATAACCCGCCGCCCGGCGCCGTGAAGCAGTCGCGCCAGATGCAGCGCCACCGGTGCTCGGGCTCCGGTGATCAGCACTGTGCTATTCGCCATGGGATATCGGCTCATGCGCCATTCGAAATAGTTTCGGCACGAGCGTTGCGCGAAATCCCAAGCGTTGGCAATGCCGATGTGACAGTCGATCCGGCCGGTGCGGAATGGTCAAATCCGGAAGATGGCGAAGTCGTCATCAGCGCTGACGGCATGCGGTACTTTGATTGATTGGGCATGACCCGCCGTCGACAGGCCATGCCGCTGGCCAGGGGTTAGCCAGGCATCACTGCCCACCCATTTCCTTCTTGAATGTGTCGAAATCGACCTGCATGCCATTGAAGATGGTGCTCCAGTGGCGGGTGAGCGCAGCCATCGCCACGGCTTCCTGGATTTCCTCGTCGGTGGCGCCGGCGCGCTTGGCGTCCTGCGTGTCCGACCAGATGCAATAGGTGCACGGAATCTGCGCCGCCACCGCCAGCGAGATCAGCGACTTGACCTTCGGCGGCAGTGCCGTCTTGTCGCTGAGTTCGATGGCCTTGACCTCGGCCCATGCACCGGGCAGACCGGCCTTGGGAAACTGCTTCACAAAGCTCGGCACGCCGCCCATGGTCGACTGGATGTCCTTGAGGGTGGCATCATAGTCGTCGGCATGGGCAGGTGCCGCGGCCAGTGTCAGCGCACAGCCGGCAGCAGCGAGCAGGCAGGTGTGGCGTATGGAAGAAGGCACGGATGAAAGAATGCGATAGGCAAACATGACATTCTCCTCTGGTCTTTGTTGGCCTTACGATGTAAGGTGACGTGGAAAATGAACCTTACAGTGTAAGCTGTCAAGCGACGCCATGGACTCATCGATCAAAAAAAGCGAGCGCGTGGGCGCCTGTCGCGCGAAATGATCGAGGACGCGGCCTTCGACGTTATCGAGACGGAGGGGCTCGCCGGCTTTTCAATGCGCAAGCTGGCGTCGGCGCTCGGCTGCGAGGCGATGAGCATCTACCATCACTTTCCTTCGGTGGCGCATTTGCACGAGGCGCTGGTCGACCGGCTGGTCGGTGCGCTTGAAATGCCCGACGCCAGCCTGCCGTGGCGGCAAAGGATGCGCATCGCCATCGAGGATTTTCGCCGCATCGGCCGTGACCATCCCGCCTATGCTGCCTTCTTTGTCACCTACCGGATGAACTCGCCGACCTGCCTTGCCTGGTTGAACGGCATTATCGGCCTGTTCAGGGATGGCGGCTTCGACGTCGAACTCAGCGCCAGGCTGTTCCGTGCCGTCGGCTATTATCTGATGGGCGCGGTGCTGGACGAGAACGCGGGCTATGCCAAGGGTCCGTCGGCGGTGAACACGGTCAGCGACGAGCAACTGGCCCGGGATTTTCCCAATGTCATGGCCGCCGGGCGCTTTTTTGGCACCGCCGAATTCGACAAGACATTCGAGCTCGGCCTCGACATGCTGCTGGACGAGATGGAACGCCTGCGCGACGGTGCCGATGCAGGCCAGTTGTCCGGCAAGGTGTGATTGCAAGGTGAGTGTCTGAATGCGCTTTCTGTTTGTCCTGATCCTGCTCGCCGGCACCGGCATCGGCCTTCTCTATCCCTGGGCGATGACCAATTTTTCCGGGCGCGAGATCGGCACTTGGCGCGTCTATGAGCAAGGCCGCTTCAAGCCGTTGACCGTGTCGCTCGCAGGCCGCGATGCGCCGGTGCGGGTGCTGGTCGACCTGACCGCGCGGGCCGAACGCATCGTTTCGCAGCAGCGCACGGTGTTGACGCTGACCGCCGCCAGCAACGGCCGCACGGTGCTTGCCTCGACGTTGCAGTTCAACCACGTCGACAACCCGCGCCAGGTCAGCCCGCAGCTGCCCGACAAGATCTTTCGCGATGAGGGCGGCGTGATCGCGACGGTCAGCCCCGGTCCTTACCTCTTCACCGTCGGTCCAGGCGATGCCGAGGACATCCCGATGCGAGCGGTCGATCTCATCTTGCGCTCCGGTGTCGGCGAAACCGACCGGCGTGCGCGGCCGGTCGGCTTCTCCTTGATGGCGATCGGTTTGATCGGCTTCCTGCTGTCCTTGCGTTCTGGTGGTAGCCGGCCGGACAATCCGAACTCGCAACCACCGCCGCCGCGTTGGGGCAGGGGGCCTAAGTGAACTACCGCCACGCCTACCACGCCGGAAATTTCGCCGACGTCGTCAAGCATGTCGTGCTGACGCGCCTGCTCGACTATCTCAAACAGAAGGACAAGGCGTTTCGCGTCGTCGACACCCATGCCGGCATTGGCCGCTACGATCTGTCGTCACTCGAGGCGCAGAAGACCGGCGAGTGGCAGGGCGGCATCGGCAGGCTGATCGATGCCTCGTTCGACGCGAAGGCGGGCGCGCTGCTGGCGCCTTATCTGGAGGCGGTGCGCTCGCTCAATCCCGGGGACGGCTTGAAGAAATATCCGGGCTCGCCACTGCTCGCGCGCCAGCTCCTGCGCAAGCAGGATCGGCTGTCGGCGATTGAACTGCACCCGAAAGACGCCGCCAAGCTGAAGGCGGAATTCGCCGGCGATTTCCAGGTGAGGGTGATGGAACTCGATGGCTGGCTGGCGCTTGGCGCGCATCTGCCGCCGAAGGAGAAGCGCGGCCTGGTGCTCATCGATCCGCCCTTCGAGGAGGAGGGCGAGTTCGATCGACTCGTCGACGGTCTCATAAGGGCACACAAGCGCTGGCCCGGCGGCATCTATGCGCTGTGGTATCCGATCAAGGACCGCAAGGCGGTGATCGCCTTCAGGAAGGCGCTGAAGCAATCCGGCATCCCGAAAATTCTCGACATAGAATTCGAGATCAGGCTGGCGTCGCTAGAGCCCAGCCTCGATGGCAGCGGCA